>DASSIL010000199.1:0-2272 GCA_035691925.1 Gemmatimonadales bacterium
AGCTCGCGATCGGGATAGTCGATGTCGAGAGTCCCCGGGAATCCGGTCGAAGCGTCTTCCATGTGTCGCTCCAAGGCGAGGCCGGGTTATCTCACGACCGTTCGCGGACCCGCCACCGCGAGCGCGAGGCGCGCGCCGGCGCCGCGCATGATCTCCTGCGGATCACTCGACCCGTGCTGCCCGACGTTCGGCCGGGCCGTCCAAAGTTCAATCGTGTCCAAGATCCGGCCGTGCGCCCGTACCACACCATCGAGAAGGATCGCCCGAGCGCGGTCGGTCATCCCCCCGCCGGAGATCACCAGGGCCACCGGCAGTCCTTTGAGATCACCGAGACGGCGCAGATAGGCAAGCACCGGTCGGGCGGGTTGCCAGTTGTAGGATGGCGCCCCCAGGACTAGGAGATCGTAGCCCGACACATCCGTCGGTGTCGCGCGGCTCGCCGTGGTCAAGTCGACCCGCCAACCTTGCGACCGCAGGCCCTGGGCCAGGGCGCGTTGAACCAGAGGTTGAAAGCCGCCGTGGGTGGAGTGGTAGACGATCAGAGCGCGACCGCCGCCTCCATTGGTGCCGAGCGCCACCACCTCGGACACCGTCTCGCGGTTGGCTCTGGCGGTCACGCCGAGGTCATAGAGGAGGAACCAGGCGGCGAACACCGCCCCCGCGACCGCCAGGCCACCGACTCCGGAGCCGGGGCTCATAAGCCAGAGGAGCGTCGCCGGCACCGCCGCTCCTCCCAAGAAGGCCGCGGACAGCCTCGGCACGAAGTGTCTCATGGCCCACGAGATGGCGAGCAGAACCCCCGCGATGGCACCGCCAGAGACCGCTGCGGCCCACAGCGTACCGTTAAGCAGAGCGACGATCATCGCTCCCGCCAGGGCAAGCAGCGCGACGAAAACGGTTGGGAACGCCACACGCCACTGCGGCGGGACGTATCTCACGGCTGAAAGCGCCGCTCGGCGTCGGCGCGCACGAGACGGATGGCTTGCCAGCGGATCAGCAGAATGCCAGGCGAGAATAGCGCCCAGTAGCGGCGGAACCGGGTCCGCGCGGCCTCGTCGGTCGTCATCACCCGCGTCTCAGTGCGGAATCGCGACGTCCTGGACTCGGCCGAATCGACAGCGAGCGTCCATATGATCTTCACGTAGCCGGGACGATGGAAAGCGGCGAACGAATCGGGCGCCAGCGACTCGAAGCGTACATCTCCGCGCCAGGGTTGAGTGACCGCGCCGAAGACGAGCTCGCGCCCCGGCACCTCCGCCAACATCCCCCAACCCATCGCCTGGAGCTCACCGAGCGTCAGATGACGCTCCGCGGCCGTTCCCTCGAGCATCTCGCTCCGGCCCCGGAATACCGCGCGAACGATGGCGGAGCGCTCCAAATCGACGTCTCGCGCGGCGGCGTAGGTCACAGCTGCTGGCGCTCGCACTCCGATCTCGTGCCGCTCGGCCACTTCGAAGGTCGGCATAAAGCGGTCGAGCACTGGGTCGGCGGCGCGGGGTCTCGTCTGTCCGTACCGCCCCCAGGCGATCGTGAACCACAGCCCCCATCCCAACGCCACAGTAATCAGGGCTCCCACGAGCACCCACGGCGCTCGACGGACGACTTGCCACGCCCTCATGCTCAATGCGGCAGCAGCGAGCTGAGCGTGACGCCGATGTAATACGGCCACACGATCAACCCGAGCACCGCCTTCCAGAACGACAGGTGCAGGAACCCCACCGTGAACAGCCATCCGGCGAACCACATGCCGCCCGCAAAGGTGTGCTGCTCGATGCGGATCTTCTCCATTGCCGCCTCCCCCGCCAGGAACCCGATAACGGCTCTGGATCAGAAGGTGGGCGCCCTAGAGAAACCAACGGTGAAGCGGATGTGAGGGGTTCTTCCAGAAGCCTAGCGGCCAGGATGGTATTCTCGCTCCGTATGACCCCTGAGCTGCGAGCGATAGAAATAGACGTCACGCAGGTTCCCGGTCGCGTATCGCTCGGCCTCGTCGTTGAAGTGCGGAGAACCGGGCTGGCCGCTCTCGCCGCCTGCCGTGACCGCCCGGGCACGCACGCTGTCGCCGAATTCGACCACGGCCAGGAAGCTGTTCCCGGAGGTCCCGTACCACTTCTTGGTGTTGGGATAGGGCCGAGCACCGAATGCGGCCAGCGAGCCCCAGATCGACGACGTGAACGGGATCGGAGTACTGGGCCGGGCGTCGTCGAAGTGCGAGGCGATCGAGTCGTCGAGCCGCTGGAAGCGGTTGATGTCTCCCCACGGCGTGCGCCAG
>DASSIL010000200.1:0-11164 GCA_035691925.1 Gemmatimonadales bacterium
GCCGTGTTGTCGAACTCCGGACGCGAGTAGTTCCGCCACAGGATCTGCAGCGCCCGCTTCCCGTAGTGCTCCTGCATCGTCATCACGATGCCGTCTCCGGTCCCCACGTTGTGCAGCAGGAAGTCGCCGAAGGGGTGGAACGTCTTGGCACCGAGCGCGGCCGGGACGGTATCGAGACCGCCGTTGATGACCGTCCCCGCAGGGGCCGTCACCAGCGTGCGGACGTGGCACGTCGCGCAGCCGATCGAGTCGAACAGGGTGGAGCCGAGCACGGCCGTGGCCGTCTTGGCTTGAATCGTATCGCGGGCGGGCGCTTTGGTGGCGCGCATGAAGCGGGCGAAGCGGTCGATGTCGGCGATGCCGGTCGAATCGTTCTGGTTGTTCGGTTCGGCAACGGTGTTGCAGATCGCCGTCACTTCGTCGGGCTGCAGGCGGCTCGTGATTCCCATCTCGTTGAGGTAGGCGTCGGCCGCAAACGACAACAGGCTGGCGTGCTGATCCTTCCATCCGAACCGGCCCACGCGGGTGGTCCCGGGCGCTTCGATGATCGGGACGATCAGTGCCTGACCGCAGATCTTGCCGTGCGTGCCGGTGCATTGCCGCTGCGCGACTCCCTGGAGCGTCGTGTCGTCCACCGCCTCCACGAATCCGTCGCCCAGGAGACTCAGAGAGATCCGGAACGTGCGGATCCGCTCGCTGTCGGGGACGCGCTCCTGGATCTCGGAGTCGGGGAACTGCGCGTTGGGGCAGATCGCCCGGTCGTTCACGAGCGTGCGACCCTGGACGACGGTGGTGCCGCGGCCGATCGGGATATCGGGATTCACGAACTTGCCGTCCGGCCCGTTGTGACCCACGCGCAGCTCGGCCACCTGACTGGCACCGCCCGACACGGTGTTCTGGTGGCATTCCCGGCACGCCTGCGCGTTGTACAGGGGCCCGAGGCCGTCGGCGATGTCCTCGGCTTCATCGAATGCTTCTCGGTCGGCGTCGTGGACCGATTCGGCGACCGCGCCATTGCTCTGGTTATCGAAGCCCACCAGCGCTTCGGGACCGGTGTTGCCGGGGGGCGGCGGCGGTGTCGGTGGTTTGGGCGGGCACGCGGCGACAATCAGGAGGAGCGGGGCGATCCACATCAGGCGACGAGATCTGCATGCTGGGGTCATGGCGATGCTCGATCGTGAAGGGACGAGGTCTATACCTTCCTCAGAGCAGGATGTTTCCGAAAGAAAACCGGCGCGCGCCCGCTGTCACAGCGCGTAGGCTGCGCCGAGGCCGATCGCGACGGCCGACTGCCGGCGGCTGTATGGCCCGAGCACGCTATTGGCCGGAAAGTTCCGGAGGTCGTACAGGAAGCCGAAGGTCTGCACGAAATACTGCAAGCGTCGATTGGCCGTGTAGCGCGCGCCGAGGCCAAAACGCGCAAACGGCCTCGCGCGGACTACTCCGGTCGTGTCCCAGACATGCAGGAAAGCGGCCCCGCCGCCACCTGCGAACGTGAGCGCCCACCGTCGGTGCGCCCAGTAGATGTAATCGAGGTTGATCCCGACCAGGGAAAGGTCGACTTTCGTTCCGGAGCCGGCCTTGGGAGTGTGGAGCGTTTCGCGATTCCAGACGAAATCTGCCTGGAATCTCAGGGAGGAATCAGTTGGGAACGGTTCCCAGTACAGTCCACCTCCGAGGATCGGGCCCCCGCTGAGAAACTCGGTTCCCGAGGTGTTCAAGTCCCTGATCGTTTTCAGGCTCCCCACATTCACGTATACGCCGCGGGCACTGCGTTGGGCCGGCGCCGGGGCGGCGCTGAGCAGGCTGGTCACGACGATGAGCTGGAGCGAGCGAGCGATTCGCATTTCCTCATCTCTGAATGTCGGAACAGGACAAGCTACCGGTCGAAACTGACGATAAGCTGATCCGTCGGTTCAGCCTTCGGCAAGGGCGGGTCCCGGGTCCGCGGTGACCGGACGCGGGACCGTTCGTCCCACGAGCGGACAGCCGCGACGCTCAGACGGGCGTCGGCGTGCGGGCACTCGTTGGCATGGCGGTTGCCTTGTACGGGTGCGACATGCGCGCTGCATTGCCTCGCTTCCAGGAGCCCGCGGCCGGTCGGGGGACGCACGACGCGGAGCGTCTGCGTCTTCTGGCCGCCGTGCGCGACCGCTACGACATCCAGCGCGAGCTGGGGCGTGGCGGGATGAGCAGCGTGTTCCTCGCGTGGGACCGGCGCGGCCGGCGGCGCGTCGCCATCAAAGTGCTGGCGGCCGGTCTCAGCCTATCGGTCGAGCACCGCGAGCGTTTCCGCCGCGAGGCGTGGATCACGACGCGGCTCGCGCATCCGCACATCGTCGCCTGTTACGACTTCGTGCGCGCCGGCGAGGTCGTCTACACCGTAATGCCGTACATCGCCGGACGCTCTCTCGCGACGCTGCTCGCCGGCGGCCGGCGGCTCGTGCCGACGGCGGCCGTCGCCGTGTTGGCGCCCATCGCCGACGCGCTCGCCCAGGCGCACGCGATCGGCGTCGTGCACCGCGACGTGAAGCCCGCCAATATCCTGCTGCAGCGCAGCACCGGGCGTCCCTATCTGGCCGATTTCGGGATCGCCACCCTGCAAACGTCGGAGCACTCGCGGGCGGAAGTGACGAAGCGTTTCGGCACGCCGGAGTTCATGTCCCCGGAGCAGGCGCTCGGCGCGTGGGATGCCGATCACCGCGGCGACGTCTACTCGCTCGGGCTGGTCGCCTATCTCGCGCTGGCGGGGCGGATGCCGTTTCCGGGAGGGTCGCCGGTGGCGCACGCCGCGCAGCGCACCGTGCTCGATGCGCCGCCGCTCCGGGACATGGCTCCCGAGGTCCCGGCTCGCCTCGCCGCCGTGGTGGATCGCTGCCTCGCGCGGCGGCCAGAGCGGCGCTGGCAGTCGGCGGCGGCGCTGCATCGAGCCTTGCTCCGGAGTCTGGAGGGTGGGAGGGTCGAGCGGCTGTTACGTGCGATCCAGAGCAGACTCGGCAGAACCACGCGTCCTTAGGCACCCCCGACCAACGGCGTACCCAAGCTGGGTGCCTTGGCTTCTCACCGCTCACCGCTTCCCGCTCACGCAGTTGTCTTAGAGCAACACTCCCCGCAGGACGATACTCGCGATCGTAAAGTAGATCACGAGTCCCGTCACATCGACCAGCGTCGCCACGAGCGGCGCGGAGGCGCTCGCGGGATCGAACCCGGCGCGGCGCAGCACGAACGGCAGCATCGAGCCGGCGACGCTGCCCCACAGGACGACTCCGACCAGACTGAACGCCACGGTCAACGCGATCCGCAGGTAGTGCACGCCGTAGGTCCCACCGATCGCCTGCCACACCAGGATGCGCGACAGTCCGATCGCTCCCAGGATCAACCCGAGCCCGAGGCCTGCCGCAATCTCGCGACGCAACACCCGCCACCAATCGCGCAGCCGGACCTCGCCGAGTGCGATCGCGCGGATGACGAGCGTCGTGGCCTGCGAGCCCGAATTCCCGCCGCTCGAGATGATCAGCGGGACGAACAGGGCCAGCACGACCGCGGCGGCAATCTCGTCCTGGTAGTGCGTCATCGCCGTTGCGGTGAGCATCTCCCCGAGAAACAGTGCCGCGAGCCAGCCGGCGCGTTTCTTCAGGAGGCGCGTGAATTCGATCGTCAGGTACGGTGCTTCGAGGGCTTCCACACCGCCGATCTTCTGGATGTCCTCGGTGGCCTCTTCGCGAATCGCGTCGGCGATGTCGTCGAAGGTGATGATGCCGACCATCTTTCCGCCTTGGTCCACCACCGGCAGCGCCAGGACGTTGTGCTTCTGGAACAGGCGCGCCACGAGCTCCTGGTCCATCTGCTCGGGAACGGTGACCAGATCGGTCACCATCACGTCGCGGACGAGCTTCTCCTCGGGCGCCTGGAACAGCTGCCGGAACGAGACCACGCCGCGCAGCGTCTGATCGTTGTCGAGCACGTACACGTAGTAGATCGTCTCGACCGAGGTCGCCTGCTTGCGCAGGTACCGGATCGCCTCGCCCACCGTCATCTCGGGGCGGATGCGGGCGAAACGCGGGTTCATCAGACCTCCCGCATCGTCCTCGGCATGTGCCAACAGCGCCCGCACCTCGCGTCGCGTTGTCTCGTCCAACAGCTCGAGCAACCGCTCGCGCTCGTCGGGGGGCGCCTCCTGGATCAGGTCGACGGCGTCGTCCGGTGGCAGTACGCGCATCCACAGTCGCTGCTCGCCTTGGGGCAGGGAGAGGAGCAACGCCTCTTGCTCGCGGGGCTCAAGACTGAGAAAGAAGTCGTCCGCCTCATGGCGGGGTAGCTGCTTGAATCGCCGGACCCGTTTCTTGGCGGAAAGGGCCGGCCATTCCTCCCACAGGCGGACGGCGGCGCTGTCGACGGTCGTTTCGATCATACGGGCGTCCTTCAGATGGGTCGCGCTGTGCTACATGCTTCGACAAACTTCACAGTCCGTGCCACGACGCGGGAGGGCTCCCGGCCAGGTGGGTCGAGACCGGGCCGGTCAGTGCCAGAACTTGCTGACGGTATAGATCAGGAGTCCGACGAGCCCCCCGACCAGCGTCCCGTTGATGCGGATGAATTGCAGGTCCCGGCCGATGGCCAGCTCGAGGCGCTGCGCCGCGGCCTCAGGGTCCCAGCTCGCGACCGTCTGGGCGATCAAGTCGGCCGCTTCGTGACGGTACTGATCCAGCGCCGAGGCGAGGAGCCCGATGACCCCCTCGTCGATCTCGGACAGCAGGGCCGGGTTGGCGGCCAGGGAGGCGCCGAAGGCCGCGATGCCGTTCTCGAGGGCGCCCGGGGCCTGGCCCTCCTCGGCCCGGGTGGCGTAGCGCAGGATCGCGGCGCGAGCCGTTGCCCAGAGGCGTGTCGAGAGCTCCAGGAAGGCCGGGTCGCGCAGCCATTGATCCTTCAATGCCTCGGCCCGGGTGATGACGTCCTGGGAGTGCTGCAGGCGGTCGATGAAGTCCCGCAGGGTATTGTCGAACGTCGCCCGCAATGGGTGATCGGGATCGGTGCCGATGTCCCGCAACAGCCGCTCGATGGCCGTGACGATGCGCTGGTAGATCTTGTCGTCGATGATTCCCGGGACCCACCACGGGCTCTCCTCCTTGACGCGCTGGCGCACCACCTCCCGGTTGTCGTCCACCGCCTGTGCCGCGAGGCGAACCGCCTCACTGAGGAGCTCCTGGCGCCGGTTGCCGCCGAGGACGACGGCGAGGGTCTGGCCCAGCGCCGGAGCGACCCGGATCGCGCGCAACCGGTCGGTGACCGTCTGTTGCACCAGCTCGCGGACGTCGGCGTCGGGGATGGCGTCGAGCGCCTTCGCCATCCCCGCGGCGACCTGACGGGCGACGCGGCGGCTGTTCTCGGGATCGGCGAGCCAGCGCGCCGAGCGCTCCGCGAGGCGTACGCCGCGCAGCCGCTCGATCAGGACATCGCGTGCAAGGAAGTGACTCTGGACGAAGTTGCCGATCGTCCGGCCGATGCGGTCTTTGCGCGTCGCGATGATCGCGGTGTGGGGGATCGGCAGCCCCAACGGATGGCGGAACAGGGCGGTGACGGCGAACCAGTCGGCGAGGCCGCCCACGAGCGAGGCTTCGGCCGTGGCCCGGAGGTAGCCGATCCAGGGATAGGTCGCTTCGAAGTACCGCGCGACGACGAACACGACGCCGGCGACCGCCAGAAATCCCGTTGCCCGCCGCTTCATCGAGTCGAGCTGTACCTGCCGCAACGCATCGTCCGGCCGCGACCAGCGGGCCGCCGCGGGCGACAATCCGGATGCGCGCTCGGAGGGGGCCGGGGCCGCGGGAGTCGACGCCATGTGGCGCGAAGATAACGCGTTACTCACGTCTTGATGAAATTTTGATGCTGACTTGGAGAATCCTTAGGGCATGCTGATGCCTCTACGGGCCACAATTCGGGGTGTTTCATCGCCGACTCGGAGGAGCTGGAATGCGCGACGTCGTCTACATCCTGCTGACCGTTGCCTTCTTCGGCCTGATGCTCGCTTACGTCCGTGGCTGCGAGCGGCTGGGGCGTGATGCAACCGGCGAGGAGGAGCGGCCATGAGCGCCGAAACGGTGTTCGCCCTGCTCGTGTCCGTCGCGATTCTCGCGTACCTCATGTACACGTTGCTTCGTCCCGAGAAGTTCTGAGGCTGTATGACCGCCAACGGCTGGCTCCAGATTCTCTTCTTTTCCTTGATGGTGCTCGCGATCACCAAGCCGATGGGTGTGTACATCCTCCGTGTCTACGACGGGTCGCTGCGTTGGCTGGCGCCCGTCGAGCGGGTGATCTACCGCCTGTGCGGAGTCGACCCCAAGGAAGATCAGCACTGGACGCGCTACGCGGCCGGGCTGCTGCTCTTCAGCGCGGTGTCGATGCTCGTGACCTACGTGGCGCTGCGGCTCCAGGCGCACCTGCCGCTCAACCCGTTTCAGCGGCCGGCGGTGGTCGACCGCCAGGCGTTCGAGACGGCGGCGTCGTTCACGACGAATACGAACTGGCAGTCGTACTCGGGCGAGACGACGATGTCGTACCTGTCGCAGATGACGCAGCTCGCCTTTCATAATTTCACCTCCGCGGCGAGCGGCGTGGCTGCCGCGGTGGCACTGGCGCGCGGCATCGCGCGGCGCTCGGGCGGCCGGATCGGGAACTTCTGGGTGGATCTGATCCGCGGGACGCTCTATCTCTTTCTCCCGCTCTCCTTCGCGTTGGCCCTGCTGTTCGTCCAGCAAGGCACGATTCAGAATGTCGCTCACTATGTCACCGTCACGACCGTCGAGGGGGCGAAGCAGGTGCTGGCGATGGGGCCGGTCGCGAGCCAGACGGCCATCAAGCAGCTCGGGACCAACGGCGGTGGCTTCTTCAACGCCAACGCGGCGCACCCGTTCGAAAACCCTACGCCGTGGACGAACTTCCTGTCGATGTTCGCCATCTTCGCGATTCCCGCCGGTCTCACCTACTTCTATGGACGCATCGTGAAGAACCAGCGCCACGGCTGGGCGCTGTGGGCGGCGATGTTCGTGCTGTTCTTCGGGGGTGTGGCGACGGCGTATTGGGCCGAGGCGCGCGGCAACCCGGTCCACGCGGCGCGTGGGGTGGACGTCGTGGCGTCGGCGGCCAATCCCGGCGGCAATATGGAGGGCAAGGAGGTCCGCTTCGGGATCGCCAACTCGGCGCTGTACGCGACGGTGACGACGGATGCTTCGTGCGGCGCGGTGAACAGCATGCACGATTCGTTCACTCCGCTCGGCGGGCTCGTGCCGCTCGTCAACATCCAGTTGGGTGAGCTGATCTTCGGCGGGGTCGGCTCGGGGCTCTACGGGATGATCGTGATGGCGGTGCTGACGGTCTTCATCGCCGGGCTGATGGTGGGACGGACCCCCGAATATCTCGGCAAGAAGATCCAGAGCCGGGAAGTCCGCATGGCGATGCTGTACGTGCTGATCTTCCCGGCCCTGATCCTGGTCCTGACCGCCGCTTCGGCGGTGTTGCCGGCGGGGCTCACGGGGCGCAATAACGCGGGTCCGCACGGCCTTTCTGAGATACTGTACGCGTTCTCGTCGGTGACCGGAAACAACGGGAGTGCATTCGCCGGCTTGAGTGGCGGCTCCTACTACTACAACACCCTCCTCGGGCTCGGCACGCTGTTCGGACGGTTCGCCATGATGGTCCCGATGCTCGCCCTGGCCGGCTTCCTCGCCGAGCGCAAGACGGTGGCGGAGTCCGCGGGGACGTTCCCGGTCACGACGCCCCTCTTCGTCGTCCTGCTGGTCGGCGTGATCGTGATCGTCGGCGCGCTCACCTTCTTCCCGGCGCTGTCCCTGGGGCCGGTCGTCGAGCACTTGCTGATGCAAACCGGGAGACTGTTCTAGTATGGCGCTCGCCAGGCGGCCGCTGCTCGATTGGCCGATCGTGAAGCGCGCTATCCGGGACGCGCTCGCGAAGACCGTGAATCTGCGTCACATGATCCGCAATCCGGTCATGTTCGTGGTCCTCGTGGGAAGCCTGCTCACGACGCTCGTACTGCTGCGCGATCTCGTCCGCGGCGCGGCCGGCACGGGGTTCACGCTGCAGCTCGCGCTCTGGCTCTGGTTCACGGTGGTGTTCGCGAACTTCGCCGAAGCGATGGCGGAAGGGCGGGGCAAGGCGCAGGCCGATACGCTCCGCAAGTCACGCACGCAGACTACGGCCAAACGGCTGCGCGATCCGGCGGACCATGCGTCGTTCCAGGCGGTCCCGGCCGACGATCTCTGCAAGGGCGACGTCGTGGTGTGCATGCCGGGAGACATGATCCCCGGCGACGGTGAGGTGATCGAGGGCGTGGCCTCGGTGGACGAATCGGCAATCACTGGAGAATCGGCGCCTGTGATTCGCGAGTCGGGCGGTGATCGTTCTGCGGTGACGGGCGGAACCCGTGTTCTATCGGACTACCTGGTCATCCGCATCACCGCCGATCCGGGGGAAACGTTCCTCGACCGCATGATCGGGCTGGTCGAAGGGGCGAAGCGGCAGAAGACACCCAACGAGATCGCCTTGATCATCCTGCTGTCGGGGCTCACGATCGTATTCCTCTTCGCGGTCGTCACCCTGCAGCCGTTCGCGCTGTACTCGGGTGGGGCGGTGCCGATTCCGATTCTCGTGGCGCTGCTCGTGTGTCTGATCCCCACGACGATCGGCGGGCTCTTGTCTGCGATCGGGATCGCGGGGATGGACCGTATGATCCAGCACAACGTGATCGCGATGAGCGGGCGGGCGGTCGAGGCGGCGGGCGACGTCAACACGCTGCTGCTCGACAAGACGGGCACGATCACGCTCGGCAATCGCCAGGCGGTGGAGTTCGTCCCGGCGCCCGGCATCACGCGGGAGCACCTCGCCGACCGCGCACAGTTGGCGTCGCTGCCCGACGAGACCCCCGAGGGCCGCAGCATCGTCGTGCTCGCCAAGCAGTTCGGGTTGCGGGGTCGTCCGCTTTCCGAAGGCGAACACGGTCACCTCGAGCTGGTGCCGTTCTCGGCCGCGACGCGCATGAGCGGCGTGAACGCCCGCGGTCTGGAGCTGCGCAAGGGCGCCGCCCCTGCGATCGGGCGCTGGCTGCGCGAGCACGGCGCGGAGACGCCGGCGGCGCTGACCACCGAGGTCGAGCGGATCGCCCGATCGGGTGGCACGCCCCTCGTCGTGGCGGAGCGCGACGACGGATCGGCCCGGGCGCTGGGCGTGATCTACCTGAAGGACGTGGTAAAGGGCGGGATGCGGGAACGCTTCGGCCAGCTCCGCGCCATGGGGATCCGCACCGTGATGATCACGGGCGACAACCAGCTCACCGCGGCAGCGATCGCCGCCGAGGCGGGGGTGGACGACTTCCTCGCCGAAGCGACCCCGGAAGACAAGATGGCGCTCATCAAGCGCGAGCAGGCGGGAGGCCGGCTCGTGGCGATGACCGGCGACGGCACCAACGACGCGCCGGCACTGGCCCAGGCCGACGTCGCGGTGGCGATGAATACCGGCACGCAGGCGGCGAAAGAAGCCGGCAACCTGATCGACCTCGACTCCAACCCGACGAAGCTCATCGAGGTGGTGGAGATCGGGAAGCAACTGCTGATCACGCGCGGCTCGCTGACCACGTTCTCGATCGCCAACGACGTGGCGAAGTACTTCGCGATCATCCCGGCAATGTTCGTGGCGACGTATCCGGCTCTGCAGGCGCTCAACATCATGCAGCTGCACTCCGCCCAGTCGGCGATTCTCGCGAGCGTGATCTTCAACGCCCTCATCATCATCGCGCTCATTCCGCTGGCGTTGCGCGGCGTGCGGTGGCGGCCCGCGCCAGCCGCGGCGATCCTGCGCCGCAACCTCTGGATCTACGGTGTCGGCGGGATTCTCGTGCCCTTCGCCGGGATCAAGCTCATCGATATGCTGCTCGTCCTGCTGCGATTGGTGTGACAATGCTCAAGAACCAGCTGCGCCCGGCAGTCATCGTGACCGTCCTGCTCATGCTGATCACGGGCATCTTGTATCCCGAGCTCGTGACGGCGGTCTCCCAACTAATCTTCCCGCGCCAGGCGAACGGCTCGCTGGTGGTACTGAACGGTCGGGTGATCGGTAGTCGGTTGATCGGGCAACAATTTACGCGTGCCGAGTACTTCCACGGCCGGCCGTCGGCCGCCGGAGCGGGATATGACGACACACTGTCGGCGGGGACCAACAAGGGGCCGACCGATCGCAAGCTGGCCGACACGCTGATCGCCGCCGCGGTGGACAGCGAAGTGAGGTTGGACGGGGCGGTGAAGGGACGCATCCCGGCCGATCTGGTCACGTCATCGGGCTCGGGGCTCGATCCCCACATCTCGCCGGGGGCGGCCGAGCTCCAGGTGGCTCGCGTCGCCCGGGCCCGCCGACTCGATTCGACGGTCGTGCACGCCCTCGTCGTCCGTCACACCGAGGGACGGCAGTTCGGGTTCTTCGGCGAGCCGCGGGTCAACGTCCTCCTCTTGAACCTCGCGCTCGATAGCCTCGCGAGGGCCCCATGATCGCCGCGCTCGCGGTCGCAGCGATCATCCAGGCGACGACCCAGGACTCGTCGCGGCACGTGGCCTGGAGTGGCTTTCTGGACACCTACTACGCCTACGACTTGGGGCGTCCCGCGAACTTCGACCGGGTCTTCACGACGCAGGCGGCGCGTCACGACGAATTCAACATCAACCTGGCCTACGTCGCCGCGGCACTGACCGGCGACCGGATACGCGGCCGCATCGCGCTGCAGGCGGGGACCTCCGTCCAGGCCAACTACGCGAGCGAACCCGCGGTCGGCGCCGTAAGTGGCGCAACGTTGAGTCGCCACATCCAGGAAGCGACCGCGGGCGCACGCCTCGGGCCGTCGCTGTGGATCGATGGCGGGGTGTACTTCAGCTATATCGGCCTGGAGGGCTGGATCTCCCGCGATAATCCGACGTATACGCGCTCGCTGGTCGCCGAGTACACGCCGTATTACCTGAGCGGCGTGCATCTCACCTGGCAGCCTCACTTCGGCGCGCCAGGAGGGGCTCATCAACCCCGGGCGGTCGGTTCGACTCCCCTGACGATTCAGCTGCACGTTATGAACGGCTGGCAAAATGTTTCGGAGAACAACCATGGGAAGGCCGTT
>DASSIL010000201.1:0-8042 GCA_035691925.1 Gemmatimonadales bacterium
GTTAAATAGGCCAAGCCTGCGGGAGAAGCCTCGTGGATGTGCCTCTAGTAATCCGGCGCCGGTTGGAGGAGTTGGGGTTGGAGCAGCGCGATCTGGCTCGGGCCGCTGGCGTGACCGAATCCTACGTCTCGCAGCTGCTGACGCGAAAAAAGGCGCCTCCGGCGCCGAGCCGCACCGACATCTACGACCGGATGAACCGGTTCCTGAAGCTTCCCCCTGGGGAGCTGGCCAGACTCGCCGGCCTCCAGCGCAAGGAACAGTTGAAGCGGGAGTTGGGAGACCAGCCCGCTCCCCTGTTTCACGAGGTCCGGGCGTTGGTGCTGCGCAAGTGCAATCCCGACAAGGCGCCGCACGTGCGCGCGATCTTCGAGCAGCAGCCATTCGGCGAGCTCGAGCGGCTCGTCACGCAAACGCTGCTGGACGTCGTCAAGCGCGTGGCGAAGAACGAGCTGCAGAACGACGGCTGGCTGCAGAAAATGGCCCAGCTCAGCGAACGCAGTTACGAAGAGACGCGGGTCACCGTGCTCGAGTTTCTCGACACCGATGTCCTCCACCTGTCCGCGGAAAACTGCATTGCGTTCCTGGATCCGTTGACGCGATCCTGGGACATCGACCTGGCGACCTTCAGCCTCGAGATCGTCCTGAACCACACTGTCGTCCCCGGGCAAGCGAAGCGATTCGAGTTCGTCGAGCGGGAGGCCGGAACGCCGGAGCCCGGTCTTCAGAAGTTCCTGCAGGATCCCGCCCTCAGCGGCTCGGCGACGCCTGAGGAGGTGGCATTCCTCAAGCGGCTGACCTTCACCCATAAGCGGCCCACACCTCTCTTCTACTATCGCGCGCTGCAGAGTCTGAGGGACCCGCTGCATTTCAGCATGGCGTAGCGCGGGAGGTTTGCACGGATGACGTGGATCAGTGTCTTGCTGGGATTCCTGGCCGTGGTGATCCTGGGCCGCTGGTTGTTGATCGGCGGTGCGGATGCCCGGCCGACATGAGTCACACCGGACCGCAGAATGAAGACTGGCGTACGTCTTCGTGGATTCCGTTACACAGCGCCCGTCACGCTTGATGTAGACTTCAATACCGCGCAGTTCACCAGTCATCCAGAGGATCGGCAGGCGCATATGGCAACCATGGAGATATCGGAGCAGGAGCTCGTCCAGTTCGAGGCGGCAGTCGCGATCGCCTGTACGCGGAAGTCCGAGACACGGCTGGAACGGCAACGGCCGGCGAAGTTCGACCCGGCGGCTCAGGAAGTGCCGTCCTGGTTCAGCGGTCCGGAAGGCTCGCTCGTGATTTCGTTCGATCGCAGCTGGTATCCCTATCTCTGCAATAGCGGCGTGGACGAGGCCGCTCCGGCCCGCTGGTACATCCCGAAGGTGAGCCGGCTCATCGCGGCGATTGCGGGTGCGCTGCAGACGCCGATGCAACGCGCGGTCAGCTACGTCCCGGGGAGCCGAATCTTCCTCGACTCAGCCGGCGGCCGGCGCCGGCCCGAGGGCAAGGGCGAGATCGCGGTGATCGGGTGGAACTTGCCGCGGAAGAGCAGGCTGCTACCGCCGCGCTGAAGGCGGCGTCGAGACTAGTACCTGGGCCAGCGGCCCATCCGCGCATCTGTCAGGAGCCGTTGCTGTCCGGCGACGGTGTATTCGTAGTCGTTCTCCCACACCCATGCCAACCGTTCTCCCGTCGCCCGTTCGAAGACCTGCGTTACGCGATGCGAGTCCAGCGTCCGGTGCACCGCGGCGGCCAGCGATTCCTCCGATTCGAGGACGGTGCGCGGCCCGATCGTCATCTCAGCGGCAACGGTCGCCATACCGTGGGCCTCCTGTCCGCGCGAGAGTTCGCAGGCGGGGACGAGGGAATGTTCTCGTCCATTTCCGCCCGATGCTCGAGGTAGAGCGCCCTCAGGATCGTGACCACCGAGTCCCGGTCGACGGCACTCAGGACCGGATGGCCGGCGAGCACCATTTCCATCACTCCGGTTGGGTTACCGAGGAAGGCCTCGAGATTCCTCTCATAGCGGATCAGCACGTCAGCGTACGCGAATGTGAGGTCGGGACCGACGTCGGCTTTCGCCCGGACCCCGAGCGCGGCAATCCCGTGGCACGCATTACAGCCCCGTTGAATGAAGATCACGCCGCGCGGATCGAGCTTGATCGTGCGAACGGTGTCAGGGACGGAATCCCGTGAGTGCAGGGGCTGTTGGGCAGCGACGGTCGTCGCAGCCACCACGGCGACCAGTGCGGCGGCTCGCAGCAGGCTCAGCGGCCTTTGGTGGACCATGAGTCGAGCGCCTCCACTGCGCAGTCTAGCGATGGACCGCTCGAAACCCGATGAAAGCGGGACGAACACTCCTTCACGTCGCCCAGGGGCGAGGATTGTAGTCCTCCTGCTGACGAGGTAGTTCCGCGTTTTCCCCTGCTGCAACCGCCTTTCCTCTGATTTATCCGTCGATGGGCGAACGGTAGTCTATCGCAGCCATCAGCGACCCGTTCCCTCACGATGGAGCATGGTATGAAACCGACAGTCTTCGCACCCTACTTGAGCCTGAGCCTGGCGGCTCTGGCGGCATGCAACAGCATCAGCTCTCCCATCAATACCGCGCCCCCCCCGCCGCCCGCGTACACCACGTACGAGACGCTGGGGGACAGCCTCTCGATCGCGGCCAAGCTGGACGAGTTCCGGGCGGCGCTCGGCGGCAGCCTGAACGCCCCCAACACTCCGCCCGCCGACAGCGGCCGGCGTGAGATCAACTGGGACGGCGTGCCGGCGGCGCTGACCAACGTCGACACGTTCCCGGCCGGTTTCTTCAACGCCAACTCGAAGCGGGGTGTGGTGTTCACGACCCCCGGCAGCGGGTTCCGGATCGACAGCACCGACTTCGCAGGCGTCAACGCCGGCCTCGCGGCGCAGTTCAGGACCTTCTCGCCCAAGAAGCTGTTCATGGCGGTAGGCTCGAACCAGCTCGACGTCGACTTCAAGCTGGTCGGCACCGCGACCAACGGTCTGGTCAAGGGTTTCGGCGCGGTCTTCTCCGACGTGGATAAGCTGGGCTCCACCACGATCGAATTCTTCGATGCGAACGGCGTCAGCATCGCCCTGCTGCGGGCCCCGAATCACAACGGATCGCAGCTGTTGTCGTTCAGCGGTGCGGTATTCGATCAGCCGATCATCGCCCGGGTGCGGATCACCAGTGGAGAGGCCGCGTTGACCGCGACCAGCATCGACGTGACGGCAGGCGGCACGCAGGACCTCGTCGTAATGGACGACTTCATCTATGGCGAACCACATCCCTAACCGGGGCATCGGCCCCTCACTCGGAGGTTGATATGCGCAGCACTACATGGATCGCAGCAGCAGCCCTCGTCGCCCTGGCGGCGTGCGGGGGGTCCACCGGGCCCGATGGCGGTGGAGTCACGGGCGGCGGGCCGGCCGGTCACGTCGTGGTGGGGAACATCTTCTTCCGCAGCGCCTCGAACGGCAGCCAGAACCCTGCCGTGGACACGATCGCCGCGGGGAGCAGCGTGACCTGGAACTGGAACGCGGCTGGGGCGCACAGCATCCAGTCGACCGGGACGCCGAACATCTTTCGCAACAGCGTGGTCATGAGCGATGCGAATTCCAGCTACACCGTGACGTTCCCGAATCCGGGGACGTACACTTACGATTGCGGAGTCCACGGGTCGTTGATGACCGGGCGGATCGTGGTGCAGTAGCATTCGGGGCCCCGGCCGTCGGGGCCCGCCGCTTCCTTGTCGAGCGCATTCGCCTCATCTTCCGGGCCAGGAGACACTGGGATGTCGCAAACCCTGCCGGAGCCGACCAAGCTCAACACGCCGGACCTTCTGGAAGCCTTTTTCGAGCGCTCCCAGGACGGTTTCTTCTTCATGATGCTCGATCAGCCGGTCGAGTGGGGGCCGGGGGTCGATAAGGAGGCCGTGCTGGACTACGTCTTCACCCACCAGCGCATGACCAAGGTCAATCCGGCGATGGCGCAGCAGTTCCGGGCGACTCCCTCGGGGCTGATCGGCATGACGCCGGCCGAGTTCTTCCGGCACGACCCCGAGGCGGGCCGGCGCGGGTGGCGCATGCTGTTCGACGCCGGGCACACGCACAGCGTCACCAACGAGCGGCGGCTCGACGGGTCCACGATGTGGGTCGAAGGCGACTACATGTGCTTCTACGACGCCGCCGGCCGGATCACGGGGCACTTCGGGATTCAGCGCGACGTCACCGACCGCACGCTCGCGGCGCAGGAGCTGGAGCAGTCGCGCACCGAGCTGCGCGCCCTCGCCGCGCGGCTCCTGGCGATCCGGGAGGAGGAGCGCACGCGCATCGCGCGGGAGATCCACGACGAGCTGGGCCAGGCGCTCACCGCCCTGAAGCTCGACCTGGCGTGGCTCGGCTCGAAGCGGGGCGGAGGGGGGGCCCGCAATTCCGGCGTGCATCGCGTGGACGATGCGTCGATCACCTCCCGCATCGACGAGACGATGGAGATCGTGCGGCGCATCGCGAGCGAGCTGCGGCCCAGCGTGCTCGACCAGCTCGGGCTCGAGGCGGCGGTCGAGTACCTGGTGCAGGATACGGCACGGCGGAGCGGGATCGCGGTCACCCTGGAAGCCGACGACTTCCCGCGGCTCCCCGACGAGCTGGCGAGCCACGCCTTCCGGATCATTCAGGAAGCGCTGACCAACGTGGTGCGGCACTCCAAGGCGACACGCGTGGAGGTGTCGGTGCGCCGGGCGGGCCAGGCGATCGTCCTGGGCGTCCGCGACAACGGGGTCGGGTTCGCGCCCGGCTCGCTCAGCGGTGTACGGTCGCTCGGCCTCGTGGGGATGCGGGAGCGGGCGCTGGCCTGCGGGGGGACGGTGATGGTACAAGGCAAGCCGGGGGAGGGAACGGTAATCGTGGTCACGATTCCGGTCGCCGCGCCATGACGAGCCGGGCGCCCGCGAGGATCCGCATCTTCATCGCCGACGATCATCCGATCGTGCGGCAGGGGTTGCGCCGCATCGTGGAGGAGGATCCG
Organism: Gemmatimonadales bacterium; assembly: GCA_035691925.1. GTDB lineage: Bacteria > Gemmatimonadota > Gemmatimonadetes > Gemmatimonadales > GWC2-71-9 > DASTHG01. Next base: position 5,030 of record DASSIL010000201.1, read on the forward strand.
GGGATGGCGATCGCCGGCGAGGCGGGAGACGCGGCGGCGCTGCTCACCGCCCTGCAGTCGACGGCCGCCGATCTCGTGCTGCTCGACGTGTCGATGCCGGGCGGTCCGTTTCTCGAGACGTTGAAGGAGCTGCGCGCGCGCCACCCGAGCGTGCGCGTGCTGGCGTTGAGCGTCCACCCCGAAGATCAGTGGGCGGTGCGGGCGCTGCGGGCAGGGGCGTCGGGCTATCTCACCAAGGACCATTCGCCGGATCAGCTGCTGGAGGCGATCCGGCGGGTGTATCGCGGCGGGAAGTACGTCAGTCCCGCGTTGGCGGAGCGACTGGCCGAGCAGCTCGACGGCGGCGCGGAGCGGGCGCCGCACGAGCTGTTGTCCGATCGGGAGTTCGAGGTGATGCGCCGGCTCGGGAACGGCCTGACGATCACGCAGATCGCGAATGAGCTGGCGCTGTCGGCGAAGACGGTGAGCACCTACCGGGCGCGGATCCTCGAGAAGATGGCGGTCGAGTCAAACGCCGACCTGGTCCGTTATGCGGCGCGCTACGGGCTGATCGCCTAGGGATGCTCTGCGTAATCAGCGCGTCGCTGGGGGTGGGGCTAGGACGCGGGGACGCGGGGGCCGCACGGCCTGGACATTGTTCCGACAGGCCGGCAATTAGATCCGAAACGGGGTCCGGGTCGAGCGCCCCCGCGTCCAACGCGTCCGGCGTCCCCACCCCCAGCGCCGCGCAGACCTGTGCGGCGATCCCCTAACGGGGGAAGCGGACCAGCTTTCTGGAACGCTCGTCCCACAGGGCGAGCCGGACGCAGCGGATGCTTTCCCAGAGCGTCAGCGTGGTCACGCGTTGCAGCTCGGGGACGGAGCCGAGGGCTTCCTGGAGCCGGTAGTTGGGGATGCGGGGATTGAGGTGGTGGACGTGGTGCAGCCCGATGTTGCCGGTGGCCCATTGCAGCAGCCGCGGCAGCCGGTAGTAGGAGCTCCCCGCCAGTGCGGCGTCGTCGTACACCCAGCGCTCGTCATGCTCCCAGTACGTCGGCTCGAACTGGTGCTGCACGTAGAACAGCCACACGCCGATCGAGGCCGACACCGCCATGAGCGGCAGGTAGACGAGCAGGAACTGGCCGAATCCGATCAACAGGCCCATCAGCACGATGAAGGCGGCGAGCCCGACGTCGGTCCACAGCACGCTGCGCCGCTCGCGGGTCCACTCCCGCGGCACCATCGTCGGCATACGATGGCGCACGAAGAACTGCAGCACCGCACCGATCCCGAACAGCACCGCGGGATGGCGGTACACCCGGTACTTGAAGCGTCCCCAGCGTGAGAGGGCGAGGTACTCGTCCACGGTCAGGGTATCGATGTCGCCGAAGCCACGGTGCTCCAGGTTGCCGGAGGTGGCGTGGTGCATCGCGTGGACTTTCTTCCAGTAGTGGTACGGGGTCAGGGTGAGCACGCCGATGATCGAGCCCACGATGTCCGCCGCGCGCGACGACCGGAAGAACGCGCCGTGGCCGCAGTCGTGCTGGAAGATGAACAGCCGGACGAGCAGGAATGCCGTGGGCACGGCGAGCAGCAGCGTGAGCCAGTAGCCCACGCCCAGGCTCAGGTACATCAGCACCCACGCGCCGGCGAACAGCAGGCCGGTGGTAGTGAGCTGCCAGACGCTTTTTCGGGTATCGGGATTCTTGAAGGCCGCGAGACGGGCGCTCCAATTGGCGTTCATCCGGGCCTGCCTTTGGTGGTCGTAGAAGTGCTGCCCTTAACCTAGCCTGTTAATCTAACCTGTTTGTGCCAACTTCGTGCCGGTTATCACCTTAGTTCGCGCGGGATGCAGCTCAAACGTGAAGTGCCGGCTCCGAAAGACCGCGCTCGACCGGCACGCGCTCCACCGGCACGGGAGCGGGTTGGGGAGCGCCAGTCCACCGCTTGACCTTCGCCCCTACCCAGGAGCCGAAGTCGTCGAGGTAGGTGTAGACCACCGGGACGACGACGAGCGTGAGCAGCGTCGAGGTGATCAGCCCACCGATCACCGCGTGCGCCATCGGCGCCCGGAACTCGGCCCCGGCTCCCAGCGCGAGCGCCGTCGGCAACATGCCAAAGATCATCGCCAGCGTCGTCATCACGATCGGGCGGAGCCGCAGCTCCCCGGCGTCGATCAACGCCTTGCGCCGGTCGCTCCCCTTGTCTCGTGCCTTGTTGACGAAATCGATCAGCAGGATCGCATTCTTCGTCACGAGCCCCATCAGCATGATCACGCCGATCATGCTCATGATGTTGAACGTGCCGCGGGTCAGCATCAGGGCCAGCATCACTCCCACGAGCGACAAGGGCAGCGACAGCATGATCGCGAGCGGCTGCAGGAAGCTGCCGAACTGTGACGCCAGGATCAGGTAGATGAAGACGATCGCCAGGGTGAGCGACTCGAGCATGTAGCCCACGGTCTCTGCGAAGTCCTTTTGCTCGCCGCCGAAATCGAACCGGTACCCCGGCGGCAGGTCGACCGTGGCGAGCCGTGCCCTGACGTCCTTGACCACGTCGGTCAGCGGGCGGTTCTGGTAGTTCCCCTCGATCGTGGCCACGCGCTCGAGATCGAGACGCTTGATCTCGTTGGGCGCGGCGCTCGAGTGGATCGTGGCGACCTGCCCCAGCGGTATCATGACCGGCGCCCCGGTGCGGGCGTCGAGCCGGGTCGAAGGAAGCGGGATGCGGGACAGGTCGGTCTCCGTCTGGCGCGACTCCGGCACGAGCCGGACCACCACATCGTGCGCCAACCCGGTTTCGTCTTCCCACGTGCCGGCCTGCTCGCCTGTCAGCACCGGCCGCAATGCCGCACCGATGCCGCCGACCGACAGGCCGACGTCGGCCGCCAGATCGCGATTCACCTCCACGCTGAACTCAGGCTTGCGACCCTCGAGGCTGGAGCGCAGGTCGACGAGTCCCGGGACGTTGCGGATCGCCGCCAGGGCGGTATCGGACAGCCCCTGGAGCCGGGCGAGCGCGGGACCCTGGAGGT
>DASSIL010000202.1:0-3674 GCA_035691925.1 Gemmatimonadales bacterium
CGGATCTCGACCTTGACCGCGGGTGTAATGGGCGACCCCGCCACCGCATCCGACGGCTGGACCAGGAATCCGAGCTTCGCCGCGGCGCCGACGGTGATGTTGAAAGTGTTGGACGTGGCGCTGCTGAGCCCGGACGCTGTAGCCGAAAGCCGGTAGCCGGTGCCCGCGCTGTCGATGCTCAGATTGCTGAACGTCGCGAGGCCGTTCACTGCCGCGACGGGCGTCGATCCCGACAGGGTACCGCTGTTGGGATCGGTCCCGATCGCCATCGCGACTGCATTGGTAGCCGTAGTCACGCGGTTCCCGCCGGCGTCGCGAATCTCCACCTGCACGCCCGGGGTGATGTTCGCCCCTCCCGTCGTGTTCGCCGGCTGCACGAGGAAGCCAAGCTTGGCGGCCGGGCCGACGGTGACGTTCAAGGGATTCGATGTCGTCCCGGTGAGGCCGGACGCCGACGCAGTCAGCGTGTAACCCGTTCCTGCGCTGTCAATGCTGAGAGTGTTGAACGTCGCGACACCGCTCACGGCGGCCACGGTCTTCGTCCCCGACAGGTGGCCGTTGCCCGGGTTCACGCCGAACGCCAGGGTGACGCTGTTGGTGGCGGTCGTCACCACATTGTCGCCGGCATCCCGGATTTCGACCGTCACCGCGGGGCTGATGGTCGTACCGCCGGTGACGTTGCTTGGCTGGACGCCGAAGGCGAGCTTCGTCGCCGTGCCGACGACGATGTTGAAGGTGTTCGATGTCGCGCCACCGAGTGATGTTGCCCCCGCCGTCAACGTGTAGCCGCTCCCGGCATTGTTGATGCTCAGATTCGCGAACGACGCCACGCCGGACACAGCCGGTTGCGTCAGGGTGCCCGCCAAAGTGCCGGTCGAAGGATTCGTGCCGATGGCGACGGTGACGTTGGTGGTGTTGTCCGTCGTCACCCGGTTACCGCCAGCATCGCGGACTTCGACCTGCACCGCCGGGGTTATGGCCGCTCCGGGGGGCGTGTTGGACGGCTGTACCAGGAACCCAACCTCAGTCGCCGATCCGACGGCGATGGTGAAGGCACTCGACGTATCCCCGGCCACCCCGCTTGACGTTGCATTCAGGGTGTAAGCGGCGCCGGCGCTATCCACGCTCAACGAGTTGAATGTCGCGACGCCGCTGGATGCCGCCACGGTGACGCTCGATCCGCTGGACAGATGGGCACCGGCGGTGCCGGTGCCGGGCGTGATGGCCAGGGTGACGTTCGCCGTGGAGGCGGTCAGGTTGCCGCTGGCGTCGAGAATCCGCACCGTCACGGCGGGGGAGATCGTGGCGCCGCCGGTTGTCGATGCCGGTTCCTGGCCAAACGCCAGCCTGGCCGCGCCGCCGACGGTGATGTTGAAGGTGCCCGACGTGGCATTGGCCGGCCCCGTGGCCGCAGCGGTCAACGTGTATCCGGTGCCGACCTTGTCGATACTCAGGTCAGCAAACGTGGCGACGCCGCTCACCGCCGGTACGCCGAGCGTGCCGGACAGCGTTCCGCTCCCCGGGTTGGTCCCGATCGCCATTGTGACGTTCCCGGTGAAACCAGTCGCCGTATTGCCCTGAGCGTCCTGCGCCGTCACCGCAACGGCAGGGATTGTGGCCCCCGCGGCGGTATTGGTGGGCTGGGTACTGAAGACGAGCTGGCTCGCAGGGCCGGGGGTGATGTTGAACGCCACGCTCGTATCGGAGGCCAGACCCGAAGAGGTGGCCCGGAGGGTGTACCCGGTCGCCACCTTGTTGATGCTGAGGTTGGTGAAGGTCGCCACTCCGGCCGACGCCGTCCGGCTCTTGGTCCCCGAAAGGGCCCCGCCGGCGGGGTTCGCGAGCAGCGCGACGCTGACGCTGTTCGTGGCAGTCGCTACTCGGTTGCCGAATGCGTCCACGATCTCAACCTGGACGGCCGGCACGATCGACACCCCCGCCGTAGCCGTGGACGGCTCCACGAAGAAGTGGGCGCGGCTCGCCGCAGCGGGTGCGATGTCGAAGTCGGCGGAGATGGCCGAGGTCAGCGCCGGGGAGGAGCTGGCCTGAAGCGTGTAGCCCGTGCCGGCCTTGTCGATGCTCACGGACGAGAACGTCGCCACGCCGGACGTGGCCGCGACGGTGGTCGTCCCCGACAAACTCCCCCCGTTCGGGTTGTCCAGGATGGCGACGCTGATGTTCCGTGTGTCGGCCGTGACGACGTTGCCCTGCGCATCCACGATCTCCACCTGCACCGCCGGCGTGATCGGCGAACCCGCGGTCGCGTTCGAGGGCTGGACGAAGAACGCCAGGTGATCCGCCGCGCCGGAGGTGATGGTGAATGGCAGGGACGTCGCACTGGTGAGGCCGCCCCCCGTGGCAGTCAGGGTGTAGCCGGTCCCGGTCTTGTCGATGCTCAGATTCGTAAACTGCGCCACGCCCCCCGAGGCAGAGACGGAGCTCGTCCCCGACAGAGTGCCGCCGCCCGGGTTCGCGCCGAGCGCTACGCTGATGTTGTTCGTGGCCGTCGTCACGACGTTTCCGCCGGAGTCCTGCACCGCGACCAGAACCGCGGGCGTGATTGCAGTACCGGCGGCGGTATTCGCGGGTTGCACCGCGAACGCGAGATTGGCGGCGGGACCAACTGAGATCGTGAACGTCCCACTCGTCCCCGCCGTGAGCGTTCCGGACGTGGCACGGAGCGTGTAGCCGGCCGCGGCCTTGTCGATTCTCAGGTTCGCGAAAGTCGCGATGCCGCTGTCCGCCACCGCCGTCAGCGTCCCCGTGAGGGTCCCGCCGCCGGCGTTGGTGCCGATCGCCATGGTCACGGTGCCGGTGAACGCGGTCGCGCGGTTGCCGAACGCGTCGCTCGCGGTCACCTGAACGGCCGGGGCGATCGCTCTCGTCGCCACCGTGGTCGACGGTTGAATGGTAAAGGCGAGCGATGCAGCGGAGGCCGGGGTCACGGTCACGGTGTCGGTCTGCGTCACCGCCGTGGCGCCGATCGTCGCCGATACGATCTTCGCCCCGGCCGCGGTGGAGCTGAGATGACCGGTCGCCACGCCGTTGACGTCGGTGGTCCCGGCCGGCTGCGTTAGGGTGTTGCCCGCACCGGTGGCGGCGAGGACGACATTGACTCCCACGACCGGGTTACCGAAGCCGTCTTTGGCCGTCACCGTAATCGTGCTGCTGCTCGAGCCGCTGCTGGCGGTGATGCTCGCAGGTACGGCGACCACCGTGGACGTCGTGGACGAGACTCCGCCCGAGGTGACGGTGAACGCCGTCGACGTGTCGTTGGCGAGCCCGGACGCGGTGGCGACGAGCGTGTACCCCGTGCCGCTCTTGGACAGGCTCAGCGTGCCGAACTGGGCGACCCCGGCCGTGGCCGCTACCGTCGTCGTCCCCGAGAGTGTCGCGCCACCGGGATTCGCACCGATCGCGACCGTGATGCTGTTCGTCGCCGTGGCGACGAGATTGCCGCCGGCATCCTGTACAGCCACCCGAACCGCGGGAGTCATGGCAGCGCCCGCCTGGGTGGTCGAGGGTTGCGTGGTGAACGCCAGCTGCGTTGCCGATCCGACCGTGATCGTGAACGTCTGGCTCGCCGCAGCGGTAAGGGTGCCCGAGCTGGCACTCAGGGTGTAACCGGCGCCGGCCTTGTCGATGCTCAGGCCCGGGAACGTTGCCACTCCGGT
>DASSIL010000203.1:0-2447 GCA_035691925.1 Gemmatimonadales bacterium
GGCGATGGGCGCCGTGCCGGATTCCGGTGGGCGTCGCGTCCACAGTAGCACGCTGTCGGGGCGCGGGTCACCTGAGGCGACCCCATGGGGAAAGAGGTCGCGGCGCTCCAGGACGGCCGCTCCCTCGGCCTCGAGCAGGACACCGGGCCATGCCAGCGACGCGCCGAGGGCGGAGGCGAGTTTGATGGCTTCGCGGCGTGTGATCGGTCCCACGAGACTCTCCGGGCTCAGGCCAGTTTGAAGGTAATTCCCGGATAGAACGCCGCGCGCCATTCACCTAGCGTTCCGCTTCACCGTTCGACGAGGCACCATGGTGGCCTATCGGGTCATCGCGTTGGCGCAGGGTGTGGCGGATGCCGTGCGTACCACACGGCTCTCTCCATTTTCCTCACATCCCACCCACGTGGAAATCGCGCGCGGGCACGGACCGTGCCGCCTCTGCCTGCGAGCATTCTCCGTTGGCCAGGAGCGGCGCATTCTCTTCACGCTCGACCCATTTGCGGGACTCGCGGTCGAGCCACTGCCGGGACCGGTTTTCATTCATGAGGCGGACTGCCCGAGGCACAGTGAAGACGGCGGATTCCCGGCGGATATCCGCGGTCGCGCCCTCACCCTTCAGGGGTATGGCCCGGAGCGTCGGCTGGTCGTTGAGGAACGGACGCACAACGGCAATGTCGACGAGGTAATCGAGCGACTCCTCGCCCGGAGCGACGTGTCGTATCTCCACGTTCGCGACACCGAGGCGGGGTGCTATGATTTCCGGATCGAGCGACGCGATCGCGGCTGAGAGCCGCGAAAAGACGGGCACGAACTCGGGTGACCCGGTGAGCCCCTGAATGGGTATGTTGAACGTACCCACCTCTGGGAATGTGCGATGCGAGCCAGCATGAGCCAGGCGTTGCTGGTGGCCCTCGTCGTTGGCTGTTCGACGAACGGTGTCTCGCCGGGCGGCGGCTCGCTCAAGAACGCCGTCCTCCACTATGAGGCTGTGAGCGCGCAGGGCACGCCGCTGCTCAGCGGCAGCCTGCGGCTCCAGCTGCACGCCGACTCCACCGTGACGGGGACATGGTCGATCGACTGGATCGCCGGCGCCGATACCACGGCGCCGGTGGGGCCGCAGGTGGGCCAGGGCACGCTCTCCGGTCGTCAGATCGCCGACGGCAGCGTGCAGCTGAATCTCAACCCCCTCTACGCCGACAACAACGTCTTCCTCAGCGCGACCGTGGGCGTCACCGGCCTCTCGGGAGTCTGGTCATGGTCTGGAATCGCGGGACCGATCGCGCACGGCCGCTTTCAGGCAGTGTTCTAAACGCAACGTCTGTTGCTCTCGAGCGACTGGAACTCCCGTCACCCCTCCTGCCGTCTGCGGTGTAGGACCAGTCAGGGAGGTGATTCGGTATGCAACTGTTTCTGACAGATGAAGGAGCGCAGGTCCTCGAGGCGGCCCTGGAGGAATCGCTCAGTCAGCTACGGAGCCGGATGGAACAGAGCGGCAGCGATGTCGACCGCGCCCGGGTTGAGCGCGCAGCGAACGTTATCCGCAAGCTCCTGCAGCAGCTCGCGACGCGCGGGCTCCAGCACATCGTGTAGGGCCGAACGAGGATAGTCCCGCACCGGCAGTGGGCGAGCGACGATCGCTCGCTCGCCCCGTCGTCGCTCAGCCGCTCAGTGCGCCGGTGTGAGCTGGCCGATTAACTGCCAGTTAGGGTCGGGCTCGCGAACGAGAAAGACGTAGACGCTTCCGTCTTCGAGGGCGGCCCGAGACGCGGTCTTGCTCAACTGCGCCTGAACCTGATCGGGCTTGACGTTGTACAGCCCACCGGTGATCGCATCCACCGCCAGCCCGATGAGCCCGCCGAAAACGATATTCCCCCAGACCCATCCACTCACACTCCGCGTCGTAGCGATCTCGAACGGTTGGTACCCGTCCATGGTAATTGAGACGGTGTGAGTGTCTTTGCGCCTGAGGTGGGCGACCACCGGTGTGTTCCCGGCCGGCTGGCCATCCACGGTGACTTTTGCCCCAGTCGGCTGGCTGCTGAAACTGACTTCCTGGGAACTGCCGTGAATGATGGTTGCGCACGCCCAAAACACGGTGGTCGCAACGATGAGACCTGCCACAGTCCAGCACCGGCTGCGGTTCATTGGATGGTCCTCCCGATGTAAGAGTTCCAGCTCACAGCGAGTAGGGCCAGAGGTTATCAAACCACGGTCAAGTAGCAGTCAAGCAGGTTGGATCTGGAGTTAGCCCGCGATACGCGACCTCCGAGAAAGCCAAGCGTCAGGTTCGATTGGCCCACGTCGCTGTATGGAAGTGCTCGGAGCGCGGCGCCAGCTTCGCCCGTCCGCTGGAGTAGTCCTTCCAGTTCACCGCGCCGAAATCGTTCGGCACCTGGCGCATCGTGATGCACCCCTGAACGGGGCACACCTGCGAGCAGAGATTGCAC
>DASSIL010000204.1:0-5383 GCA_035691925.1 Gemmatimonadales bacterium
CTCGTGATGGCGCTGCACGCGGTGTATCGCGAGCGCAAGAAACCGTATCGCATCGTGTTCGTTCCGGACCCGGTGTGCTGGACCGAGGTACCGGGGAACTGGAAGATGCTGCGCCGCCAGCGCAACCGCTGGCACCGCGGCATGCTGCAGAGTCTGTCGCGCTACCGCCGGATGATGTTCAACCCGAAGTACGGCATCATGGGCACGGTGGTGCTGCCGTACTTCCTGATCTTCGAGACGATGGGGCCGTTCATCGAGACGCTGGGCTACGTCTCGGTGCCGCTCGCCTGGGCGCTCGGCCTCCTCAACACGAAGTTCTTCCTGCTGTTCTTCGTGCTCGCCGTGGCGTTCGGGGTGTTCCTCTCGGTCGCGGCGATTCTCCTGGAAGAGATCTCCTACCGGCGCTATCCGTCGTGGGGCGACCTGTGGAAGCTGCTGTTCTGCGGAATAGCCGAGAACTTCGGATTCCGGCAGGTACTCGCGGTGTTCAAGATTCAGGCGTTCTGGGAGTATCTGCGGGGGCTCAGGCGCTGGGGCAAGCTTGAGCGCGTCGGGTTTGTAAAGGCGCCGGAGAGCCGTCGGGCCGCCTAGGCTCTCCCAGCGCTTCATCTCGTTTTCACGGTTTCTTCCCTCACTCTTCAGTAGCTGTACTTACCTGCGCGGGGAGCCCTCGGTATGTGAACCGGGCTCGTGGTCCGTGACCAGGGAGAGCGTCGTTCAGAGGAGCGTGGCCGCTGGAGAAGCGCCGTGCTGGCCTGGTGATCGGTCTGGCGTTGCTGGCGGTCGCACTGTGGGCGGTGTTTCGCACGCCTGCCGTGACGCAGCCGGTGGTGTTCAACCACCGCAAGCACACCGAGCAGCTGAAGCTCGCATGTTCGACCTGTCATCAGTACGTAGAGGTTGGCGCCCACGCGGGCCTGCCCGACGCGAAGACCTGCGTGCTCTGTCACCAGGAGCGTCAGGGGACCTCCCCCGAGGCACTCCGCGTGACGCAACTGCTTGCCCGGGGCGACCCACTCCGGTTCAACAAGCTGTTCCGATTGCCGCCCCACGTGTACTTCACGCACCGCCGCCACGTCGGGATCGCGCGGCTCTCCTGTAAGGCCTGCCACGGCGAAATCGCTGCGACCGAGCAACCCCCCGCCCGGCCGCTCGTCACTATCCGGATGCGCTACTGCCTCGGCTGCCATGCGAGCTCCGGACAGCCGGTCGATTGTGTTCGCTGCCATCGCTAGGAACGCGCACTCGTGACGACGAATCGTCGCGAGTTCTTGTGGACCGTCGGAGCGACGGCCGCGGTCACCTCGGGCTGCTATCTGAAGGACTATCAATGGAGCTCCGAGGAGGTTGCCGAGCGCGGCTGGGCACCCGGAGTCGAGGAGCGGCGCTCCTCCGTCTGCCTCGTCTGTCCCGCCCGCTGCGGGATTCGCGGCCGCACGGTCGATGGACGGCTCGTCGGGATCACGGGCAACGCCCGGCACCCCATGAGCCAGGGGGGACTGTGCCCGCGCGGCGTCGGCGGGGTGCAGGCGCTGTACCATCCGCAGCGCATCGCGGCGCCGGTGCAGCGGGCCGGCGCACGCGGGGCAGGAACGTGGCGTGGCATCTCGTCGGCCGACGCCCTGGCGCTCGTCGCTCAACGGCTGGGCGCGATCCGCGCGAGCGGTCGACCGGAACGGCTGGCCGTGGTGGCGGGATACTGCGCCGGCACGATGGACGAGCTGTGGCGCCAGTTCCTCCAGGTATTCGGCTCGCCCAACTACGTGGCCGACGACTACCCCGACGGCACCGACGCGGTCATGGGTCTCATGCACGGGATCCCGCGCCGGCCGGGTTACGACCTCGAGCGGGCCCGGCTGGTGCTCTCCTTCGGCGCGCCGTTGTTCGAGGCGTGGTGGTCCCCGATGCAGGCGTACGTGGCGTTCGGGGGCTCGGCCGCCGGCCAGCTCGGGCGGCACCAGTTCGTGCAGGTCGACACGCGCTTCTCGCGCACCGCCGCCCGCGCGCACGAATGGGTCGGCGTACCGCCCGGGACGCACGGCGTGCTGGCGCTGGGGCTCGCCTACGTGCTGATCAAGGAGCAGACGTTCAACGCCGAGTTCGTCACTCGGCACGTGACCGGGTTCGAGGACGGAGTGGATGCCGCCGGGCGCGCCCAGGAAGGCTACCGCTCGCTCGTCCTGCGCAACTATCGCACGGAAGAGGTGTCCGCGATCACCGGGGTGCCGGTGGAGCGGATCGTGGGCCTCGCGCGGGCCTTCGCCGCCGGTCCCGGCGCCGTCGCGGTATGCGGCAGCGACGTGCTGCAGGCGCCCAACGGACTGTTGAGCGGGCTGGCGGTGCACAGCCTGAACATCCTGATGGGCAACATCGGCCGTCCGGGCGGCGTGCTGTTCGGCGACGATCCACCGCTCGCGCCCCTGGCCACCCCGCGGGTGGATGCGGTTGCTCGAGCCGGCCTCGGGCGGCCGCCCCTCGCCCGTGCCGCGGCGCCGTTCGGCCGGGGAGATCCGGCGCGACAGTTCGCCGCCGCTGCGGCGCAGGGCGACGGGCCGATCGAGGCACTGCTGCTCTACTACAGCAACCCGCTGGCCTCCGCCACGGCCCCCGACGCGTGGCGCGCCGCGTTCGATCGGATCCCCTTCATCGTGAGCTTCTCGCCGTTCCTGGACGAGACCACGCGATACGCGGATCTCGTCTTGCCCGACTTCTTGCCGTACGAGCGCTGGCAGGACGCGCCGACCCCGCCGTCCTACCCCTATCCGGTGTGGGGGCTGGCCCAGCCACTCGTCGCGGGACCCGACAAGACGATGGCGACCGGCGACGCCGTGTTGGCGCTGGCGCGCGCGCTGCGCGGCAGTGTCTCGGAGAGCCTGCCGTATGCCGACGTTCAGACGCTGCTGCAGGCGCGGGCCCGGGGGTTGTTCACCGGCCGGCGGGGCATGCTGTTCGGGGATGCGTTTGAGCGCACCCATTACCGCCAGATGGAGGAGCGGGGGTGGTGGCTCGCGGAGCAGTCGACGTTCGAGGGGTTCTGGGAGCAGCTCGTGCTCCGGGGCGGTTGGACCGACCTGCTGTATGACGGGACCGATCCCGCCCGGGTGGCCCGTACCCGGAGCGGCCGGATCGAGCTGTTGCCGGCGGCGTTGCAGCGCATCTTGAGCGCCGCAGGGGAGGGGCGGCAGCCATACGCCGCGTTGCGAACGCTCCCGCCCGCCGCGCCCGCCAGTCGCGAGTTCCCGCTGCGGCTCATTCCGTATCGCGTGTCGACGCTCGCGTCCGGGACGATCGGTCTCCAGGCGTGGTTGGCGGAGCAACCCAGCCTCACGCTCGACGTGCACTGGGTGCCGTGGGTGGAAGTCCATCCGTCCACCGCGTCCGGCCTTGGGCTGGAGGACGGGGCGATGGTCTGGATGATCTCCGCGCGCGGCCGCGCGCGGGTGCGCCTGCGCTTCTTCCCCGGTACGGCGCTGGGGCAGGTGAACGCCCCGTACGGGCTCAAGCACCCGAACGGAGAGCTCGCCAACCCGCTGCAGCTCCTCGATGGCTCGACCGATCCGCTGACGGGACTCACGTCATGGACCTCCACGTTCGTGCGCCTCGAGCGCGCGTGAGGAGGACGATGCCGTGACGCGGTGGGGCATGGTGATCGACCTGGACCGCTGCACCGGGTGCGGCGCGTGCGAGGTGGCGTGCAAGAGCGAGAACAACGTCGCCACCGTGGCGCCGGATCAGGCGGACATGGGGCGGGCGTTCGCCTGGATGCGGGTCATGACGGAGGTCACGGGGGATTTCCCGAACACGAGCATGCACTTCATGCCCCGGCCCTGCATGCATTGCGACAACCCGCCCTGCGTGGCGGTCTGCCCGGTGGGCGCCACCTACATCAACCCCGAAGGCATCGTGGGCCAGATCTACCCGCGCTGCATCGGCTGTCGCTATTGCGCCAACGCCTGTCCCTACACGGTGAAGTACTTCAACTGGCTCGTGCCGCAGTGGCCGGCGTCGGAACGGGCGCATCTGAACCCCGACGTGTCGGTGCGTCCCAAGGGCGTGATCGAGAAGTGCACGTTCTGTCATCACCGGCTGCAGAAGGCACGCGAGGATGCCCGCGCCGAGAGCCGGGAGCTGCGCGAGGAGGACTACCAGCCCGCCTGTGCGGAAGTGTGCCCGACGGGCGCCATCGTCTTCGGGGATCTCGAGAACCCCCGCCATCGCGTGGAGGCGCTCAAGCGGGACGCGCGCGCGATGCGGCTGATGGAGAGCCTGGGTACCGAGCCAAAGGTCTACTACCTCGTGCCGAGAACCTGACGATGCGCCCCGAGATCGCCGCCAAGCTCGACCGGCTGCCCCCCGACGAACGGACGTTGCTCCGCCCGCTGGTCCATACCACGTCACGCTTCTATTTCGCCGCCGGGATTCTGGGCCTCGTGGTGCTGTGGGGCATCACCGCCTACATCCTGCAGTGGCGCTACGGCCTGGGCCGCACCGGGTTGAACCGCCCCGAATACTGGGGCATCTACATCATCGACTTCGTGTTCTTCATCGGCATCAGTCACGCCGGCACGCTGATCTCGGCAATCCTCCGGGTGAGCAAGGCCGAGTGGCGCCGGTCCATCACCCGCTCGGCCGAGTTCATCACCGTGCTCGTGCTCGGCTTCGGGGCGATCAACCCGATCATCGACCTGGGACGCCCCGACCGGCTGCTGAACGTGTTCCTCCATCCCCACCTGCGGTCGCCGTTGCTGTGGGACATCATGAGCATTTGCCTCTACTTCACGGCCAGCACCATCTACCTCTACATCCCCATGATCCCGGATCTCGCGATCGTGCGCGACGCGGGGATCAAGGCGCCGCGCTTCTACCGGTTCCTGGCGGCGGGCTATCAGGACACGCCGGCGCAGCGGGCGCGGCTGGAGCGCGTCATCGGGATCCTCGCCATTGTCGTCATCCCGATCGCCGTATCGGTGCACACCATCATCGGCTGGATCTTCGCCATGACGCTGCGGCCGATGTGGCACAGCACCATCTTCGGGCCCTACTTCGTGATGGGCGCGATCTACTCCGGCATCGCCGCGATCCTGATCGCGATGGTCATTCTGCGGCGCGCCTACGGGCTGGGGCAATACTTCAAGCCGGTACACTTCGACTACATGGGACGGCTGCTGCTGCTGTTCAGCCTGCTCTGGTTCTACTTCACCTTCGCCGAGTACCTGACCGCGTTCTACGGTAAGGAGCCCGCCGAGATGCGCACCTTCTGGGCCAAGGTGGCGGGCCCGTTCGCGATCCCGTTCTGGCTCATGGTGGTCTGTTGCTTCGTGATCCCGCTCGCGCTCATGGTGCGGCGCTCGCTGCGGACGCCGCGCGGGACGCTGATCGCCGG
>DASSIL010000205.1:0-15823 GCA_035691925.1 Gemmatimonadales bacterium
CAGGGGTCGCTCTACCCCGCCCTCCATCGCCATGAGAGCCGCAGCTGGGTCACGTCCCATTGGCGCACGACGGAAAACAACCGCATCGCGCGCTACTACGAGCTCACGGCGGTAGGCAAGCGGGCGTTAGGGGAGGAAATCGCGCGGTGGCGTGCCTACGCCACCGCAGTCGAGGCGGTGATCGACGCGCGGTAGCGGGAGCTACCGCTTCGAGTAGATACGACTCTGGTTGGCGAGGATCTTCTTCTGGTTCTTGATGATCGCCCGCTGATTCCGCAGAATCTTGATCTCGTTGTCGAGGATCTTCAACAGGCGGCGCTGATTGGACAGGATCTTCTTCTGGTTCGCGACGATCCGTTCCTGGTTCTTACGGGTTGCCTGTGCCATGACCAATCCCGGGGAAATGGGCCGCCCCATGATACGGGCGCGCCCGCGTCCCCGCAATCATCACCGTTCGAGTCGCGCCCAGAACGCCCAGCCGCCGGTGTACTCGGTGACGGCAAAGACCAGTTCGTTCTTCCCCCGCTGCAACGGGAGGTAGAGCACGCTCCCCACACGGTCCATCGCCGACTCCCCCAGGTCCTGTGACCGCAGCCGCGACGCGTTCATGCCGAAAAACAGCGGCTGTCCGTTGCAGTACACGACCACCCCATCGCTGTACCCGAACCGCAGGCGGCGCCGCTCGGCGCGGTCCGACTGGATCGTGGTCCGCGCGAACACCACCTTCGAGCCGGGCACGCGATTGCTCAGGATGCTGTCGACCAACGGCTCGCCGGTCGCCGAATCGACCGGAATCCCCGTGTTGGACGTGCGCCGGTAGCGATTGACGAGCACGAACCCTTCCGCTTCCGGTTGTACCCGCTCCCAGTGCAGGGTATCGAGTCTCGGGAGGATGCCGGGGACGAGCGTCGCGGCATCCACTACCGGCGACAAGTCCCACTCGGCGATGGTGCCATGGGGCAGCGGCGGAGCTGGTGCCGGGGGAGCAGGTGGACGCGCCGTGTAGCGGATGTTCGAGAAGTACGCGCCGCGACCGAAGAATCCCGTCCACACCCCGACCGACGTGCCGGCGACGCCCGCCAATCGCGGCACGATGAGGACCGGGGTCGTGTCGTCGTTCAAGTAGAGGGTCGCGGTGGGGCCCGCCACGTCGATGCGTACGTGCAGCCAGGTGTCGAACGCCAGGGGAGCGGCGGCGTTGGCGCCGTCGCCGTGGTAGATCTGCCACGCCGCCGCGACGCCGTTCAACGCCGGCGCATACTGCACCGCCTCGGCGGTGCCGGAGAGCCGCGCGCGGAAGAAGACGACTTCGGAGTTCTCGGCGGAGCTCGCATGAAACGCCGCCCCCATGAAATTGCCGCCCCGCGGGGTCGCCATGTCGTATTCCAGCGTCCCTTCGCGGAACTCCACGCCGTTCGCCAGCGCGACGCCGCGAGTGATATAGAGGCTGGGCCGGCCGAGGTAGGTGGTGAACGCCAGCGAGTCCGTCGCCGTCCAGCGATCGGGCGTGAGCGGGATCGAGATCTCCCCGGCCGCCGTCCGAGTCCCCGTCACCTGACGCAGCCCCGAGCCGTCGTCGTTCATCACCCAGATCTCCTCGCGGCCCGACCGATTGCTTTGAAAGGCGAGGCGGCGACCGTCCGGAAACCAGGCCGGCACCTCGTCGGCGATCGAATCGGTGTGCGCGAGGAGCTTGTGCGCCGATCCCGTGGCCGGATCGATGACCCAGATGTGGCCGACGTGCATCGTACTGACCTGCACTGCCAGGCGACGCCCGTCCGGGGACCAGGCGGGCATCTGCGCCGAGCCTTCCGTCCGGTCGACGTGCGTCACGGCGTGGTCGTCTGACCCGTCCGCGTTCACGATGTGTACCTGCAGCACCCGGGTCGAGTCCCCATAGGTGTAGGCGATGCGTTTGCCGTCGGGCGACCAGGCGGCATTCCAGGCGGTGGACCGGCCACCACCGGCGAGCCGCCGAACCCCCGAGCCGTCGGCGTTGGCCACCGCAGTGACGGTCGACGTCCAGGGTCCGATCAGGAAGGCCACGCTGCGGCCGTCCGGGGAGAGCACAGGGCTGCGTCCCGGAACCGTGGCCAGGACCTGGGCGTCGCCGCCCTTCACGGGCACGGCGGCGATGCGGCCGCTGTCGGCACCCGGTCCGGCAAACAGGATGCTCCTTCCGTCCCGGGAGAACCGCGGTGTGCCGGCGCCATTGCTCGTGATCTGCCGTTCACCCGAGCCGTCGACGCCGATCACGTACACATTGCTCACCCCGGTGCGGTTGGAGAGGAACGCGATCAGCGAGCCGTCGGGGGACACAGCCGGGAGTTCGCCGTGGGTCACGACCTGCTGGGCCGCGAGGGGCATTGCGAGGAGGGACAGGGCGAGCGTCGAGCGAGCGATCATCGGTCTGCTCCGCGCAGGAAGAACCGGAAGAAACAAGAATAGCCCGAGGGACGCTGCGGAAGCCGATCGCGACGAATGGCTGCCGGCGGGGTGCGAGCCACGCCCCGGGTCGACGAAGTGCGAACGGAGTCGGTTGGCGGCCGAGGCGGGCTCTACTCCTCGTGCTCGACCTGAATCCGGGAGCTCGAGCGCGACCAGCGTCCGCCGGATCGCATCCCCTCTGCCGGCAACCTGACGCGGAACACCGTCCGCCCCGGACGCGACTCCACGTCGATCTCGCCGTCGTGACGCTCCAGCGTGCGCCGCACGAGGTCCAGCCCGAGCCCCACGCCCTTGCCCACGTCCTTGGTCGAGAAGAACGGCTCGAAAATCCGCTCGCGGATGTCCGCCGGGATCCCGGGACCGTCGTCGGTCACCTCGACAACGATGCGGTTCCCTTCCCGGCGGGCGCTCACCACCACATGCCCGCCCGGTCCAACGGCGTCCAGAGCGTTGTCCACGAGGTTCGCCCAGATCTGGTTCAGCTCGGCGCCGACTCCCTGCACCGCGGGGAGGTCAACAGGGACGTCGGCGACGAGGCTCGCCGACCGGGACGCCGCCTTGGACCGCAGCACGATGATGGTGTCGTGGAGGGACCGGCGTACGTCCACCGGCTGCGCATCGGGGGTGCGGTCCATTTGGGTGAAGCCCTTCACCGCCGACACGAGCTCGAAGATGCGGGCGGCACCGCGCTCGATCTCCTGCCGCAGCCCTCGCACCGCGCACCCGCCGGCGATCCAGCGCAGCGCAACGTCGAGCGCCGCGTCGGGCACGACACCCGCCAGCCCTTCCAGCACATCGAGCGCGACGGCGGTTTCCGCGAGCGGTGCCGCCAGGCCGGCGTCGCCACCGCGCGCCTCGATCCAGGCGGCGAAATGCTCCTCCCGGTCGGCGCGCTCCAGCGGGGACCACGTCCGCACCGGCGCTGCCCAGCAGGCGTCGCGCACCGCCTGGAGGCCCGCCATCTGGGTTGCGTCGAGCCCCAGGGCGCCCAGGGCGTGTGCCGCGGCCTCCCCTTGATCGAGCAGGTCTCCGAGCACCTTGGCGCTGCGCACCATCGCCGACGCCGGATTGTTGAGCTCGTGGGCCAGTCCTGCGGCGAGCTTGCCGAGCGCCAGCAGCTTTTCGTCGCGCAACTCGGCGGACGTGAATTGGCGGGCGCGGTCCAGCATCACATGCACCAGGATGGCCGTCAATTCGGGGCAGGCCCGGATCATCTCGGGGAACCATTCGCGGTCCACCATCCAGATCTCGGTATCCACTTCGACCACCCCGTCCCCGATCGCGCTGGTCACGCGCGAATACGGCAGCACGCCGCTGACCTCGCCGCCGCGCCACTCGGCGAGCTTGCGGCGGCCGCCACTACCGCGTCCCCGGTCGACATACAACACGAGGTGGCCGGTGAGCAGGATGACCATGCCGAGGGTGCCCTGCTCCTGCCCTTTGCGGATGACGTACTCGCCCGGCGAGAAGCGCCGCAGATACCCGTGTGCGGCGATCCACTCCAGCTCCGGGAGCGGCGCCGAGCCGACGATGGGGTGGTTGCGCAGTCGCTCGACGACGCCCGACAGTTCAATGGCGGTCATGTTGCTTCCATCATAACGCGAGGGCTACGGGAGCGTGAGCCGTTTCTCGAACCAGTGGTGGGCGTACGGTTCGTCGTTGAAGGGCCGCACCTCGCGATACCCGCTGGCGCGGTAGAGCGCCTGGGCCTCTTTCAGGGCCTTGTTGGTCTCGAGCCGCAGGATTGGAATGCGGCGCCGCCGAGCCAGCGCTTCGAGGCGCTCGAGGATGCGTCGCCCGATTCCCAGTCCGCGCGACGACACTGCGACCCACATCCGCTTGATTTCGCCAAACTGGCGGTGGCACTTGAGGGCGCCGCAGCCCACCGGCTCGCCCTGCAGGGTCGCGAGGACGAAATACCCGCGGGGCGGCGTCAGCTCCTCCACCCCTGCCGAGATGCTGCGCGCGGGATCGAAGCCCGCCTCGAAGCGCTCGGCCAGCTCCGTGAAGTAGCTCGTCATGCAGGACCGGGCCGCGGGGCTCCGCGGATTCTCTACTGCGACGTGGACGGCACCGGCGCGGAGCAGACGCTCCACCGTCCCCATGGCCGCTGTCAACGTCGTGCGCTGCGCGGCGGGGAGCCGCTCGAGCAGTGCAGTCGCCGCCCGATCCGACAGACGATCGAGCAGAGCCAGCTCTCGCCGGCCGGCGGCGGTGAGACGTGCCACACGAACGCGCGAATCCCCGCGGGACGGACCCGTGCGGACCAGCCCATCGCCCTCGAGTCCTCGCAGCAGGCGGCTGGCGTACCCGGAATCGAGATCGAGTCGGGCACGCAGCCGCCGGACCTCGATTCCCTGCGCCCCGATCTCGAACAGCACGCGCGAGGCTCCGAGCGGGCGTTGGCGTCCGAGGAAGCGCTGCTCCAGCGCGCCGATCTGGTGGGTCACGGTGCGATTGAAGCTGCGCACCTGGGTCACGCCGTCCATTATCTGACGATAGTCAGATATCTGTCGGAGGCAAGGCAGTGGGCGTGTCGGAGTACGGACTACGTGCCGGCCTTCACTGTGCGGATTGCGACAGAGCAGGCATCCACGCGCCCGTTTCAGGAACATCGAGGGTCTGCTCCCGCCTTTCGTGAGGACAGAGACGCTACACACACCACAGGCCGGAGGATCCGATGTCCACGCCAACGAGACACGTGCTGCTGCTGATGGTCGCCGCGCTCGGGTGCCGCCCGACGGCAGCGATCGAGCCGAACGTGACCAGGAATCCCACGACGCGACTCGCATTCGTCGTGCAGCCCTCCGACGCCGTGGCGAATCGAGCCATCCGGCCGGCCATCGAGGTCGCGGTGCAGGACGAATCCGGGCACACGGTGGATGACTTCGCCGGTACGGTGGAGCTGTTTCTGAGCAGCAACCAGGCCGGTACCATTCTCTCCGGGACGACACGGCAGGTCGCGTCACACGGAATCGCCACCTTCGCGGATCTCAGCCTCGATCACCCCGGCGCGGGATTCACGCTGGGTGCCCGGTCCCAAGAGCTCGACGACGTGATCAGCGCTCCGTTCAATGCCCTCTGCGCCAGCAACTGCTGGACGGCACAGGCGCCGATGCCCACGCCGCGCTCGTTGTTCGGCGTCGGTGTGGTGAACGGCAGGGTCTACGCCGTCGGAGGGAGAGCCTTGGCCGACAACAGTCTGGTCGAGGCCCTCGAGGTCTACGATCCCGTGACGGACACCTGGAGCACGCTCGCGCCGTTACCGACTCCTCGCACTGGCCTCGCCGTGGGTGTCGCGAACGGCATTCTCTACGCCGTCGGCGGGAATCGCTCCAGCGTGGCCCTGGGAGTGGTCGAGGCCTATGACCCGGCGACGAACACGTGGACGTCCAGGGCCCCATTGCCGACGGCGCGGTTTGGGCTGAGTGTCAGCGTGGTCCAAGACCAGCTGTACGCCATCGGAGGAACCGCCAACAATGGCCGGGACACCGACGTGGTCGAAGCGTATGACCCGAGCTCCGATATCTGGACGACACGGACTCCGATGCCGACCCGACGATCCTTCTTCGGAACCGCCGTCGTGACACCATCCGATCTCGGAACCGACCTCACGAGCGGGGTGATCTATGCGTTTGGTGGCTACAGCTCGGGAATCCCGCTCGCGGTGCTGGAATTGTACGATCCCGTGTTCGACAATTGGAACACCAAGCAGATGCCCGCGATGCTCACTGCACGAGGTGGCGTCGGCGGAGCCAGCGTGAACGGGGTGGTGTTCGCCATCGGCGGCAGCCGAGAGACAATCCTCACGACGGTCGAGCAATTTGATCCGACGACCAGGGCCTGGAGCACGAGTCCTCCGCTCTTGACTGGGCGCAGTTTCACCGCGATCGCCGAAGTGGATGGACTGCTCTACGCGATTGGCGGCAGCACCGTCGGGATCGCCGCGCTGCCGACGAACGAGGCCTACCACCCGTAGCTGGGATCCGAAGGACCGAAGCTCGCCCTCGACCTCAGGGTGGCAGGATCCCGTACACGGCGACCTGATTGGAGAAGGTGGGCAGATACACGTGCCCGTTCGCGATCGTCGGTGCGGCGAACTTGGCATAATTGCCCACCACGTCGCGGCTCGCAACCAGGGTACTGCTCCAGAGCTGCTGCGTGATGTCCGTCGCGTCGAATGCCCGCAGAATGCCGGGGCTGACGTCATGCTCGGCATCGCCGCTCTGGGCATAGGCGGCCCAGACGATCGCCGTCCCTGCTTTCGAGCCGTCGGACGACACCGCGAGCATGGCCCCGCTGTGTCCCGTCGGTCCACCGGCACCGTTGATCTGCGCGGCCACGAGATCGAGCCGGTTCGTGCCGCGATCGAACGGAATGGCCCGTAACGGGTTGTTCTCGGGCCACACGTAGACGAATTCCTGCGTGCTGCTTCTGTAATACGCCAGCTGACAGTGCATCTCACTGCTGGTGAGCTGGACCACCTGCTGCACCTGGTTGCCGGCCGCCTGGTACCCGCCCATGGCGTCCTTATTCAGGAGATACAGGTTCCCGTCTTTCCCTCCGGTGAGGAAATAGCTCGTGTTGGGGATCAGCAGCGAGCCCACGGAGCCGTAGTCGATATCGTTGTCGTTGAGAAACTGGTAGTCGTTGGGCGTGAAGTAGCTCGCGACCTGCAACGTCGCACCGGACGGCACGAGCTTCAAGGCGCTTTCACCGCGATTCGTCAGGCTCGTGGGATCGGTGGAGTCTCCTACCGTCCCATTCCCTGCCACGACATAGAGGTTGCCGGCAGCATCCGCCGCCATCCCGCCGCCGCTCTCCCACATGCCGCCGGCGTACCCGTTGGGAGTCACATTGTAGACGGTGCGTTGCTGCAGCGTGACCGCATCGTACCCCAGCACCCATCCGTGATAGGGACCCCAGTCGCAATGGGACGAGAACGTCACGTAGACGACGCCGTTCACGAGGGTCAGCGCCTGCCGCTGATTCTGCGTCTGCCCGTTGAAGGTGATCACGTTGTTGACGCTGCCGTCGCCCGAGCCGGGAGTGGTCGCAGTGATCTGCACCGGGCTCCCGGCCGCTTCACTTCCGTCAATGAGGCTGACGGCATGCAGGTACTGCACGAATGCGCTGCCGGTGGTGCTGCGGACCACGACGTACAGCAGTTGTCTCGTCGAGTCGATCACCGGCGTGCCGACGATTCCGATGTTGCCGCTGAAATCCGTGTAGTTGCCGTTACAGGCCCCCGTCATATCGGTATTGCGCGGCGGCCGCATGCTGGGCGCCGTATAGTTCTTGACCCAGTACAGCGTGCCCTCGTCTCCGTCGAAGGCGTACAGCGTGTTGTCGACTGTGGCGACGTAGACCACGTTATGGTCGCCGCCCTGGACGTGGAGATGGCCGACGACGAGCGGCTGGGCCCACACCTGGTCATCCACGGCCAGCGTGAACACCTTGCCGAAGTGCTGCTGGTTGACGGTGCTCGTGGTCAACGCGGTCTCGTGGTCGTTCCATCCCGCCCGGGTGTTGTCATTGTGCTGGGTGAGGACGGATACCGATTGGGGATTCGGCGGGGGGCCCCCCTGGGTGATGTCGTCCTTGCAGGCAGCGAGCCAGACAGCGGCCAGCACGAGTGCCAGTCTGCTTGCGATCATGACGCATCCGCGTGAGATGGTGTGGATGGTTACGCTGCCGGCCGCCGCAGCAGCTGCTGCGCGCACATGTAGCCGGGCGTCCCGGTGATCGAGCCGCAAGGGTACGCCCCCGCTCCGCAGTACGCCACGTTCGTCCAGGCGCCGAAACGATAAAAGTCCCGTCCGGGATCCGCTGCGAACTGCCGATCGAAAAACGTCTGCCCCCCAACGAGCATCGTGTGGTCGAGGTTGCCGCCGGGGAAGAGAAACAGCTGCTGCAGGTCGCGCGGTGTGAGCAACCGGCTCCAGACGCAGTCCTCCGGGTTCGCGAGATAGGGGAACAGCTGCGCCTGGACCGCGGCGACGACCTCGGGGAGAACGGCCCCTTCGCGGCCGAGCGCCAGATTCTTGAAGAAGAGCGTCAACCGGTCGAACGGCTCGACGAGGCCCAGCTGCCGCATCGCGGCCCCTTCGGGATAGATCTGGATGTATCCCGGCTCGTACTCGACGCCGTCCTTCGCCGGGCGCAACGTCGCCCGCTCGAATGCTTTCAACGAGTCGACCGCGAAGATGAAGCGAAACGCCGCCTCACTGTCAGGACTCACCGTCCCGTCCTTCCAGACCACGGGGCGCTGGAACAGCAGGGTGAGCTTGCCGCTCGAACCCGTGAAGCGTTTCGATTCGACCACGGTGGTGAAGCTGCTGTCCCCGATGACGCGCGCGGCGGTGAGGGGGTCGGTGGCGAGCACGAGATGGTCGAACGCCAGCTGCGCCGCGGCGCCGCCCTGGGAGTAGCGCAGCTTCCCGATTTGCGGGTCCACCTGCTCGACGCGGGCGCCCAGCTGGATGGCGACGCCCAGCGCCTCGTTGATGCGGGCCAGCTCCTCGGTCACCCGCCAGATCCCGTCCTTGACGAATCCGTAGTAGCCGCCGAAGACGGACCCCGAGTCCATGAGCGGCAGCGTGAACGCGGAATAGGGATCCTTGAGCGAGACGGGGCCGCTCTCGGTCACGGTCATCGCCATATAGATCTTGGTGCGGTCGGCGGTGAAGTAGTGGTCGAGCAGATCCCAGGCGCTTCCCGAAATCCAGAGCTTTGAGAGCTTGCGCCCGAGTCGGTCGCGCGCGGCGGCGAGCGTCGGCGCCGTGGCGGTGCGGTACCCGGCCTGCAGAAACTCCACGACTTTGGCTTCGTCGTGGCGGAATCCCGCGACGTCGCCGCGCTCGCCCCAGCGCTCACGGAACTCGTGCTCCAGCTCGTCCGGATCGCGATGGATCCAGACGCTCGCGTCGGGGCCTGGGAAATAGACGCGCTTGGCGTGGTTGGGGACGAAGGTCTCGAGTCGCTGCGCGAGTCCCGTTTCCTGCCAGATGAAGTCGGGCATCAAGCCGAGGACGGACGCGCCGACGGCATAGCGCTGGGTGCGGCCATTGACCGTCGCGACGTCGGAGATGCAGGCGCCGCCGACCCGATCGCTGCGCTCGAGCAGGGTGACGTCGCACCCGCCGCGGCGAAGATAGTGCGCTGCGACCAACCCGTTGATGCCGGCACCGACGACGACGATCCGTGACGCCATGTCACGAACGTGCGACACCGATCGTCCGGATCAGGCGATCAATGTCCGTCTCGGTGTTATAGACGTGGGGGGTCACCCGCAACGCGTTCCGGCCACGCACACTCACGTAGATCCGGTCCGCCGCCAGGCGCTGCGGCAGATCCGCCGGTACGCCCTTGGGGAATCGCAGTCCCACATAGTGGGGTGCACGACGCTCCGCCGGCACGGCCCCCAGCCCGAACTCGGCGACCCGGCGCACCAGTGCATCGGTCTGCACGCGGATGGTTGCTCCAATGCTAGCGACACCCCACTCCAGCAACTGCTGCAGGGCCGCGATCGCCATCGGCATGAGGGCGAAGTTGGACGTTTCCCCTACATCGAAGCGCCGCGCCCCGGGCCGAAAGCGGAGCTCCCCGCCGTAGTTCGACAACGTCGTGAAGTCCTCGGAGCCAGCCCGGCTGATCCAGTTGTACTCGATCGGCTTCCCGTTCTGGTGCCGGCGTGCGACGTAGAGAAACCCCAGACTGTACGGACCGAGCAACCACTTGTACGAAGCTGCGGCGAGAAAGTCGGGCTGCACCTCGGCGAGCGGGAACGGCATGGCTCCCAGGGATTGCGTCGCGTCCACCACCAGCGCCGCTCCCACCTCGCGCAAGCGCGCCGCCACTCGGGGCAGATCGATCAGCGCGCCGTCGGTCCAGTGCAGCGCCGGCAGCGCCGCGACAGCGGTCCGCTCGTCGATCGCCTCGAGGATGACCCGGGTCCAGTCGTCGTCGGTTGGCCGAGGCAGGAGCACCGCCGTTGCCCCCACCTCCTGCGCCCGCTCCCGCCACGGCAGGATGACCGATGGAAATTCCTCGTCCAGGAGCAGCACCGATTGTCCACGGGCGAGCGGCACGTTGGCACACGCCACGGCCATCCCGTAGCTGACCGCGGGAACGATCGCGATATCGTCGGCGGCAGCGCCTCCGCCCAGGACGGCGGCGAAGAGACGACGCGCCTGCTCCACCTCCGAGAAGAAATCCGCCGAGGCGATTCCCCAGGGTTGGGCCTTGCGAGCGACGGCGCGCTGCCCGGCCTCGGTGACACTCCGCAGCAACGGCGACATATACGCGCAATTGAGGTAAGAGACCGCCTCGGGGATATCGAAGAGGTGGCGCTGCGAGGGAAGCTTGGCCACGGCAGCGAGGTCTTCAGCCACGTCGCCACTCACGCGTCACCGGGGCTTCCGACGCTCCAGCCGGTCCAGGAACTCGAAGCGAGCGCGATCCCGCTCCGGCTCCGCAGCCGCGTGGGCGTTGATGCGCATCAGCTGCTTCCGTCCCGGCGCATTCCATTGTGGCCAGGCCGGCACTCCGGGCCCATTGGGGTCGCCGCGCTTTGCGAAGTTGGTCCACAATGTCGCCGTCAGATCGGCGACGGTGCGGTCCACGTCGCCCCAGGCGAGGTGGCGCGAGTCGAGCGTCTCGAACTCATACTCGATATCCATCGCGTGCGCCGCCCCGGGATCGTCGGCGGGCGCCGGACCCGTTTCGGTGGGCATCGGCTGATCGAAGAGATAGCGGTAGACCGGTACGCCACCCGTCGCCGCCTGCAGCTCGAGCCACTTCCAGGTGCCGAGGACGGTAAAGCCGTCGCTCGCGAGCGCGATCGCCGAAAGACGCGCCTCGCGGTCGTCGTGGGCCGGATAGTATGCGCGCGCCGAGTCGAGATCCTGCGGGAATGCCGTCGCGAGCTGCTGCTCGAACGCGGTTACGGTCGTGGGCGGCAACTTGACTTCCGCGGAATTCCAGCCGGCCATGAGCGGCACTTTGGCCTGACGACCCTGCGTGAACACCTCCAACGGATCTGCGGGAAGGACGAAGCCGTCCACAATGGGGTTGAATCCCGGACCGTTGCCCACGGCCTCGATCAGCTTCGCGGGCGGCGTCGCTCGCAGCTCCGCGAGGGACCTGGCCCCCGCCCTGGTCGCGAACTCGACGCCGCGCGCCTCTGCGGCCGTGAGGGTCGTCACCGCGAGTCCTCCCTGCCGGAACGCGCCACCGCTCTCGCCGATGGCCTTGTGGAACAGTCCTCGCGCGAACGGCGACGCCATCAACTCGCTCACCGCAAACGACCCTGCCGATTCGCCGAAGATCGTCACGTTATTGGGATCGCCGCCGAACGCGGCGATGTTGTCGTGCACCCAGTGCAGCGCGGCGATCATATCCAGCAACGCGTAGTTCCCCGAGGCGTGCCGCGGCGACTCGGCGGTCAGCTCCGGATGCGCCAGGAAGCCGAGCACCCCGAGCCGGTAGTTGATCGCGACCAGCACGACACCCTTCGCGGCCAGCGCCGAGCCATCGTGCCGCTGCTCGTCGCTCGCACCGGAGAAGAAACCCCCGCCGTGGATCCAGAACATCACCGGCAGATGGTCCCTGTCCTTGGCCGGCGTCCACACCGACAGCGTCAGGCAATCTTCGCTTTCGGCCGCGCTCTGAAACAGCATATCGGGAAACGGATGCGTCTGAATGCAGCGATTGCCGAACTTCGCGGCGGATCGGACGCCCTGCCACGACGCAGGCGGCTCGGGCGCCGCCCAGCGTTTGACGCCGATCGGCGGGGCGGCGTAGGGGATGCCGAGAAAGGCGCGGACACCCGGCTTCGCGGCGTCGATGCCTTCGAGGACTCCCTGCGCAACACGCACCTGGTAGGTGGGTCGCACGGTGCTCGGAGACTGCGCGCGAGACGTGGCCCAGGGAACGAGGGTCAGAGCCAGAACGGCGACAGTCGATTTCATCGGTTCACCTCAGTTTCGGGGTCGAGCGCTGCTGCAGGGCGGCGGCGTGCCCCGGGGACACGGGGCGCGTAGCGGAACCGCGAGGATCGCCGCCACGGCGAACGCTCCGACAACCGTTTCCATCACTGATTGGGTGAGCACCACCAAGATGCGCCCCGAGTGGGGGAGTCGCCAGCGTCGTTGAGAACTGCCAGGCGCTACCCGCCGCTGCCGAACTGCCGCGTGAATTTCACCAGAATCGCCCGCGTCATGGGGCGATCCCAGGTGAAGAGCCCGGTGGCGTTCTCGGAGGAATTCACGACGACGTACAGACCGGTGCCGGCGGTGTTGAGCCAGCCGAACCGGATGTTCGACGAAAACACCGCCGCCTGGTTGTTGTACTGCAGCAACGACTGGACGAAGATGCGCGGGGTGAAGAAATAGCCCAGGTGCAGACCTACGAGCGACCGGACGAAATTCCCCTGGTCGAGCCGCACGTTGTTGTAGTCGAACTGGATCGACGCCGAGAGTGACGAGCCTCGCCGGAAGGTCGTCGTGGATGTCCAGCCGTACCGCGTCCCGTTGTAGAATTGCCCCGCTTCGATCTTGGTCAGGAACGACGCCGCGGCGGCGGGATTGGTCCCCACATCGAACCCCAGACTGGTCCAGCGGTAGACGCCGACGGGCAGGGTCACGCCGGTCGCGATGTCGAACGGCTGCGTCAGGCCTTCGCGATAGATGTTGAGTTCCGGACCGAACTGCCCGCCGTTGTTGAGCTCCGTCTGGCCGAGATCGAGATGGATCCAGTCCGACTGAATCGCACCATCGAAGCCGTAGTACCCGCGGTAGCTGGTATGCGGCTGCCAATAGCGTAGCAGCGGAAGCCTCACGGGCATCGTGTAGAAGACGGCGGCCTCGTAATAGCGGTAGCCACTGCGGTTCAGAAACCCGACTTCGGGATTGAAGGCGTCGCCAACCTGGGTGAAGCGCAGACCGTTGTCCCAGTGGGTCGTCTTGTACCCGATGCGGGCGCTGAACGCGGCGTCCCGGCCGGTGCGTCCCGGTGTGCCGGTCTTCGCCGCCCACCAGTCGAACGTGAGCGGATCGCTCATGGCGAAGCGCCCGTCCACTGCCAGCGTGGAGTTGTGGTCCTTGCCATCCTGTGTGGCGACGCGAGCCACGCCGAGGATGCCGATGCGCGACCGGCCCCACTCCCGCTCCGCGCGAGCGACGGAGTACGCGTTGGCGGGCTGGATCCCGGCGCGCTGCTCGGTGAACAGCTGCATCACGCCGAGTGTGAGCCCGGCAGCACGTCCCGTCAGCCGCCCACCGCCGACAATCGGTACCGGGTTGCCGAGCGTGTCGATCCCGATGCGGCGGCTGAAGAACAGCTCCACCGCCTGCGGCGTCCCGGCCGAGAACACCCCTGCGTTCTCCAGGAAGAACGGCCGCTTCTCCGGGAAGAACAGCGGGAACCGTGTGAGGTTGGTCTGCTGCTGGTCCACCTCGACCTGGGCAAAATCCGTGTTGTAGGTAAGGTCGAGCGTGAGGCTGGGTGTGATTCCCAGCTTGGCATCGCCCCCGACCTCGGTCGGTGTGACAGTCGAGTCCCACGTGGCAGGGCCTCCGAGGGGAGAATAGAGCCGCTGCGTCGACGTCAGCACGTAGGGTGTCACGGTTGCGATCCGCCGGTGCGGCACCTCGATGCCGACCAGGCGACCAGCGCGCGACACACGGTAGAGGTTGTACTGCAGCGGAATCGGCGCCCAAAACGACTCCTCGTGCCGGCGCCGGATGCTGCGGGCCAGATTCAGGCCCCAGATCTGTTCTCGCGCACCGCCGAACCGCAGCGTGGAGAACGGAATGCGGAACTCGGCATACCAGCCCAGGCTGTCCGTGCTGGTGGCCACGGTCCAGCTCGCATCCCAGTTCAGGTTGAAGCCACCCGCCGATCCCGCCTGCGCCCGGCTCTGCCCCTGCTGGACGACCCCGCCTCCCTCCCCTTCCTTGATGACCTGGCCGTCGTACTCGACGCCCGCCGGTGTCGTACCGAACACGAAGCCGTTCTGCCGGTCCAGATAGGTGTCGAAAATGACCGCGAAGTAGTCGCTGTTCGTCAGATCGACGTCGCGCACGCGTTCGCCCGAAACGATTGCCCTGGGATCGCGGTCGAACAGCCACGCCCCGATGTACAGCGCTTCGCCATCGGTGAGGATCCGCACTTCGGTGCGCTCGGTGCTGGGTGCTCCCTCCAGGGGGGCGCGCTGCACGAAATCCGTCAGCGGCTGCGCCTCGAGCCACACCGCATCGTCGAGACG
This sequence comes from Gemmatimonadales bacterium, assembly GCA_035691925.1. GTDB lineage: Bacteria > Gemmatimonadota > Gemmatimonadetes > Gemmatimonadales > GWC2-71-9 > DASTHG01. The sequence goes on from DASSIL010000205.1 coordinate 14,717, forward strand.
CCCATCCACGTGCGGGGCCGCAGCGATGCGCGCCGGCCGCGCCTCGCGGACGTCCTGAGCCGCGACCGCCCGCGGGGCGAGCAGCAGGGCGATAGCGGGGAGCCGCCTCGTGAGACTTCCCAAGCCGGACATGTCCGGCACAAGGTAGCCTTGTTCGTCATATCCTGAGAGGACACCATGAGCGCATTCGTCTTTTTGTTTCGAGCATCCGCGGTGGAGGTCGAGCAGGCCATGGGCACACCCGAGCGCGCGCAACAGAGCCTGCAGGCGATGCTCGCGTGGTTTCACGACCTCGAGGCACGAGGCCACCTGAAGAGCCGCGGACAGCCGCTCGCCACCACGGGCGTCGTGGTACGCGGAAAAGACGCCCTCGTCACCGACGGTCCCTACGCCGAGGCCAAGGACATGGTCCTGGGATTCATCGTCGTCGAAGCGCGGGACCTGGCCGAAGCGATCGCGCTGTCCCGCAGCTGCCCGATCGTCGTGGGCGGCGGGGCCATCGAGATCCGACCGGTGGGCCAACGCGTCATGCCTGAAGACATGAAGGAGTGATGCATGCGACGCATCGTGGCGTTCAACAACGTGAGTGCCGACGGGTACTTCGCCGCGCCGGACGGCGGCCTCGGCTGGGTGATTCAGGACCCCGAGCTCGACCGCTCGATCATGGCCGATGCCGACCGGTCCGCGGCCCTGGGGAGCGGGCCGGACCCCGGTACGATCCTGTTCGGGCGGCGCACCTATGAGCAATTCGAATCGTTCTGGCCGCACGCATTGGACGATTCCAAGACCGCGCCGAGCCCCCATGGTCCCGGGCGCTCGGCGGAGATGCGGGGCATGGCCATCTGGATCAACGCGGCGAAGAAGATCGTGTTCTCGCGGACGCGGGCCGAGGTGACGTGGAGCAACTCGAGCCTCGTCCGCACGCTCGACCCGCGGGAGATCGAAGCGATGAAGCGCCAGCCCGGAAGCGACATGTTGATCTTCGGCAGCGGCTCCATCGCCTCACTGCTCACCCGGCACCGCCTGATCGACGAGTATCAGTTCGTCGTCAACGCGCTGCTCCTGGGTGAGGGACACTCGCTCCTCGCCGGGGTGCCGCAGAGCCTG
>DASSIL010000206.1:0-5033 GCA_035691925.1 Gemmatimonadales bacterium
AGTGTGGCGTGGGACTCGCAAGCGACCGTGACGTCCGCCCTGGCGTTGTCCTCTCGCCCGGGCTAATTCATCTCACCATCCGATGATCGACCCCAACGAAACGCAAACGTGGCCGCTGCGCGTCGTGCAGCCCGGCTCCCATGCCCCCGCGGCCGGCGTCCCCGTCTCGCTGCTCGATGGCGCAGGGAATCCCGCGGGCTACTGGGTGAGCGATGCCCAGGGACTCGTCCCGATTCCCCGGATCGACGCTACGACGGTGCGTCTGCGCGTGGGGTTGCGCAGCGAGGAGCCGCTCGAGATCTCGGTGGCGATGCTCGAGGGCGGGAACGCCGAAGTTGCGGCCCCCACCTCCCTGCTCCCCGCCACGACCGAGCAGCGGGTGCCCGCGGCCGGCGCGCGTACGCTGGCACCGCTCGAAACGGTGGGTCACGACCTCACGCTGCGCTTCTCCCGCCTCGCAGTCCTGCCGCTGGAAGAAGAACCGGCGCCCGCGGGTGGTGCCTCGCTCCCGAGCCAGTCGCCGATCGACTTCTTCGAGTCGCCCCTGCCGGCGACCCGCGGCGTCCGCTATGGCGCGCTCGTCGAGCTGGAGCTGTACTGGCAGTCCCTCGGCTACGCGGCGGGCGACCTGCTCTACACCGGCACGCTGGCGGGTGGTGAAGAGCTGGCATTCGACGTCTTCGACGCGCGCTGGCGCTGGAGCTGGGGGCCGACACGCGCGGCATCGCGGCCGGCGCGGCCCGTGGAGCTCATCGCTCGGTTGATCGCGGGGTCGACGCTCGCCAACGTGCTCACCACCGAAGACGGCGCGCTGCCGCTCGATCCGTTCACCCTGCCGCCCTCGGCGAACGGCACTGGACTCTCGAACGCCGCGGTCGAGTGCGTACGCGAGCTGCTCGAGCGCACGGGACACGCCGCCAGCACGCTGCGTCGCCGCGCGCTACGGGTCGCCGAAGCCGCGGGGCCGCCGACGACCGGCACCGTCCGCCGCGTGGTCCGGAACCCCGACGCCGTGCACCCGCTCGGCGTGCACTTCTTCGAGCCGGTGGAGCGGTTCCGCATCGGGGCGCGGGCGGCGCGGGTGCGTCCCGCCGTGCTGATCCCGTTCCAGCTGCCGAACCTCGCCACGCGGGCAATGGTGCAGCGCTTCGCGACGCCGATGCGGCGTGTGCTGCTCGACCGCACGCTGCTCCCCGACCTCGATTGGGTCATCGGCATCGGTCGCAAGCCGCTCGACCCCGATATCGCGCCGCCGATATCCGAGCTGCGTATCGTGGTGCAAACCGATCCGCAGTCGGCGCCGATCGATCTGCGACAGATGTGGTGCTTTCTGCACGCCGACCAGGCGCGCTACGCGGTGCACTTCTTCCCCGCCGACCCGCCGAGTCAGCCGGCGAGCCCCGGTCTCGCACCGCCGCGGCCGACGCGGTGGATCGGAGCGATCCGGCTCGCCGACTTCCACCAGCAACCGCTCAAGTATCCGGGGCACCTGGCGCTCGAAAACGGAACGCGACTCGTGTTGTCGTTCGCGGCGCTGCACCTCGAGGGGCGCGCCGGCGACAGCTGGAAGCGCCTGCTGACGATCCGCGATTTCGTGCTCAACAGGGAATCCCAGGCCCATCTCGCGAGCCTCGCGGCGCTCGCCGAAGTGCCGGGGGTGGATCCGCGCGAGAGCCGGCTCCTGGGACACCTCGCGGCCAACCTGCCCTACTATGCCGCGGCGCTGATCGCCGCCGGCGACCCGACGCTGCGCTACCTGGCGCTCTCCAAGGTCGTCGACAAGGATGGCCGCTCGCTCGCGGACATGATCGAGAATCGCGTCGTGGGGATCGTCGGGAATTACATCGCCTGTCCGCTGCGAACGACGAACGCCCTGCCCGCGCCGCTGCGGGACCGGTTCACCGGGTTGCCGGCAATTCGCAGCCCCGCCGAGATCACGATCACGGTGCCGATTCCCGGATTATGGCTGAGCCAGCAGGCGACGAATCACGCCGGCGGCGAGGCTGGCGCGTCGACCGAGCTCCTCCCCGACGACCGGCGGGAGCGGAGGCAGGGCGGCCGGTGGCGCGCCGATCTTGGGTGAGGAGGGAGTTGGCGAACCGGTAGTGCGCCCGGGAGGATTCGAACCTCCGACCCTCGGCTTAGAAGGCCGATGCTCTATCCAACTGAGCTACGGGCGCGAGTTGTGAATTAACAACTTACGACCTGATTCTTCGACTCACTTTCCGTCCTGCAGGACACAAAACTTGTCCTGCAGACGGTCTCGCAACGTATCAGCGTGGTCCTCAATTCGGTACTGCAGTCCCTCGGATCGAGATCGAAGAGCCTGACAGCAGTTGACCAGCGCATGAAGCTGTCGCGCCGGGGCGGCCATTCCTGGTGGAACGGGTCTCTCTTGCTGGCGGGCACCGCACCACGCAGCTTATGCGCGATTCGTTAGGCCGCCGCGCACCCTTCTCCCTATCCCACTCATGACTTCGCTCCTTCTGTTCGCGCTCATCCAGCTCACTTTGCTCACCATCGAATGGCTCCGCAGATCACGGATTGCCAGGGTCATTGTTCTTTTCGGCGCCCTCCTTCAACTCTGGTGGTCTCAACCGTTTCCATATGCAGTCGCTCGCGAGCTCGTCAACTTACCGCCGGGTGAGCGTGTGAGAACCTGGCTACCAGGCGATACCACACCCATGCCTGACTACGTCAGTGGTGTCATGACCATGGAGCAAGCTATGGAACGCAGTATTGATGCGAAGACCTACGATCGACTTATGGGTCTGGGTACTCTTCTTTGGCTAGGGCTGACGCCAGTGATAAGAGCAAACGGTAGGAAGGCGATGGCCCAGACCAATCGTTCCAATGCGGCGGCCTAACCAGCGCATGAGGCTGTCGTGGCGCGGCGGCCGCTTGAAAAGGAGCAGGTCCATCTTGATGGCGGCCGCCGCACCACGCAGCTTATGCGCGATTCGTTAGGCGGCGCGACCGTGGCCTTCAGCCAAACATTTCGTCGGCGCCTCCTCACCTTCGTTCTTACAGGTGCTGGAATAGGTGTTGGCTTCTCGCTCTTGGCTGCCGCAGGGAGCCTCACCTACCTGTTCTCTCAGCCACCCGACTGGCCAACACTCATGCTACTTGGGCTCTACCCAGTAGCTGGAGCTGCCGGGGGAGTCCTGGTCGCGATCTCTTTCCCCTTAACACGGTGGCTGGGAGGGGCTTTTCTCGTCGGCGCTATCGCATTCCTGCCTGTGTTTCTCGGCGTAGAGCTGATTACAGAAGGGCGCCTAGGCAGGGAGCAGCTCGAACTTGCGGCCACCGGCGCAATCATTCTTGGCGGAGCCATCGGTGCTGCAGAGTGGTTTAATGAACCACGAAGGTACTACCGTCTGGCTCATTATTGGCTATTCGCGATAGTCTGCACAGCAGTCGCCTGGTTCATGGGACTTCATTGGGCCGGGCAATGGCAAGCTATGGTCGCGATCCCCCTCTTTTTGATCCCGGTGGCCTTTGCACTCATGGCGACTATCGCCAAAGCTGATGGCTAGGGTCTGGCCGCTAACGCTGCCTAACCAGCGCATGAAGCTGGCGTGGCGCGGCGGCCGCTTGAAAGGGAACGGGTCTCTGTTAATGGCGGCCACCGCACCACGCAGCTTACGCGCGATTCGTTAGGCGGCGTCGGATAATGCCCAAACAGCAGAAGTGCCCCCTCTGTGACCGCGTCGACGTCACGATTGAGCGAGCTCAGAATAGGGATGCATACATCTGTGAATGCTCAGTGTGCGGACGATTCCTCTTCACGGCTGAGGCAGCATATGCGCTCGCCACTGAGGAGAACAAGCCGCGCCGCTACATCCTGTCGACTCTCACTATACGAGCATCGACGCGCCGCGAGCCTCTCGAACTCCTGTCACGCACGGTCACCGATCTTCTCGAGAAGACCACCGCGCCGAGAACTCCTTGGGACGTCCTAGAGCCTCTCTTGCTCGCAATACACGACCAGACGACCGGTCCTCTTGCCACAGTCGAACTCCCATACACGGACTACTCGCGTTTCTTTCTTCGCAAAGCCGAAGACCTCGGCGATTTCCTCGACCTGCTTAGCCGCCTCGACCTCATTGATCTCGAACGCGACCCGGCAAACGCTCGCTACTTTGCTCGGCTGACTCTTCAGGGGTGGGAGCGGGTGGCCGAACTCCGCAAGAGCGGAAAGACTAGCGCACGAGCCTTTGTAGCCATGTCCTTCGCCGAAGAACTCGACTCAGCGTACGACAACGGGTTCGCGCCCGCTCTCCTTCAGACTGGATGGACCCCCATACGCATGGATCGTCTTCAGCACAATCAACGGATCGACGACCTCATTGTCGCCGAGAGAAGACGGGCTGGGATGGTCGTAGCAGATTTTACCGGGAACCGCCCTGGCGTGTATTTCGAAGCAGGACGCGCCGCTGGCCTCGGCATACCCGTCATCTGGACAGTTAAGGATACGGACTTAGCCTCCGTTCACTTTGACACTCGGCAATACAACCACATTGTCTGGACAACGCCCGAAGACCTGCAAGCACAACTCAAAGCCAGGGTCATTGCGACTGTCCAGCCTCCAGGGATCTGACGCTTGCCTAACCGGCGCAAGAGGCTGCCCCGCCGGGGCGGCCACTCCTAGACCCGCCACGGTTCCTCGTCGTGGCTTTCTTCTTCGTCCCCTCCTCCTCGCGCCGTACCGCCGCCGCCCAGCTCGCTTCTCGCGCGAGCGCCTGCGCGATCACGCAAAGAAAGATGGCCCCCCACCAATGAACGCCCAGTTTCGGGCGTGCTCGAAGCCGACTCGGCCGGTCGGCTCTGAGGGGGGGCCTGAAAGAAATGGCTGCCGCGCCACGATAGCTTCATGCGCATATTAGGCAGCCCACGGTGTGGCGCTCACCTGCCAATTCGGTGCTCCTCTCGCGTCGTGCTGAGCAGGCGTTCCGTGAAATCGAGCCGCTCCTGTGTTTCCGCTAACTGCTGCTGGACATTGTGGAGTGTCTGCTCAAGCTCCTCGACGCGCC
>DASSIL010000207.1:0-6689 GCA_035691925.1 Gemmatimonadales bacterium
CGGTCCACCAGCGCCAGGATCACGCCGCCGAACACGTTCCCCATGAGGTTCGCGTGTTGCGGCATCATCAATTCGGCCATCACCGCTTCAGATTCACTCGGAGCCCGGCCCTGCATCAGTAGTCCACCGGCCGGAGGTAGAACTCGCCGATCGCCGTTTGCGACAGCACCGCGACGGTCGGCAGCCGGCGCTTCCAGTGCGTCGAGTCGAGCCGCCGCTGCACCGCCGCCACGATCCGGGAGTCGAAGCCGCGGGCCTCCAGCTCCTCCGGACCGTACCCGCGGATCAGGTAGTAGAGGATCGGGTCGGCCTGCTGGTAGGTGAATCCGTAGTCGCGCTCCGTCTCCTGCCCGGGAATGAGATCCGGTGTGGCAGGTTTGGAGAGGATTTCGTCGGGAACGCCGACAAAGCGCGCCAGCTCCCACACCTGCGTCTTGAAGAGGTCGCCCAGCGGGTTCACGGGCGGCGAGTCGTCGGCGTGCCAGGTGAAGTAGCCCAGCAGCCGCTCCGACTTGTTGCCGGTACCGAGCGGCAGCGCGCCGTATTTCGCGGAGAGATCGAACAGCACGATCATCCGCTCGCGCGCCATCACGTTTCCTGCCCGCGTGGGGGGGACGTCACCCACCGATGAGAGATAACCGTCTACCGCCTTGGTGATGTCCACGGTGACCGACTCGATGCCCAATTTTTCGATCACGAGCTGCGCGTGCGACAGGCTCTCCGCGCTCGACGTGCGATACGGCATCCGCACGCCGATCACGTTGTCCTTCCCCAGCGCTTTGGTGGCGAGGAACGCCGTGAGCGCCGAGTCGACGCCCCCCGAGACCCCGACGATGCCTTTCTGGAAGTTGCGCCGCCGCACCACTTCGTCCTTCAGAAAGCTCACGAGCCACTTTTCGACCAGCGCGGGGTCGATGTGCAGCGGGTCGGCCTCGCCCGCGGCGCGCCGGAAGACGTGCAGCGGCGGCTTGCCGGGGGCGACACCGCCCGGCTTGGATCGTGTGCCGTTCGTCGCCGGGTCGTAGGAGACCGCCTTCTGCTTCCCCCCCTTCTCGCCGGTGCCGAGGCCCTTGGTCAGAATCGGGAGGGCGCTGTGGAGATCGGCCAGGAGCGGGGAGTCGGCGCGCGCGTGCGTCAACTGCTCGAGGTCGAGCTCGGCGGTGACGAGCCCCTCCTCGAACAGCGGGCCGCGCACCACGAGCTCCCCCATCGGATCGATCACGACGGACGCGCCCGGAAACCCCTTCCCTCCTTCGAACCCGACAAGATTGGCGAGCACGACGAACACGCCGTGTTCCTCGGCGATCCCCTGGACCACCCGCTCCCAGCGCACCATGCTCGCGGGCAGCTTCGTGCCGCCCTCGTCGACTCCGGTGCCGCGCGCCGGGGAAGCACTCGGGACGATGATCAGCTGTGCTCCCTCGAGGGCCGCGATCGTCGCGGCGAGGCTGTGCCAGGCGTCTTCGCAGATCAGGATCGCGGCCCGTCCGCCCCAGCCGGTGTCGAACGCGCGCACCCCCTCCTGGCCGCGATCGACGAAGCGCTCTTCGTCGAACACGCCGTAGGTGGGGAGAAAGACCTTGCGATGGACGTGCCGCACCCCGGCGTGTTTCCCGCCGAGTGTGGCATAGAGACACGAATTGAAGAAATGGTTCTGGTAGCGCTCGTAGAAGCCGATCGTCACGTCCAGGGGGACGGCGTCGGCCGGGAACACACGGGCGAGATCGGCCAGCAGGGTTCCCGCGGTCACCGCGACCTCTTTCACTCCACCTTCGACGAAGTATCCCGAGGTGGCGGTCTCCGGAAAAACGACGAGGTCGGGGCGCAGATCGAGGGCCGCCGCCTCGGCGAGCACGGCACCGATCCGCTCGAGGTTGGCGGCGTATTCACCCTTCATGGGCCGGAACTGAGAGATGGCGAGCTTGAGCATCCGGAGAGAAAGATACGTTATCTTATGATCCATATAGGCGATGGAGTTCGCCTCGAACCGCCGGCGCGTCAGCGCATTGGCTGATGACTCCTACCCGGACCTGACGGGGGGAGTCTTTTCATGAGCCAACACTTGCTGGGCACGAACCAGCGACGACGTTTGGGAACCCATCTCGTCCTGCTGCGCGAAGATCTCGAGAAGGTGTTGCAGTGGTCCAGCCCCGAACGGAGCGCTGTGGTGGGGCATCGCATCGCGAATCTCGTGCGTCGCATCAACCAGGAGATCGACGATGTGCACCGGATGTTCGGTCTCGGTGAGATCGAGCCGACGCCGCTGCGCCGTCGCGTCGGCGCCGTCGCCGAGGTCTGGCTGGCGCGCGTCGAGGACTTGCGAGCCCGCCGCCTGGTGAGTCACGGCGCCGTGCACCCCGACCTCGCCGCTCGACTCGATCCTCACGTGGATGCCCTCGAGACCCTCCTCGATGAGCTAGCGCGCGCCGCCGCTGAGCTCCCCGATTCGACTCCATGATCGTATACATCGCGATCGGGGGCGTCGTGGGAACGCTCTCGCGCTGGTATCTCCAAGGATGGATCCAGACGCGGTCGGGACTCGCCGGCTTCCCCGTCGGCACCCTGGCCATCAACCTGGTCGGATCCCTGATCCTCGGCTTCGTCATTCGCCTGGCCACGGGATCGACGGTGATCACCCCGGAGCTCCGTGCCGGTTTGACGATCGGATTTTGTGGCGGGTTCACGACGATGAGCACGTTCGCATTCGAGAGCGTGCGGTTACTGGGCGATGGAGAGTATTGGTGGGCGACGCTCTACATGGGCGGCACCATCGCCGGCTGCCTCGTCGCGGTGATCGCGGGGACGGTGTTGGCGGAGAAGCTGCTTTGAAAGGGGTCGCTATGCACCACCGGTTCAAGGGCGAGCGCACGCTGATGCGCATCTTCATCGGGGAGAGCGACAAGTACCGCGGGAAGCCGCTCTACGAAGCGCTGGTGGAGCGGCTGCGGGAGAAAGGCATGGCGGGGGCGACGGTGCTGCGAGGGGTCGCCGGATTCGGCGCATCGAGCACTGTCCACACCGAGAAGATCCTGCGGCTGTCTCTCGACCTCCCGATCATCGTGGAGGTCGTCGAGACGGAGGAAGCGATTCAGTCCGTGCTGCCGGACCTCGACGATATGATCGGCGGGGGCCTGATCACGCTGGAGCGAGCCCGGGTGATCATGTATCGGCCGGGCAATGTTCGCCCGAGCCAGGAGGAAATGCATCGCATCGAGGGGCTCGAGCCCTCGTGAAGCTCGCCCTAGGCCTGCTGGCGGCATTCGCGGCGCTCTCCATCGCGGTCACGGCAGGGTGGACGGTGCCCCTCGATCAGGCGACGGTGGCTGCGGTCGCCGGCCACCGGACCGACGTGCTGAACAATCTCGCCATCAACGTCACCTCGTTCGGCAGCGCGCCGGTCGTGGTCCTTATCGCCCTGCTCGTGACGCTGTACGCCCTGGCCTCCGGCCGCCAGCGGGTCGTCCTCGCGCTGTTCTGGACGCCGCTTTCGTTTTTCCTGGACAACGTCCTGAAGCTCGTGTTCCAGCACCCGCGCCCCACGCAGGCGATCATCGCGATCCCCGATTCGTACAGCTTTCCGAGCGGGCACGCCGTCGCAGCGAGCGCGTTGTACATCACCCTCGCCCTGATCGCCGCACACGGTGAACGAAGACAGCGCCCCAGGAGAATTCTGCTCTGGAGCGGGGTGGCGGTAGCTGTGTTAGTAGCGTGGAGCCGGGTGTACCTGGGCGTTCATTACTTCTCAGATGTGGTTGGCGGATTGCTGCTCGGAGGGGCCGGATCCGTGGCGGCAGTGAGAGTCTTGAGTCGGGCAGACCGTGACCAGGCGGCGAGGTCGTTAGCCGACTAGCCGCTTTCTCTCTCCCTGTCTACCGACGAAGATGTTGCCCAGCAAGTATGTCGCTCCCATCACTGCCACCGAGATCAGCACCACTTCCGGCTGAGCGACTGCCGTTCCGACGAAGAGCGCCGCGTACACCGCAACGAAGGCGATCGGCAGAGCCGGGTACAGCGGGGACAGAAAGGGCGCCTGTGCACTCTTCCGCCGCGCTTTGAGCAGTGACAGCACCGCGATCGAGTCCACAATGAGGATCAGGGTGATCGTGAGCGCCAGCAGCTGCTCGAACGTCCCGCTCAGCGCCAGCAACATCGCCGCGACGCCGACGAGCGTCATCGCCGCCCACGGCGTGCCACCCGCGTTCACCCGCGCCAGGTCTTCCGGCCCCAGTCCTTCGCGCGCCATGCCGAAGATGACACGGGGCGTGACGAAGATGTTGCCGTTCAAGGACGCGATCACCACGAGGAGCGACAGGGCGAGGAACCCGACACCCGCGGCCTCGCCGAACAGCGCCGTCATCACATCCGCGGCGACCAGCTTCGACGCGGCCACCTTGTCCAGCGGCAGGACGTGGACGTACGCCGCGTTGAGCGCGAGATACAGCACCGTCACGAGCGTGATCCCGCCGAGGTAGATCCTGGGGAGGCTGCGCGACGGCTCCACCACTTCTTCCGCGATCTTCCCGCCGTCGAGATAGCCGTAATAGGACCACACCACCGCTTGAAACGCGACCGCCATGGCCCCGAACAGCGCCGTGCCGTGCGGCGCCGAGGGGAGTGAGGTCGACCACCCGACCCCGCTGCCCCGCGCGAAGGCCGCGATGACCACCACGACGAGTCCGGCGACTTTCAGCGTGGTCGAGATGTTCTGCACCCAGCGACCCGAGGCCACACCAGTGAGGTTGATCGCCGTGAACAGGACGAGCAGGGCGACGCCGAGCCATTGCACGGCGTCGTCCGGCGCTCCGATGAGACGTCCGAGATACTCGCCACAGACCACGGCGATGGCCGCGATCGCCGCGATGTAGACGACCGCCTCCACCCAGCCGACGACGAAGCCCATGCGGGGCCCGAACGCCTCGCCCGCGTAGACGTACTTCCCGCCGGCGCGCGGGTAGCGCGTGGCCAGCTCGGCGAAGATCAGGCACCCCATGAAGGCCACGACGCCGCCGAGCAGCCACGCGAAGAAGGTGAGACCGGGACGTCCAAGCTGCGACGCGACCCCGCCGGGAGTACGGAAGATTCCCGAGCCGACCATGATCCCCACGACCATGGCCAGACCATCGCGCACGCGAAGCGACCGTTTGAGCTCGATCATGCGAGCCCAAACGGTCGCTTTATTGGTCAGACGTCGCTAGGGCTTACGGACGCCGGCGGCCGCCGCCGCTGTTCGAGGGTCGCGACCCACCGGAGGGCGCCGGTGCCGACCGTCCACCACCTCCACCACCCGACGACCAGCCACCCGAGCTGCGCCCGCCGCCGCTGCTGCTTCCGCCACTCCTGTTGCCGCCACCGTCGTTACCCGAGGACCAGCCGCCAGAGCTCCTGCTGCCGCGCCCGGCACCATCGCCCCCGCTGCTCGATGTGCTGCCGCCGTTCGATCGCGGACGGGCGTCGGACGACGGAGGATCGCGCCGCCCACCACCGTTGTCGCCACCCCTGTACGTGCCACCACTCGAGCGCGGACGCGCTTCGGAGGACGGCGGAGGATCGCGACGCGAGCTGCCCCGATCGACGGTCGACGGCGTGGCGGCGCGCCGCCGCGGGTCGACCTGGGGTTGATTCCGCCCACCGGTCCCTGCGTTGACGGGAGGTGGGTCGCTCCACCGCACCGGCGTCCCTACCGAGGGACCACGTTGGCGCGGCAGTACGAACGGCGGCTGCGGAACCGGCCGCTTGAACGTGAAACCGGTGAACGGGCGTCTGCCGCCTCCGTAGTACACGCCACGATTGCCGTAGCAGAATGGATTGCCGAAGCAGCCGTAGCCGTACCCGTACGGCCGGTAGGGCCGATAGATCACGCCGTAATAGAAGGGATCGTAGAGAAACGGATCATAATAGAAGGAATCACAAAAGAACGGATCGTACAGGAATGGATCACAGTAGCGACGGTAGTAGGGCGATCCAAAGGAGAAGCCGATGGAGACGCCGGGGTAGTAACCCGGGCCGTAGTAGCCGTCGTAATACGAATAGTAGGGGCGATTCGCCCCGCCGCCGACGCTGTAGCTCGTCACGTCGTAGTCATAGTGGGCCGAGTCGGCCATCTGGTCGACGAGGTCCAGTAATCCCGCCTCGGCGTTATCGCGAATCTGGTCGTTCGCGAGCACGCGATAATCCCAGTGGTCGCCGCGGACGAATCGATCGTACCGGAAAGGAGTCGCCGAGCGCGCGGCCAGGACCGTCCCGGTGCCGCGGACGTCGTCGACGAAAAAGGTCTCTCGGTCACCACGCCCACGCAGCTCGAATTCGTGGCCGCCGCGTACGAAGTCGTCGTCGCCGGGGTCGAGCGGAAACAGCACGCGCACCCGCCCGTCGGCGTCGGCTCGCAGCACCAGCAGGTAGCCGTCTTCGGCCACGCGAACGCGCACTTTGGCGCGATCGCCCTGGTAGTAGTAGCCGCCGGAGTTGAGCGATATGCGAACCGGGGGGTCATCGGCCCCCACCGTCGTGCGCGGCGTGACGGCGGGTGAGACGGCCGGTCCGGTCGTTGCGACCAGGACACTGAAGAGCGCGGAGATCATGCTGCCTCCCATGTCCAAACTACATCTATTGCGTAGGATACGTCATACGCCGGTGTCTCAAGAATCGCGCCGGGAGACCTGAGCGCGCTGGCAGGCCGGCTGCGTCCCACC
>DASSIL010000208.1:0-30083 GCA_035691925.1 Gemmatimonadales bacterium
ATGGGGGGGGCCGCCGCCGGGGAGCTGGCGAGCGAGATGGCCACCGACACGATCTACAAGCAGCTCGTCTCGGGCTGGCTCTCCGACGAGGAGAAGTCGGGACAGCGTTTCGCCTACCGCCTCAAGGAGGCAGTCGAGAAGGCGAACCACGCGATCCACGACTACGCCAAAGCCCACCCCGAAAACCGCGGCATGGGCACCACCGCGACCGCCGTCGGGATTCTCGAGGATCATCTTTACCTCACCCAGGTCGGCGACAGCCGGGCATACCTGATCCGCGGCAAAGCGGCGCACCAGCTCACCAAGGACCAGTCGCTGATGCAGCGGCTGGTGGAGGCGGGGGAGCTGACGGAGGAAGAGGCGGCGCAGAGCGAGCGGCGCAACATCATCCTCCAGGCGCTCGGCCCCGACGCCAAGGTCAAGGTCGACCTCACGCATCAGGAGCTGCGTCGCGGTGATATTCTCGTGCTCTGCTCCGACGGCTTGTCGGGTCAGGTCAAGAAGGAAGAGATCGCCAAGACGACGCTCGAGTCGAAGGATCTCGCCGCCGCGGCGACGCGCCTCGTGCAGCTCGCCAACGAGCGCGGCGGGCCCGACAACATCACCGTCATCCTCGCCCGCGTGGACGGCGACGGCGTACAGCAGCCGGGACGCTCCGAGGACGTCGGCCACCAGCCCTTCCCGCTGATCGATACCGAGCAGAGCACCGAGCCGGTCCCCGTCTACAAAGGGAGCAAGCCCCCCGTCTCCACCAAACAGGCGACCGAAAACCGCTGGAGGGTCATCGCCCTCCTGATCACCGCCGCGGCTCTCGCCGTCGGCGCCGTGGTCTGGGCCCGCGGCAAGCCGTGAAGGCGCAGTTCAAGTTCCTGTCCGGTGCGCGCAGCGGACAGGTTGAGACGTTCCAGAAGACGTACCTCGGCCTCGGCCGTCACCCCCTCTCCGATGTCCGCTTCGACGCCGAGCGCGATCTCGACGTCTCCTCGCGACACGCCGCCATCATGGCGAAGCCCGAAGGCTACGTGCTGCAGGATCTTGGCTCGAAAAACGGCACCTTCGTCAACGGCGAGAAGCTCACCGGAGACCGCCTGCTGGTCGACGGCGACGTGATCGGATTCGGCGCCAAGGGCCCTGCGGTGGAGTTTCGCACGATCGCCGGCCCCGACGACCACCTCGCCGAGACCGCCACGGCTGCTGAAGTGGCCGCGGGCCGGCTGTCGAACCCGAAGCAGATCGTCCCGGCGACCGTCCCGCCGCCGACCAAACGCCCCGGCGCGCCCCGCGCGCGGTCGACGACGTCGATCATCGAGATGGCGACGGCACCGTGGCGCCGCACCGCGTCGATCCTGGTCGGGATGGTGGTGCTGGTCGTGGCGCTCTCGCTGTTCGTCGTGTGGAAGGGGGCGCAGGACCGCAAGGCCGAGCTGGCGCGCATCCGTGCCTGGGCCGACAGCGTGGCGGCGCAGGCCCAGCAGACCGCGCAACAATTCCAGACCGAGATCCAGGGGTTGCACGACGCCAACCAGCAGGCCGTCGCCGAGATCGAGCGGCTGCGAGGCCAGCTCAACGGCGCCGGGTCCGATGCGAACGCGGTACGCTCGCTGCGCACGCAGCTGCAGCAGGCGCAGGCCCGTCAGCAGCTCATCGCGGGCGCCGGCGCCGTCGACTACCGCACCATCTCCTCACGCAACCAGGACGCCGTCGCGCTCGTGCTGGTGGAGTTCTCGGAGACCGAACGATTTTCCGGGACCGCCTTCGCGATCGACTCGCAGGGAACGCTCGTCACCAACAAGCACGTCCTGGTCGGCGAAAACGGCGACAAGACGCCGCGCCGCATCGCCGTGAAGTTCTCCGGGAGCAAGCAGTGGTTTCCGGGACGCTACATCGGCGTCTCCGACGCCGCAGACGTAGGCGTCCTGAAGGTCGATATCCGGGGCGGCACGCCGCGCGTGCAGGGGCTGAACCGCGACCCGCGCAGCCTGCAGCGCGGCGACCCGGTCGCGATCATCGGCTATCCCCTGGGACTCGATCTGCCGATGGAAGGCCAGGGCACCGATGTCGTCGCCTCTCCCACGCTCACCGTGGGCACGGCGAGCAAGGTCCTCCCCACCGTCGTGCAGGTCGACGGCTACGGCGCGCCCGGCTCCTCGGGAAGCCCGATCTTCGACCACGATGGGCGCGTGGTGGCGGTGTTGTACGGCGGGGTGCAGGAGTCGAATGGCAAGATCATCCTCGCGGTGCCGGTGAGCTTTGTGACGGAGTACCTGAATAGGGGACGGTAGGAGACGGTAGGAGACGGTAGGGGACGGTAGGGGACGGTAGGGGTTTATGCAGGTGTGATATGGCCGAGGATTCGTTCGCCTCGCGCACCAGTGGCTCCCGGAAGATTGCCGGGTTTTCCCGAAATTGTCTGTAACCCCAGGAAGGCGAACGCGACCGCCTCCTTCGCGTCGCCGTCAAAGAACAATTCATCAAACCTGCGTACCGGTCGCGGGCGGACGCGTGCCACCAGCTGCTCGACGAGCGCGGGATTGCGGGCGCCGCCGCCCGAGATGACGAGGTCGTCTTCCGGCGCCGCGGGGGTCCAGCGCTCGAGCGCGCGCCCGATCGCCTCGACCGTCAAGGCGGTCGCCGTGGTCACGGCGTCATTCCCCGCCCCCGCGAGGGCGATGACGCGATCGGCGAATGAAGCCCCGAAGTGCTCGCGCCCCGTGCTCTTCGGCGGCGCAAGGTCGAAATACGGATCGGCGAGCAGCGCGGTGAGGGCCTTGGCCGCCACGCGGCCACGGCGGGCGCGCGCGCCGTCGGTGTCGTAGGGAGCCGCGGGGTCGAGGGTGCGGGTGACGGCGTCGATCACCGCGACGCCCGGCCCGATGTCGAACGCCAGAGCGCCCTTCGCGTCGCCG
Source organism: Gemmatimonadales bacterium (assembly GCA_035691925.1). Taxonomy (GTDB): domain Bacteria; phylum Gemmatimonadota; class Gemmatimonadetes; order Gemmatimonadales; family GWC2-71-9; genus DASTHG01. The sequence continues at coordinate 2,907 of DASSIL010000208.1, forward strand.
CGCCGCGGCACCCAGGTCACATTCGCCATCCCGCCGATGTTGAGCAGCAGCCGTCCCCGCTCCGGGTGGCCGAAGAGCATCACGTCGGCGAGGGGAACGAGCGGCGCTCCCTGGCCGCCCGCGGCGACGTCGCGCGCGCGGAAATCGCTCACCACGCGAACACCGAGGCGCTCGGCAAGCACCGCCGGGTCGCCGAGCTGCAAGGTCGCTTTCCCCGGCTCGTGCCAGACGGTCTGGCCGTGCGAAGCCACGAAGGCAAGGTCGCGAGGCGCGACTTTCGCCCTGGCGAGAAGCAGCAGCACCGCTCCGGCGAAACGCTCTCCCAGCGCCACGTGCAGGATCGACAGGTCCTTCGCGCCGCCGCGGGCGATGGCATCGATGATCTGCCCGCGCTCGGCTGCCGTGTAGGGCTCCTGGTGAAACGCCACGAGCTGGGCGGCAACCGGTTCGCTCTCGAGGCGCACCAGGGCCGCCGACACGCCGTCGAGCGACGTTCCCGACATCAACCCGACGGCAAGGGCGGTCACCGCGTGCCAGTCACCCTAGGCGGATCGCCGACGACCGCACGCACCAGTCCGCCCCCACGCGCGAGCAGCGCTGCCGCTTCGTCCTTCCCCACCCGGGCCTTCACCATGACGATCGCCAGCTTCACCGATCCCGCCGCGCCGGCGATCGCGGCACGGGCGCGCTCGCGGTCCACGGCGCACGCCTCCATCACGATGCGCTCACCGCGGTCCCGCAGCTTCTCGCTCCACGCCATCAGATCGACCATGAGGTTGCCGTAGGCGCGGCCGCTCCTGACCATCGCCCCCGTGCTGATTGTATTGAGCACGAGCTTCGTGGCAGTGCCGGCCTTCATCCGGGTGGAGCCGGTGAGCGCTTCGGGGCCGACGATCGGCACGATCGCGACGTCGCAGGTCTCGAGCAGCAACTTGGGCGGCGGCGAGCACGACACGATGACGGTCTTCGCCCCGATCGTCTGCGCCCGCGCCAGGGCGGCGCGGACGTACGGTGTCGTCCCGCTCGCCGCGATTCCGACGACGACGTCCGCCGGCGTCACCTGGACGGTGTCGACCGCTGCCATGCCGGCGTTGACATCGTCCTCGGCGCCCTCGGCGCTCTTGATCAGCGCGGGGAACCCGCCGGCAATCACGCCCACCACGCGCTCGGGGGGCGTGCCGAAGGTGGGGGGACACTCCGCGGCGTCGAGCACGCCGAGCCGCCCCGAGGTCCCTGCCCCGATGTAGACGAGCCGGCCGCCCGCGGCGAAGGCCTGCACGACGAGGTCGATCGCGGCGGCGATGCGCTCTCGCTCGGCGTGCACCGCGCGCGGCACCGTCTGGTCTTCGGCGTTCAGGAGGTCGACGATCTCGAGGCTCGAGGCGATGTCGATGCGCTCGGTTCGCGGGTTGCGCTGCTCGGTGAGGCGGGGATCCCCAAAGTCGGCGGACGGGCGGTCGGGGCGGTCGGGGCGGTCGGTCATGAACGATGGCGCGAAAGGTAGCGTGACCTCGGTGGTTGACCAGTTCGCTGCTCGTCGTGCACAATTGGTTATGGGCACACTCCGGATTCTCCCGCTCTTCGTTCTCGCCGCATGCGGCTCAGCGTCCCACGCTCAATCGCCCTCCCAATCGGGTCCCTGGCCCGCGACGTGGGGGTTGTCCGGCAAAGCGGTCGCCGTAACGGCGCCCCATGCAATGGTCACCACCGGCCATCCACTCGCCACCGATGTGGGACGCCGCATCCTGCAGCAGGGCGGCAATGCGATCGATGCCGCCGTGGCGGTGGGATTCGCGCTCGAGGTGGTGCTGCCATCGGCGGGCAACATCGGCGGCGGGGGGTTCATCCTCTACCGCGACACCACGGGCACCGTGCGCGCGCTCGACTATCGCGAGACGGCACCCGGTGCCGCGACGCGCAACATGTACCTCGATGCCGCCGGCAACCCCACCGCAGCCAGCGTCACCGGCCATCTCGCTTCGGGCGTGCCCGGAAGCGTGGCGGGGATGTACGAGGCGTGGAAGCAGCACGGCCACCTTGCCTGGGCGACCCTCGTCGCCCCCGCGATCGCGCTGGCCGAGGGCCACATCCTCGACGCCTCGCGCAGCCGCGATCTCGCCGAGGACGCCGATCGACTGGGGCAGTTCGCCGCTTCGCGTACGCAGTTCACGATCGACGGCAAGCCGCCGGTCCCCGGGACGACGTTCCGCCAACCCGATCTCGCGCGCACGCTGCGCCTCATCGCCGATTCGGGACCGGACGTGTTCTATCGTGGCCAGATCGCCGATCGGATCGTCGCCGAAATGCAGCGCGGCCACGGATTGATCACCAAGGCCGATCTTGCCGCCTACCACGCCATCTGGCGCACGCCGGTCCGCATCGCGTACCGCGGCTATACCGTCTACTCGATGCCCCCCGCCAGCTCGGGCGGGGTGACGATGGGCGAGGTCCTGAACATCCTCGAGGGCTACGATTCGCTGCCGCCGTTCGGGACCGCCGTGCTGGTACATCTCGAGACGGAGGCGATGCGGCGCGCCTTCGAGGACCGCAACCGCTGGCTCGGGGACCCGGACTACGTGCAGATGCCGCTCGAGCGGCTGCTCTCGAAGTCGTATGCCGCGACGCTGCGCTCGCAGATCGACCTGCGGCGCGCCACCCCGACGCCGCCGTTCGAGCCGGGCGCGCCCGGCGGCAGCAACACGACGCACTATTCGATCGTGGACGCGGCGGGGAATGCGGTCGCGGTCACGACGACGCTGAACAACAGCTTCGGCAGCGCGGTGACCGTAACGGGAGCGGGCTTCCTGCTCAATGACGAGATGGATGATTTCGCCGCGGTGCCGGGGAAACCGAACATGTACGGCCTGGTGCAGGGCGAAGCCAACGCCATCGCCAGTGGCAAGCGCATGCTCTCGGCGATGACGCCGACGATCGTACTCGATCCCCAGGGCAAGCTGTTCATGGTGCTCGGCGCCCCGGGAGGCCCGCGCATCATCACTGCCGTGTTTCACGTCATCAGCAACGTGATCGACCACCACATGCCGCTGGCGCTGGCGGTCGAAGCGCCGCGGGCCCACCACCAGGCGCTCCCCGACACGATCACCCTGGAGCGCGGCGGCTGGACGCCGGCGGTGCTGGATAGCTTGCGCGCCATGGGCCACGGCGTGCACGAGTGGGGCTATCACGCCCTCGTGATGGCGATCGAGCGCGGTGCAGCGGGGTGGATCGGGGTGGCGGACCCGAGAAGCGGGGGGGATGCAGCCGGATACTAGAGACGGTAGGGGTTCTAGGAGACGGTAGGGGACGGTAGGGGTGACTGCGCAGACTCTTATCGTCTCCTATCGTCTTCTCCTACCGTCCCCTACCGTCTCCTACCATCTCCCACCGTCTCCTACCGTCTCCTACCGTCAGCTCGCCTTCACCACCAGCGCTGCATTCAGCGTCGCGTTGATGTGGGCTCCCTTCGGCAGCACGATGTCGATGTCCCGCGTCTGGTTCGCCACCGCGGCACCCGCAGCGCCGCCAACCACACCACCGATGACGGCGCCCTTGGTGTTCTTCCCGAGCACGCGGCCGAGGATCGCTCCCGCCGCCGCACCGGCGCCGACTTTCGCCGCATCGGCTCCCGTCACGCCACGGCCCTTGTTCACCGTCTCGAGGGAGTCGATCCGTACATCGATCGGGTAATCGGATCCGCGCACGCTAACGCTGGTCAGCTTGACGACGAGCGAACCCGGCGTGCGCGGGTTCGGCGCCGGATTCGATTCGACGACCGTCCCGTGTACGACCGATCCGGCGGGAATCACCACTTGCCCCTGTTTGTTCTTCACGTCGGCCACGATCGATCCCGTGAAGGAGGCACCCGCCCGGGTCGTCCGGGTGGAGAGGGTGTCATCCATGGCGACGTCGACGAACGTTCCGGCGGCCGCGGTCCGCGTGGCCGGCGCGGGCGGTTGCGCCGGGGCGGCGCGGGTCGGCGTGGACGGCTTCGTCACCGGCGGCTGTGACTTGGGCGGCGCCGCCGAGGTCGACGGATTGGAGGGTGCGGCATTGGCCGGAACGTCGTGCATCGCCCCCGACGACTCCGTCGGAGCGAGGGTGAGGTTGCGGGCGGTCGAGTCGGCGGGCTGCTGTGCGCTCTTATCTCCCTTTGCGCAGGCGGCCACGGCGAGTACGGCCACCGCGGTCATCCATGTCGCGCGTTTCATCAGGCCTCCTGAACGGTGAGTATCTGACTGCTAGCGTTCTGCTGCCATAACGTATATGTAACTTCAAGGAAACCTCAACGCCTGCGGTAAAGTGATTCCTCATGCCCTCATTCCGGAGGTCGTATGCGTAGTACCCACCATCGACTAGCTGTTCTCCTGCTGTTGGGGTTGGGGGGAACGGCGCTCGCCGCCCAGGCCCCGGCCGGCGCGACGGCTAAGTGTAAGGATGGCACGTACTCCACTGCCACGAGCTCGCGCGGCCGCTGCTCGGGCCATGGCGGCGTCGCTCAGCTCCTCAACACCACCAAGACCCGGACGTCAGGCGGCGGCGCGACACAGAAGAGCACGGCCCCGACGGCCACGGCGGCCGGTGGCGTGCCGATCGGCGCGAAGTTCCAGTGCAAAGACGGCACCTATTCTACCGCGAAGACGACCACCGGCGCCTGCTCGCGCCACGGCGGCGTCGATCATCCGTTGAACAGCCGTGGGGCGAACGCCGCACCCACCACCGCGGCCGCGCCCGCGGCACCAGCCGCTGGAGCTCCGGCGAACGCGACGTTTCAGTGCAAAGATGGCACGTATTCGACCGCGAAGACGGCACAGGGGGCATGCTCGCGCCATGGCGGCGTCGATCACGCGTTGACGGCGGCACCCGCAGCGACCGCCGCCGCACCCGCCGCTGCGGCCGCGGGCGGAGCCGCAGCCGCCTCGGGCAAGGCGCAGATCGTAGCGCGTCCGGCCGATGCGCCGGCCAACGCCACCGCGAAGTGCCGCGACGGCACGTACTCGGCGAGCCAGCAGCACTCCGGGTCGTGCTCGCATCACGGCGGTGTCGCCGAGTGGTATCAATAACATTCGCAAGACGAGGATCTCATGGGATTCCTGGATACGCTGAAGCAGGAAGCGATGGCCGCCGTGAACAAGTTCGGCGGGGACCATCCGCAGCTCGGGTCGGAGATCGCGAATCTGGTGCACACCGGGCCGGGAGGACTCTCGGCTCTGGTGCAGCAGTTTCAGGCGAACGGCCTGGGGTCGATCATCCAATCGTGGGTGAGCACCGGTCCGAACCAGCCGATCACGGCGCAGCAGATTCAGCAGGCGCTGGGCAGCGACAAAGTGAAGCAGATCGCCGCCCGGATCGGGCTCGATCCGAATGTCGTCACGCAAAAACTGTCGACGATGCTGCCGCAGATCGTGAATCACCTGACGCCGAACGGGCAGATCCCCGCGGCGCCGGCGGCGAAATAGCGGTCGTTTCGAACCGCAACTCGAGGGCCGGTCCGCTGGCTTGCCATCCGGGTCCAAATGCTGTTTCATTGGACGCGTGGACCGGCTCCTCGAGGTACCGAGTACGGTCAGGGATGGTGGGCCCGTTGTGAGGGTGAGCCCATCGGTGGGTGGCTGAGGACGCAAGCCTGTAGTTCAGCCGTCAAACGATGGAGTCGCCCGTGTGGTCGGTCCGCCGTCGCCCCCCGCGCATCATGCGTGCAGCCGGCACGCTCACTTCCCTCCTCGCGCTTTCTCTTCTCGCGTGCGGTCCCACCGCGCCGCCTCCTCCCAAAGGGATGGAGGTGTCGCCCCAGCGTCCCGTCCTGCGACAGGGGGATACGCTCCACCTGACGGCAACCATCAGCGGCCACGGGGTAGACTCGGTCAGTGCGATCCACTGGACCAGTCTCAACGGCGGAGTGGCAACCGTGAACTCTCTTGGAACCGTCCGGGCAGTAGGGGTGGGCGTCGCGATGATCGTCGCTGCGCTGCAGGCCGACGCCGATACCGTCCCGGTCGTCGTGCAGCCTCCCGCTCTGCGCACCTTAGCGGCGGGGCGTGGCTTCGTGGTGGGCACAGCGGTAAATCCCAACGCCCTGCGGAGCGACGCGCAGTATCGTCAGCAGTTGGCAGCCGAGTACAACGGGGTGACCTCAGAATGGGCGATGAAGTTCGGAGCGATCCATCCCCAGCCGACGGTCTATAATTTCGTCGATGCGGATCAACTGGTGAGCTTCGCGCAGAGCAACAACATGGCGATCCACGGCCACACCCTCGTGTGGGCCGAAGCCCTCCCTCCATGGATCACGCAGGGCAAGTTCACCAAGGCGCAGCTGCTCCAGGTGCTCAAGGACCATATCACCTCCGTGATGGGCAGATATCGCGGCAAGGTCGCCTCATGGGACGTCGTCAACGAGGTCGTCGACGACACCGTACTGTTACGCAACAGCTTGTGGCTCCAGGTGATCGGGCCGGAGTACATCGACTCCGCGTTCGTGTGGGCGCGTCAGGCCGACCCTGCGGCAAAGCTGTACCTCAACGAGACGCACGCCGAAGGACTCAATGCCAAGTCGCAGAACGTACTGACCCTGGTGCAGGCCCTCCGCACCCGCGGCATCCCGATAGACGGCGTCGGGTTCCAGGCTCATTTCACGCTCAACCCGCCACCGCCCACCGCCGCCGACGTGCAGACGAACTTCGCCCGTTTCGCCAATGCAGGGTTCGACGTTCGTGTGAGCGAAATGGACGTGCGGGTGGCCGACACCGCATCGGCCAGCGCCCTCGACCAGGAGGCCGCGATCTACCGGTACGTGCTCAACGCCTGCCTGGCGCTGGGAGCCCGCTGCACCGGATTCACGAGCTGGGGGTTTACTGATAAGTACAGCTGGATCCCCAAGTTCTATCCCGGCTATGGCCGGGCCCTGCCGTTCGACGCCGGCTATCAGCCGAAGCCCGCCGACGCCGCCCTGGCCGGCCGGCTGCAGCAACCATGAGGAACCAAAGGCGTGAGAGGTGAGACGTGAGAGGTGAGACGTGAGAGGTGAGACGTGAGAGGTGAGACGTGAGAGGTGAGTGGTGAGAGGAGAGAGGTCACTTCTCACCTCTTACCTCTCACTTCTCACGTCACACGCGTTTTGGTTACGCGACGCCCAGCTCCTGCACCAGGACGGCGGCGATCCGTTCCGCCGCGTGGCCATCCCACAGTGCCGGACGCCGCCCCTGCTTCCCCTGCCCACACAACACGCGCTGCACCGCATCGCTGATGCGCACCGGGTCGGTCCCCACGACCTCGTTCGTGCCTTGCTCAACCGTAATCGGCCGCTCGGTGGTCTCGCGGAGCGTGAGACAAGGCACGCCGAGTGCGGTGGTCTCTTCCTGGAGCCCGCCGCTGTCCGTCAGCACGACCGCCGCGTGCTTCCAGAGACCGAGAAAGTCCATGAACGAGAGCGGCGGGGTAAGCGTCACCGCGGGGCCGAGATCGATCCCGTAGGAATCGAGATTCGCCCGGGTCCGGGGATGCAGCGGAAACACGAGCGGCAGCTGCTGCGAGATCTGCCGCAGCGCGGAGGAGATGCGCCCGAAGACCTCCGGCTCGTCGACGTTGGACGGTCGATGCAGCGTTACTGCCCCGTAGCGGGCGTAGCGGGCGCGCATCCGTGTCGAGATGTACCCAGAGGTGTCGGAACCCTCCAGCCGCTCGAGCTGGTATAACAGGTTGTCCACCATGACGTGCCCGACGTGATGCACGGCTTCCGGCCGCCTCCCCTCGCGCAGCAGGTTCTCGACGCCACTGGGCTCGGTGACGAACAACAGATCGGCAATGGCGTCGGTCACGATGCGATTGAGCTCTTCGGGCATCGTCATGTCGCGGCTGCGCAAGCCGGCTTCGACGTGCGCCACCGGGATGCGCTGCTGTTTCGCCACGACGGTACAGGCCATCGTGGAATTGACGTCCCCGACCACGAGGACCAGATCCGGATGCTGCGCCAGGCAGAACGTCTCGAACGCCACCATGATCCGTGCCAGCTGTTGCGCATGGGTCCCGCTGCCGGCGCCGAGACAGACCTCGGGTCGTGGAATCCCGAGCTCCTCGAAGAAGACATCGTTCATTCCAGGGTCGTAGTGTTGCCCGGTGTGCACGATCGAAAACCGCAGCGCGCCGTCGTACGCGCGCAGCGCGCGCACCAGCGGCGCGATCTTCATGAAGTTGGGCCGGGCCCCGGCGACGAGCGCGATGGTCTTCACGACCGGGCACCCCGCCGGTGACCGATCAGCCGGCCGTGAGAGACAGCGGCGCGCTGCGCGTGCTGCATGTGATCTGGTGGGGCGAAGTGGGCGGGATCGCCTTGAACCTGGTGGACCTCGCTCGTCACGCCCACGCGGCGCATCACGCGATGACGGTGTGCGTGCTCACTCGATCGAGCCCACTGATCGATGCGCTGGCCGAGCAACAGGTCCGCGTCATCGCCATGGGCGCGCGCTCGGGACTCGATCTGTCCGCCCTGCTCCGGTTCTACCGGCTGCTGCGCCGCGAGGCCTTCGACGTCGTGCACGACCACACGGGGACCTGGCTGGCGGCCGTCGCGATTCGCTTCGGGGCGCGGCCGGCGCGCAGGATCCACCAGGAGCATGGCGCGATCAACGTCCCGCACCTGCGAGCCCGGAAGCGCCTGTTCTACGGGCTCTTCGGCCGTGCCTACGACCGCTTCATCGCGGTGTCCGGCAAGATCGCCCAGGACATGACGAAGGCGGGTGTGGCGCCCCGCCGGATTGAGACGATCACCAACGCCGTCGACTCCGACCGGTTCTCGGCCGACCTGTCGCGTCTGGCCGCGAAGCGCGCCCTCGGGATTCCCGCGACGAGGCTCACCGTCGGCACGGCGTGCCGCCAGGTTCCGGAAAAGGATCTCGGCCTCTTCCTCGAGGTCGCGCGCATCATCAATGCGCAGCGACCCGATGTCAGTTTCGTCCTGGTCGGTGAGGGACCGGAGGCGGAGCCGTTGCGGCAGCAGGCACGGGATCTCGGGGTCCAACATGCGGTGTGGTTTCCGGGGGAGCGCGCCGACATGCCGACCGTATGGCGGGCGTTCGACGTCTACCTGTTCACCTCCCGGATCGAGTCGTTCGGCCGGACGCTCCTGGAGTCCCTTGCCTGTGAAACTCCCGTCGTCGCAGCGCTGCCGCTGGCGGGAGGAGCGATCGACGTGGTGCGTGAGAGCCCCGGCATCGTGAGTGCCGGCGACCGCGACCCCGGTCAGCTCGCCGCACGGGTCGTCGCCCTGCTCGATGCGCCTGCGCAGCGCGCCACGCTCGGGCAGCTGGGTCGCCAGTGGGCGATGGAACATCATCATGTCGCTTGCTGGGTGCGGCGCATCGACGCCCTGTACCGGACGGGAGCACGGGCTCATCCCGGCACTCCCACGGCGCTGAGAAACCGCGAGACCATGGAAGACATCGACGCCACCTGATAGACGTGCTCCCGTGCTTGCACCCCGATGGCGGCGCGCTGGGTCGCCGACGCGAGGAGCTCGGTCAGCTTGTCCGCCAGGTCCTGCCGGTCGTTCTTTCTGAAGAGGAGACCGGTGCGCCCGGGAATCACGAGATCACGCTCGGTGCCGTCTCCTTCCGAACAAACCACCGGCAGAGAGTACGCCATCGCCTCGTTGATGGCTAGCCCGCCGAGGGCGGGGAGCACGAACACGTCGGCCAGCGCGAAATACCGCCCCGCCTCCGCAATGACCTCGCCCACGAAGTGGACGTCGGGGATCCCCTGCTCCGCGACGAGCCCGACGAGGCGGCGCATCTCGGGGCCGTCGCCCACGACCACCAGGGCGACGTCCGACCGGCTCGCTCGCACCTCCCGGAACGCCTCGATCAGAAGGTCATGGCGCTTGCGCGGGATGAGCACTCCGACGGAGAGAATCACGAGCTTGCCGTCGAGGCCCAGCGCCGCCCGGGTCTCCGCCGCGAGCGACCGGGCGTGCGGCAGGCGCGAGCGAACTTCCTCCGTGTCGATGGTGTTCTGCACGATGGTGCAGCGTTTTTCGTCCACGCCGTATTTCGCGAGAAACGCCCGCGCGTTCGATCCGTAACACAGGTAGCCATTCGCCAGCCGGGCCGTCAGCCGGATGTACAGCCGCCGCAGCCGTGCCGGGAACCCTGCGATGACATTGCGCTCCCACCCGCCGGACCAGTAGAACAGTCGGGCGCGGAACAGCTTGGCGTAGAGCGCGATAAGGACATTCGACAGGATGCCGAAGTTACCTTCGCACACGATGACGTCGTAGCGGTTGCGGAGGAGGTGCTTCCACATGCCGACCTGGAAGTAGACCGCCGCCCCCCACAGGAACTTCTCGTACGTGCGGATCAGAACGCTGTGAAACGCGTGGCCCACGGCCGACACCGTTTCGCGGCGGGAATTGGGATCGTCACCGCCGTGGAACACGGTCAGATCGACGCCTGGGGTCCGGGCTACGCGGTCGTAGAACGGGACGCGATAATGGAACAGGTAGTTCCAGAAGAGCGCGATCCGCTCCTTCCGCTTCCCGTCCCCATTCGTGTGTCGGCCCGGCCGGTCGTCTCCACCATCGACCCCGCGGCCCGGCTGCGTGAACCGGTTCCACGCTCGCAGCCGGTACAGTTGCTCCCGACGCAGCAGGGCGACGACAGCGGGATCGTCGAGTCGCGGCAGGCGGCGGACCGCAGCCAGTAGATAGCCGACCCAAAAGGCGAGTCCGCCGAAGATGTAGGGGGGCTCGAGCATGCGATACAGCCCGCGGGCGAGCACGTAGAGCGGGTGGGACCGGATGACCCAGGCCCCTCGTCCCCAGTCCGCCTTTCCCAGCAGCCGACCATTGCGCGCCCCATGGTCCCGCCGGTGCAGCACCGCCACATGCGACAGCACCGCGGTGCGCCAGCCGCGCACGCGCAGCTTGACCTGATCGACGATATCCCACCCGGGGATCGCCACGAGTCCGCCGATCGACTCGAGGGCGGTTTGCCGAAACGACTGCAGTGCGCCAAGCACGTGGTTGGGCGACACACGGTACGGGACCGGCGCGCCACGCGCTTCCCGCTGCACCACCCCACCCGCCATGCCGACGTCGGGATGCAGATCCAGGTGGGCGAGCACGGTCTCGCAATAGCGCTCGGGGAACACCAGGTCGGCGTCGAACTTCGACACGTAGCGATACGCGGCACCGTTCACCGCGCCGTACGCAAGGGTGAACGCGCGCACCACCGCCGGCCCCATGACGTCGCCGTTGGGCGCGGCGCACTGTATCAGCTGTACACTGGGGTGGCGCTCGGCGAGATCGGCGACGGTCGCAACCGTGGTGTCCGAGGACCCGTCGTCGACGACGACGATGCGGTCGGGCGGCTCGGTCTGGCGGAGCAGCGAGCGCACCATGTCCCCGATGAACCGCGCCTCGTTGCGCGCCGGGATGATGACGAGGTGGCGCATCTCAGGCACTGACCCGGACGTCGTACTCGCGGCGCCACAGCTCGAACAGCGTGAGCGCGAACAGCCGCTTCGCATTGTCCCATCCGCGCCGCTGGCCCTCGAGCAGCGCCCGCACGACGCCGCGATCGAACAGCCGCGGGTCGGCGTCTGCGAGGACCCCGGCCACATACGAGCCCCAGGCACCACGCAGCCAGCGCCCCAGTGGCACCGAGAATCCCTGCTTACGCGTGACGTCGAAGCGCCGCGGCAGGACCCGCCGCGCCAGGTGACCGAGCAGGATCTTGCGGCGCGACCCCCGGGCCAAGAGCGCGTCCGGTACCGCCCGCAAGGCGAAGTCGACGACGCGATGGTCCAGGAACGGCGCGCGCACCTCAAGCGACGCGAGCATGCTGGCCCGGTCCACTTTCACCAGTACGTCGTCGGGGAGATAACGGCGGAAGTCGGCGACCATCGCGCCCCGCAGCGGTGAGAGGTCGCGCGGGCACGCAGCTGCCTTGGCGACCTCCGGTGCCCCGTCCATCTTCCTCGCCAGCGGGCGCAGCAGCTCGGCGCGCGTTGCCGCGTCGAAGTACAGGTCGACATGGGCGATCACCGGTGTTTCGTCGCCCGCAAACGCCACCAACTGCTGTCTTCCCCGCGCGCCGATGGGGAGAGCGCGACCCAGGGCGGCGACCGCCCTGCGCAGCGGCGCCGGGGCAAGTGCCCGCAGCCGCTCGATCCCGGGAATCCAGGAGTAGTAGCGGTAACCGCCGAACAGCTCGTCGCCGCCGTCCCCGCCGAGCGCTACCGTGGCGTGCTCGCGCACGAGGGTGGCGAGAAGAAACGTCGGCAGCATGGAGGAATCGCCCATCGGCTCGTCGAACTGTCGCGCGAGCCGCGGCAGCAGATCGGGGCGGATCTCTCCCGCCGGCAACTCGCGATGCTCCGTCCCGAAATGCGTGGCCACGAGCCGGGCGTGCTGGGCCTCGTCGAACCGCCCGTGCCCGGGGAAGGTGACCGTGAAGGTGCGCAGTCTTCCGCCCATCTGGCCGGCAGCGGTCGCGGTGATCAGGCTCGAATCGAGCCCGCCGCTGAGGAGGATTCCGACGGGCACGTCGGCGACGAGCTGACCGCGAACGGCGTCGGACAGGAGGCCGTGCAGCTCGTCTACCAGGGTGTCGCCCTCGGCGGCCTTCCCTTGCGGCGGGGAGGCGATCGCGGGGTCCCAATAACGCCAGCAGGAGATTGCGCCGGTGTCGAGCGACCACGAAAGGGCGTTGGCGGGGGCGAGCTTCCGCACTCCCCGCAGAATGCACAACGAACCGGGGACGAACGCGTAGGCCAGGTAGTGCTCGAGGGCGTCGGGATCGAGCTCGCGCGGTACGCTCGGGTCCGCCAGCAGCGCCTTGAGCTCGGACGCGAAGCGGATCCCACCGTGCGCATCGAGCCAGTAGAACAGCGGCTTTTCTCCGCAGCGGTCCCGCGCCAGGAGCAACCGGCGCCGAGTGGTATCCCACAGCGCGAAGGCAAACATCCCGCGCAGCCGCGACAGGCAGCCGTCGCCCCAACGGCGGTAGGCGTGCACGATCGTCTCGGCATCGCTCGAACCGCGATAGCAGCCGCCACCCGACTCGTCGTCGAGCGCGTGTCGCAGCTCGCGATGGTTGTAGATCTCGCCGTTGTAGGTGATCCAGACCCGCGCGTCAGGGTCGGTCATCGGCTGGTGCCCGGCGGGGGTCAAATCGAGAACCGCGAGCCGGCGGTGGCCCAGGCCGACCCGGCCGTCGGGAGACCACCACAGGCCGGCGTCATCCGGCCCGCGGTGCTTCATGGTGTCCCGCATGGCGCGCAGGACTTCCGGCCGTTCGACCGGTGTTCGCGACGCGATTCCCACGATGCCGCACATCGTCAGCCGGCCATGCGCGCGTGACGGGGGATGAGACGCCGTGGGGCGACGGCGACCGCAGGCTCGCTCAACACGCCGACGTAGAGACGCTCGAGCTCCCGCGTCGCGCTGCGCAGATCGAACAGACGCTCGGCGCGGCGCCGTCCCGCCTCGCCCATCCGCGCCCGCAGCCCGGCATCGCGCAGCAGCCGCACGAGATGGGCGAAGAGCATCGCCCGCTCACCCTCGGCGGCGAGGAAGCCGGTCTCTCCGTGAGCCACGGCTTCCGGGATGCCGCCCACGGCATAGGACACGACCGGCAACCCCATCGCCTGCGCTTCGGCGAACACGAGGCCGAACCCTTCCGCCTCCTCGGACGGCAGCGTGACACTCGGGACACACAGCACCTGCGCGCGGTCCATCCAGGCGATCACTTCCGGTTGTGCGACTGCGCCGACAAACCGGCAGCGCGGGACACCCTGTGCCGCACGCTCCAGCGAATGGCGCAACGGGCCATCGCCGACGACGACCAGCTCGGCGTCCGGACACTCCTGCTCGACGCGACGCATCACGTCGATGAGGTGGGCGCATCCCTTTTCCGGAGCGAGCCGCCCCACGAACAGCACGATCGGCTTCCGCTCTCCTCCCGGCGTGGGCCGGAAACGATCCAGCGGGACCCCGATGGAGTGAACGACCGTGCGTTCCGGGGGATAACCCTGCTCCAGCAGGCGACCCCTTATGAAGTCCGATACCGCGATGAACAGACTGCCGTCCCGCTGCAGCTCCGCGCGGCGTGCCAGGTAGCGTCGGTGCAGAAAGAACGATCGCCGGGCGTAGCCATCCGCCATCGTGGCATCGTATCCATGGAACGTCGTCACCAGCGGCACGCCCAGCGAGCGTGTCAGCGGCAGAATGACGGCGGCGTCCGGACCGAAGTGGGCGTGCACGAGTGCGGGGGCGACGGCACAGACGCGGTGTCGCAGCCGCGGGGCGACATTGGTGAGCTTGAACAGCAGCTCCCGCAGGCGCCCCATGGTTCCACCCCGATTCACCACGACACTGCGCTCGTGCGGCACCGCGGCCTCGCCGCGACGGCAGCCGGCATACCACGGCTCGAAGCGCTCCAGCGCCTCGCCCTGCTCCCGGATAAACGCTTCGGAGCGGCCGAGCAGCGTCGAACGAAAGATCAGGACGCGAGGGCGACCAGCAGGCTCGAGACGAGCGCCGCGTGTAATCATGCCCGTGCGGCGGCGCGGGGCCGGATCGCGAGGTGACCGACGACGGTGAGTGCGACGAACGACGGGATCGTCGTCTCGAACCAGAAGCCGAAGGTGATCATGTTGACGTAGGACCACACGAGGACAGCGACCGGAAACAACGTCACCGCTGCGTAGTCGTGTCGCGCATCGGCAATGGCGAGCCACAAGCTCGCGGCGAGCAGCACCACGAGGAGGAAGCAACCGAGGGCCCCCAGATCCAGCAGCATCCCGATGACCTGATTGTGCGAGCTGCCGACGATCCAGCCCTGGGACCTGGCGACCTCGAGAATGTGCACCGGCTCCCAGAAGCTGTCGTAGCCATAGCCGAGGATGGGACGGTCGGCCCAGTACGGGAGCAGGCTCTGAAACAGCTCCGTCCGCCCGGTCATGTCCGACAGATCGAAGGTGGTGGAACGTCCCAGCGTCGCCCACGATTCCGCGCGCGTTCCCATATCGGGGAAGAGGATGATGGCGGCACACACTGCCGCGACGAGGCCGGAGGCGGCCAGGAGCGTCGTGCGCCGACGGACGCTCCACACGAAAATGACGGTGAGCGCCGCGAGCAGTCCGAGGATCGCGCCGCGCGACTTCGTCAGGAGCAGCATCACGAGCCCGATCATGGCCAGAAGCACCATCAGCGCGGAGCGGTACCCCGTGAATCGCCGGGCGAGCAGCACCGACGAGATAACGAACAGCGTGCAGTACAGCGCCATCGAGTTGGGGTGGATCGACCCGCGGAACCGGAAGTCGGCGTGCAGGGGCTGCATCGTTCCCAGCACAACCTCGGTCCCCATACCCAGGAGAATCGTCAAGCCGCTGAACAACAGCGCCACGCGGACGATCGTCTCCAAGTCCCAGCAACGGGACAGCCCGTAGGCGGTGATCACCAGCGCCGAGAGCACGAATGCCTTGCGCAGCGTGATGGCAGGATCCTGGCTCCACAGCGGGCTCGCCACCGCGAGCACGAACAACGCGACAGCGGGGATAGCGATGGCCCGACGGTAGCGACGCCGGTCGCCCCGGGATACCAGCACCGCCATTGCCCCGAACAGGAAGAGCGCCACCACCCCGAGGCGGCGGAGGGGGCTCCCTCCTTCAATGGTGTCGAGCGCGACAGCGATCTCTCCCTTGTGCTCCTGTAACCCGTACCCGGAGATCGGCGAGAGCAGGTCGTAGGGCTCAAGCACCGCGAGAATCCCGTACAACAGGAGGGCGGCCGCCCATGCCCTCGCGGACAGGTAACGGAAGAAGGTGCGCTCCCGCGGGACGGGCTCCGCCAGCCGGCGAGTCGCGACCGGTAGAAGCGATTCAAGGGATGGCAGCTCATCGATCACCATCACCGCCTCGCGCCGGCTCATTCGTCCCCCCCGATCCATTCGCGGCGCCGCTGCGTCGCCCCGTCGAACAGCTCGCGCACCAGGAGGGCCAGGACGGACCAGGGCTCGACCAGGTAGCGCTTCCACAGCCGCCCGGGCTCGGCGAACAACCGGAACGCCCATTCGATGCCCATGGTCCCCGCCCACCGGGGCGGCGTGGGCACGCTCCCGGCAGCGTAGGCGATCGCGGCGCCGGCGGTCAGCAACACGCAGGGGGGGAGGTCGGAGAGGTTGTCGTGGATCCAATGCTCCTGGCGCGGCATCCCCATGCCGACCATGAGCACATCGGGCGCGAACTCGTGGATACGCCGGAGCACCGCCTGATTCTCGTCTCCGTCCGGAGCCGGATCGAAGAATCCCGGCACGGCCTCGAACGCCAGACCGGGATGCCGTCGCCGGAGCACGGCCGCGCCGCGCTGCGCCACGCCCGCCCGTTCCCCGATGAACATCACCCGCCACCCACGGCGGGCGGCGGTCGCCAACAACAGAGTGATCCAGTCGACGTAGGTCACCCGGTGAACGCGCCGCAGCGGGAGTCCGAGGAGCCGGCCGGCGAAGATGACCCCCATGCCGTCGACGTGAACGAGAGACGCCCCTCGGTAGAAGGCGCGCAACTTCTCGTCGCGCTGATGCAGATAGATGCTGTGAAGGTTGTGGTTGGCGATGATGTGCCGCTCCCCGGCGCGCACTCGCGCGGCCACGGCCTCCGTCAGCGCGTCGATCGAAAGGGCGTTGACCCGCACGCCGAGCAACCGGTAAGACCGACTCGCGGCCGGCACGCCAACGACGTTCACGCTCACCGGCCTGTCTGCTCCGGCACGAGAACGATGCCCGGCGCCTGCGCCGGGTCGGCGGAGCGGCGCGAGAGACCGGCCAGGATGATCCACAAGCCCACGGCCAGCGTGCCATCGGAGGCGATGCTCGCCCAGGCTGCCCCGCGCCAGGAGTATGCGGGAATCAGCACCAGGTTGAGCGCGATGTTGAGCACAGCGACGCCGATCTGCGCCGCGGTGCGCAGCTCCTGATGCCCCGCACCAGTCAGGGCATCGGCCGCGAAGTAATGCATGGCGCGCAAGAGCGGCAGAACGGCGAGCCAGCGGATCGCGGACGCGACGCCGGCGTAGGAGTGACCGAGTACGAGCGGGACGAGCGGCGCGAGCGCGACCAGGGCCGCGCCAGCCACCATCCCATAGGCGGCAGCCGCGGGGACGAGCCCCCGGGCGAACGCCGCCGCCGACCGGACGCCTGAAGCGCCACGAGCGAAGAACCGCGGATACGCGGCGAACACCAGCGACCGGATCGGCAGAAACGCCACATCGATGATCCGGTAAGCGGCGCCGTAGATCCCCGTGACGCCCAGGGTGTCGAATCGGGCCAGCATCGCCTTGTCGATGTCATCGTAGATCGACCGGGCGCTCCCGCTCAACGAGAACATCAACCCCTCGCGCAGCTCGGCTCGTCCGAAGCTGGCGGGACGCGGCGGCCACCCAACGCGCCGGGTGACCGCCACTACCGCGGCGAGCGCGGCGCCCCCTGTGGACAGGGGATACAGCATCGCCCAGAGCCGAAGGCTTCCTCCCGGAACGACCGTCAACGTCACGGCGGCAGCGACCTTCAACACGCTCCAGACGACCCAGGTCAGGGCGGTCCGGTCGAGCCGGCCGAGCGCCTGAAACGCCTGGCCACTCACTTCGATGAGCGGGAGCAGCACGACATCCGACATGGTGACACCCAACAAGAGCCAGAAGGGGATCCGGCCGTGCAGCATCAGCCAGCCGATGCCCATGACCACCAGCGCCAGCGATGTCCCCCCTCGCACGACCGTCAGCACTGCTCTGCCCCACCAGTAATCCGGCGTCTCGACGCCGCGCGTGACGCCGCGAATCAGGAAGCTGCCCGCGCCCATCGCAGCGAACGGCACGGCCAGCGAAACGGCGCCGAGGGCGGCCGCGAACGCGCCGTAGCCTTCGGCTCCCAGACGCCGCGCCAGCAGCAGGAAGTAGACGAGCTGGGCCAGCAGGCGGACGCCCTGCGCCCCGAGCATCCAGGCCGCTCCCGCGGCGAGGCCGCGCTCCGGCAGCCGGATGCGGCGCACGACATCGCGCGCGCCGCTCAGATAGAAGTCGAGTCGCGCGAGCGAGCATTGCGGCGGGATTCCGATGCGCGATACGCGAAACCGGCTGGGCGGCCCCTCCGGGGCCTGTTCCTGGAAGAACGCCGCCTGGTAGCCCGCCTCCTCCAGCACCCGTTCCTGCTGCGGATGGCAGTCGGCCGCCTGATCGTAGGGCATGCTGAAGAACCGGCACGGCGCGCCGAGGTGCGCGCGGATGGCACGGGCACTCTCGACGATCTCGTGGCACAGATCGGGCTCCGACAGCCGGGCGAGCTTGGCATGTGAAACCGTGTGAGAGCCGATCTCCACCCCAGAGTCCCGCGCGGCCCGCAGCTGGTCCCACGTCATGACATCGAGCACCGTACCGGACCCATCGGCATAACGCAGCGCGGCCGGATCAGGAGTGCGGCCGGCTACGGCGTGCACCCGTTCGAGCAGCTCCTGGCGCGCGGCATCCGGCAGCGTCCACGCGGCACGCTCCACCTCGGCAAGCACGGTGTGAGTGTACGGGAGTGGCTCCGCCGGGAGCGTTGGAAGGAACTCGCGTAGTACCGTCCAGGTCCGCTGGTGCGTGGCTGGATCACTCACGAGAAGCACCGCCAGCCGTTCGTGCCATTGGCACCAGGGCTGCCCGCTCGAGGACTGGGCCACGCCCTCGGTGGGCACCAATAGGACCGCGGGCACGACCCTGGCCACGAGCACCGGCAGCGCCAAGTCGAAGACACTGCGATTGGCGTCGTCGATCGTGATCAACATTCCGGGAGTGCGCCGGGACGGAGTTCCCTGCCCGTCCAGGATCTCGAGAAACTCATCCGGGTGCAGCAGGTGGCCGGCGCGGCGGAGGAACGTGAGCTGCTGGTCGAACCGCCGCACCGACAGGGAGTTTCGGTAGAGGTACGAGAATCGCCCGCGCGTGCGTTGCTCGTCGTCCACGAACCCGTGGTAGGAAAGGACCGAGATCGCACGGCGGCGCACGCTTCGCATCAGGCGAAACACGCCGAGCCGCGCGCCTCCCTCGATCGCGAGCTGTCGTATCATCAAGGGGCGGCGCGCGCGATGATGATGCCGACGGCCGAGATCCCGGCCGCGACGACGTAGCCGCCGTTACGGGAAAACCAGCTCCGCTCCGGCACGACGACTTGATCGCCCGAGTGCAGCTGCGGCAGCAGCCGGGCGTTGAGGTCGAGGGGAGAGCCGACCTCGTGCCCGTCCCGGAACACCCGCACCTGTTTCAACTTGCCCTGCTCCGTCGCGCCGCCAGCCAGAGCCACAGCATCGACGACGGTCATGGTCGGATCCACGCGGTACAGGCCGGGATTCTTTACCGCTCCGAGGATGCGAACGCGGCGCAACATCGTAATGCGCACGTCCTGATTGCGAATCTGTTGCGCATATTCGGTCAGGAGGGACCGCTTCAGCTCGGTGGGCGAGCGCTGCCGAACGGTGCGGATGCCGAGCAGTGGCAGCGCGACGGTCCCGTCTTCATCGACCGGGAAGTCGCCACCGAGATCCGGCTCCCGCGAGAACGCCAAGTGGATCGCATCTCCAGGGGCCAGCGGCTGCGCGGACGCTCCGTCTCCCCGGTCGGAATCGGCGACGAGGGGAGTCTGACTCGCCCCCCGGGACCATGGACTCAGCAGCAGAACAGCGACGGCTATCCGCCAGACGGTGGTGCTCATCGTACCCCTCCCGCACGCGCCGCTTCCGCGTATTGATGACGACTGATGTCTCCTTCGGGTCCGCGAACGGCGTTGAACACGACGCCCAGGACCTGGCCGTTCACCCGCGCGATCCGCCGCAGGGTCAGCTCGAGCGCCTCGCGATCGGTCACGCCGCCGCGGACCACGAGAATGACGCCGTCCACCATGGCGGCGATCGCGGCGGCGTCGGTGACACCCATGAGCGGCGGTGTATCGATCACGATCAAGTCGTACTGCGCCTTCGCCTGGTCGAGCAGCTGCCCCATTTCCGGCGACTCGAGCAGCTCTGCGGAGTGAGGCGTGGGTGAGCCGGCGGGAATGATCGAGAGCGCGTTCCGATCCGCCACGCGGAGCCTGGTGCACACGGTCGCGAAGTCCGCCGATCCCGCCAGCAGGTCGCTCAGTCCGTAGTTGGGCGAGGGCGAGCGGAAGAAGGACGCCACGCCGCTGCCGCGGATGTCGGCGTCGATCAGCAGGGTCTGGACACCCTGACTGGCCCGCGTCAACGCCAGGTTGCAGGCCGTCATCGTCTTGCCCTCGCCGTGTGTCGAGCTCGTCACGGCGATTGCGATCGGACCGCCGGTGGTCGGGTAGCCGCCGGAGAACTTCAGATCGACGGCCAGGGCGCGGAACGCCTCCAGCGTGACGTTCGCGTCGCGCAGCGCACGGGTCGAGCGGTGCTCACGTCGCGGGGGCAGCTGGTGCTCGGTGAATGCCTGGAGCACGGGTCCCGGTCGCGAGAGCCGCGGGATCACCGCCAGGACCGGGAGCCCGACCGTGCGCTCCACTTCGACGCGCTCGTGCAGACGCGAGTCGCGCAGTTCCCGCAGGATGGCGAGGGCGACCCCGGCTCCCAGTCCCATCAGCAGCCCGAGGGCGAGATTGAGTGGTACGCGCGGCGACGCGGCCTTGTATGGGAGCGACGCGGCATCGACGATGCGTACGCTGGGGAGCTTGACCGCCTCGGCGACCTCCGCTTCCTGCAGCCGTGTCTGCAGCATCTGCCACACATCCTCGATCGCGGAGCGCTCTCGCTCGAGCCGGGCGGATTGGACCTGCTCCTCCGGGATCGCGGCCAGGCGGCGACTCAACTGGCTCTGCGTTCCGTCGAGCGATCGGATTTGCATTGCGAGCCCCTGCTCGTAGCTCGACGCGATGGCATGCAGCTGTCGCTCGATGTCCGCGATCCGCGTATCGACCGCCGCCAGATCCGCGTTCTGCTCGGTGCGCCGCAACGCGAGATCCACGCGGCGGTTCTCCTGATCGTTGAGGCTCGAGAGCAACCCCGTTACCGCCTCGTTCTTCAGGAGTGCGGGGTATCCCGCCAGGTCGCGGAACCGCTTGCTCGTACCCGGGGACGAGTCGATCCCGCGGATCAGGTTTTGCAGCGCGTCGTGTTCGGCGACGAGCTGGTCGCGTTGTGCCTGGACATCGATGTCCTGCTGCGTTTCTGCCGAGGCCCGCGTGTCGAGGGCAACCACCTGATGGCGCCGGGAGTAGGCGGCGATGCTGTCTTCCACCGAGCGAAGCTGGGCGCCCAACCGGCCCACCTGATCCCGCAGGAACGTGGCCGTCGCCGCTGCATCCGCCCGCTGCAGATCCGTGCGCAGCCGCATGTAGCTGCGCGAAATCCCGTCGCACACCTGCTGCGCGGTCTCCGGAGTGCCGCCCTTGCACGTGAGCTCGATGAGATCCGCTTCCCGATTCACGAGGGCGGCCGTTATCCGCCGCTGCGTCTGCTCGACGGCGAGGGGGAACGGCACGACCCGGATCACCAGGTCGGATGCGTCGAGCGACCGCGGCGCCTGGAGGTCGAGTCCCGCGAAGTGCGAGATCGAGTCGGGGGAGAGGACGTCGAGCAGGCTGTCGCCCGGCTCCACATGCACTTGCCACCTTCCCGACACGCCGCCCACCACGCGGTAATCCCCCGCCGGGGCGTCGCGACTGGCAGTGAAGACGGGAAACACGTCGCTCGGGCGGCGCTGCTCCCCTTCGGCCAGCACGGTGACGTGCAGGGCGAGATCGTCGACGACCGGCTCCACCACGCTGCGACTGCTCAACAGGTTGATCTCGGTCTGGATCTGCCCCACCGCGCCCAGCCGTTCCAGCACGTCGAGCGCCGGCGATTCCTGGCCGCCCTGCTTCTCGACCAGGAACGTCGTGGAAGACTTGTAGGTCCGGGGCCACAGCCAGGTCACCACGGCGGTCGTCAGCACGACGAGTATCGTGCACCACACGATGGACCAGCGGCGCCGTCGCAGCATGGGGCCGACGCGCTGTATATCGGGCGGCCGCGGGCCGACGAGGGACCGGCCCGTGCGCGGGCCGTGGCGGGCCAGCCGCGGCACACCCTGGTCGCGGACTGCAGGCAAGCGTGTACTCATGTTGCCCCCCTGCCATGGAGAACGGCGGGAATCGTCTGCAGCAGAATCCGCGCGTCGAGCCGCAGCGACCAATGGTCGATGTATTCGAGATCGAGCTGGACCCACCGCTCGAAACTCAGCTCGCTCCGTCCGCTGACCTGCCACAGGCAGGTGAGCCCCGGTGGCATGCTGAAGCGGCGCATCAGCCAGCCTTCACTGAAGTGGCCGACGTCCCGCACCGGCAGCGGGCGGGGGCCGACCAGGGACATTTCACCTTTGAGTACGTTCCACAGCTGGGGCAGCTCATCGAGCGAGCTGGCTCTGAGGAAGCGGCCGAGCGGCGTGACCCGTGGATCGCGGGCGATCTTGAATACCGGCCCCTGAGCTTCGTTCATCTCTTCCAGGTCGGCCTGCCGCGCCTCCGCGTCCGGCACCATCGTGCGGAACTTGATCATGTTGAACAGGCGCTTGTTAAACCCGTAGCGCCGCTGCGTGAACAAGACAGGCCCGGAGTCGTTGAGCTTGATGAGGGCGGCGATCACCAGGAACAGCGGCGTCAGCACCACCAAGCCGACTGCCGCGCCCACCAGATCGATGATCCGCTTGAGCACGAGACGGAAATCGTCTTGCACCACCTTCACCGTGCGGAACGCGGGTCCCTCGTACCCCACCCGTCCCAGCGACGGCTCGAAAATGTCGGCGAGGTACGTGGACTGGACGCCGAGACGTTCGCACGTGTGGATCGCCTGCTGGACCCGCTCGTAGCACGACTTGATCGGCAGCGCGATCAGCACCTCATCCACGACCCGGCGCATGAGCACCGATTCGAGCTCGGCGAGCGTGCCGAGCTGGCGGGGGAGGAACGCCGAATCGACCGGTCCATCGGGCGAGTCCACGAACCCGATCAGCGACGCCCCACCCGCGGCGCCGTCGGGCTCCCGCAGCAGGCGGCACAGCGCCTGCGCCCGCGGGCCGCTGCCGACGACCAGGACCTCCCGGCGGCGGCGGCCCGACAGCGGAGCCGCGAGGGCGCGCACGCACCAGCGCGCGCCCAGGACGCCGGGAATGGCCAGGGCCCAAAACAGGGCGACGGTTTCAAGCGTGAACGCTCCGGTGATGCTGAGCGGCCGGAAGGCGAGCGTCGGCAGGGTGCCAAGCGACACCGCGGCCGCCACGCGGGCCAGCTCTTCGACCGGGGTGTCGGTGCGCCAGCGGCGGTACAGCCCGAGCCAGCGGAACGCCCGGTTCCAGCAGACCGCGAAGACGGCGAGCAGCAGGAATTTCTCGACGGTGATCCGCAACGCGAGAAACTCCGCCACGCCGTGCGGCAGTGCGTCGAGGTTGCGGATGACGAGGGCCCCGCAGAGCGCGAGCACCCCCGCGACTTGATCGCCCACCTTGAGCGCCCGGTAGACGAACGCCGAGGGCGATCGCGCCGGACCGAACGGCCAGGTCCACTGGCGCAACGCGGGGAGCTCGCGCGCGACCTCCCATTCACCCGTCGTCACGTCTCCCCCGTTGCCCAACGAAAGACAAGCCGGATTGCGGCTGCAATGCCCTCATCGATCTCCACGGAGCCGGCAATTGACCTGCGGAACTACACACGGACACATCCGAGACGGCGGCCGCGGGCGACGCGTTGGCCTGCCGAAAACGACGCTACAAAACGTGCTACCGAGATACTGCGTGGAAGGTCCGCTACGTGTGTCGCATGTTGCGCCAATTCGCTGAATGCGACCGCACGAGTCGCGTTCGATCCAGCAACCGCGACGACCAGCCACGGCGGGTGTGGGCTATGTCACACAAACTCAGGCAAGAGGCGAAAGCCGCGGATCGCGATGTCCGGCGATCCGCGGCTCCAGTGCGACGGGAATCGAGGGCTTAGGTGGCGGGAGTGACTTTCATGAACGGGCGACGAACGTGTACACGACTACTTCCGCTTTTCGGCTTTGCTCTTGCGCTTCTGGTCGGCGCGCGAGGACCGCGCGTACGACTGGATATCCTTGAACCGGCCCTTCGCGTCCCGCACGGCGTACAGCTTCTTTCCGGACGCGCTGCGGTGGGTAGTGCGTCGGCCCTTCGCCATGGTGTTCCTCCGTGAGAGAGAATCGCTTCACCCTCCGCAACGATGGAGGCGGAGCGCGCAAACGGCAAGCACCGTCTCTAGGACCTTTCCGCTGGTCGTCCGTCGGACCTAGTCCCTCTGGCCCATGAAGAAAGCGCCGCTTCTTCTATAATTCTCTATCCGTTCAACTACAGCCGGTGCGGTTCGTGCAGTCCACAACGACAGTGTGTCCCCAGAAATCGGCGTGAACCTCTCGCGCCTCGACCAGATCGCCCCGCCGCTTTCTGGTGACGCAAGACGGGCGGCCCCTCCACGGGCGGCCAAGCGACACATCCTGACCGTGGCGCTGGAGGATTACTACCACACCGCGCCGTTCAAGCGCCTGGTCGATCGCGCCAACTGGTACCGGTTCGAGACCCGGCTCGAAATCGGCACCCTGCGCGCGCTCGACCTGCTGGACCAGTTCGGCGCCCGGGCAACGTTCTTCGCTCTGGGCTGGGTGGCCGACGCCGCACCCGAGCTGATCCGCAAGATCGCGAGCCGCGGTCATGAGATCGCCACGCGTGGCTACTATCACCGCGCGCTCCGGGAATTCGCTCCATCCGAGTTCCGCGAGGATGTGCTCCGGGCCCGGGAGGCGCTGGAGCGGGCGGCGGGCCAGCCGGTGGTGGGGTATCGGGTCGCGCAGGGCTGGCTCGGGCGCGGCGATCTCTGGGCGCTGCGGGAGCTCGCCGAGCTCGACTTTGCCTACGATTCAAGTGTCAAGCCCATCCTGCGAGACTGGTCGGACGAGCCCTGGCGGCGTTTTATCCATCGTCAGGAGTTCGATGGGAAGGGGCTGTGGGAGATTCCGCTGTCCAGCATCCGGATGCTCGGACTGCACATCCCCGTCGCGGGCGGCAACTACTTCCGCCAATGGCCGCAATGGATGGTGCGGCGAGCAGTGGCACGCTGGGACCGGAACAGTGCGGCCCCGTTCGTGATGTATTTCCATACGTGGGAGCTGGACCCAGCCCAGCCCAAGTTCACGGGTGCGCCGATGTACGCGCGCGTGCGTCAGTACCGGCACCTCGATCGAATGCCCGCGATCATCGGCCACTTCCTTTCGCGCTACCACTTCACCAGCGTCGCCGAGAGCCTCGATCTGCAGCCACGGCACACGACGGTGTCGTCGCCGGCCCGCACGGCCGCGCTCCCATCCCGAGCGCCCCCTGCGGCCGGGGTCGACGCGGGCCCGCCCGCGCCAGTGACCATCGTGGTGCCATGCTACAACGAGTCCGCCACGCTCCCCTACCTCCGCAACACGCTGCGCAGCGTGCGTGCGTCGCTGGCCGGCCGGTACGACGTGCAGGTCATCCTGGTGGACGACGCCAGCGTGGACGGCACGTGGGATGTGCTGTCCACGCTCTTCGGAGCCGAAGCGGATACCCGGTACTATCGCCATGCGGAGAACCGGGGCGTGGCCGCTTCGATCATGACCGGTATCCGCCATGCGACCACGCCGATTGTCTGCTCGATCGACTGCGACTGCACCTACGATCCCCACGAGCTCGGCACGATGATCCCGCTGCTCACCGACACGGTGGACGTGGTGACCGCCTCCCCCTACCATCCGGCCGGCACGGTGAGGAATGTGCCCGCGTGGCGTCTCCTGCTCTCGCGTACCGCCTCGCAGCTCTATCGCCTCGTGTTTCACCACCGGCTCTATACCTACACCAGCTGTTTCCGGGTCTACCGCAGAAGCGTCGTCACCGACGTCCAGGTGGAGCTGGGTGGCTTCATCGGCGTAGCCGAAATGCTGGCCCGCCTGGAGCACGCCGGGGCGAGCATCGTCGAGTATCCGACCACGCTCGAGGCCCGGCTCATGGGCGTCTCCAAGATGAAGGTTGTCCGGACCGCCCTCGGCCACCTGGCACTCATGGCGCGTCTCGCCGGCCTCCGGTTGCGCCGCCCCGCGCGGTCGGTCCGGCCGACCTCGGCACCAGCTCAGCTCGACGCACGCAATGCCATCTAGCGTCGGCATCGTGGGCGGCGGCATGCTCGGCATGACGCTCGCACGCCGGCTCCGGGCGCAAGGCGCGCGAGTCACTATTATGGAAGGGGCCTCTCGCGCCGGCGGGCTCGTCACCCCATGCAGCTTCGGCGGATTCACCTGGGACCGGTTCTACCACGTGATCCTCCGGACCGATTCCCACCTGATCGGACTGCTGGAGGAGTTGGGGCTCGAGGACCTGTTGCGATGGGCGCCTACGCGGACCGGGTTCTACATCGACGGCCGCCTCCATTCGCTGTCGTCATCCCTCGACTTTGCGCTCTTTCCTGCACTCTCGCCGATCGACAAACTCCGCCTCGCGGCCACCGTGATCCGAGCGGCGCGCGTGCGCGACTGGCGACCCCTGGAAGCGATCCGGGCCGTCGACTGGCTGCGCCGCTGGTCGGGGCGCCGGACCGTCGAGCGCATCTGGTTGCCGCTGCTGCGCGCCAAGCTCGGCGCCAACGCGGAACAGGCCAGCGCAGCGTTCATCTGGGCCATCATCGCGCGCCTCTATGGAGCACGCCGGTCGTCGATGAAGCGCGAATCGTTCGGCTACGTCGAGGGAGGCTACGATACCATCCTCGCACGCCTCGAGGCCGAGCTGGAGACGGCGGGCATCGTCCGTCGGTACGGGGCACGGGTGGCACAGGTCGCAGGCGACGACGAGGGCGCCACTCTGAGCCTGCAGGGTGGCGAGAACCTCCGCTTCGACGCCGTGGTGCTGACCGTCCCCTGCGGTCAGGTAGCCACCCTCTGTTCCCAACTCACCGACGCGGAGCGCGCCCGCCTCAAGGGTGTCACCTACCAGGGCATCGTGTGCACCAGCCTGCTGATCAAGCGGCCGTTGGCGGATTACTACGTCACCAACATCACCGACGCGTGGGTCCCCTTCACCGCCGTAGTGGAGATGACGACGCTGGTGGACCGGAGCACGTTCGGGGGGAACAGTCTCGTCTACCTGCC
>DASSIL010000209.1:0-10501 GCA_035691925.1 Gemmatimonadales bacterium
GCGAAGCCGCCTTCGAGATTCCACACCTCTCTGCCGCGGGCCGCGGCGATGCTTGCCGCGATCGCCGAGCGGCTCCCCGTCATGCATTGCATCACCAGCGGACCTGCCGGCAGCTCGGCGAAGCGGGCGGGGAGGTTCCCCAGCGGGAGGTGGCGCGCTCCGGGGAGATGCCCGTCGTCCCATTCATAGCCGTCCCGGACGTCGATCACGGAGAGCTCACCCTTCCGGAGTGGCTCCGCGAGCTGTCCCGGTGTGATACTCTTGATCGAGCCGAGTGTGGCCCCCGTCGAGCGCCATGTGGCGAGAGTATCCTCGTCGCAGTCGAGGTAGCCGCCGACGCGATCGAGCCCGATCATCGCCAGGTCGCGGACCGCACGGTCGAGCGCGTCCACCCGCGCGTGGTCGATCAACAGGTAAAAATCCTGAGTGTAGGGAACGAGCCATCCCGCCCACGTCGTGAACGAGCGGTTCAGCGGAATGTTGATGGTCCCCGGAATGTGCGCGGCGGCGTAATCGGCCGCGGGGCGCGTGTCGACGAGCAGCGCCCCCTGCGCCAGCAGCTCCCCCACCCGCGCGGCGGCGATGCGCTGCGGCCGCCGCGAGCCGCCGAGGATGCGCGGGCCGTCGCGGTTGATGCGTTTCATCTCCCCGAAGTACGACGGCGGATCCGGCTGTCCCTCGAGCACGGCGCTCACGAACTTCGCTTCGTCGGTGATGTGAAACGCCCAGTTCGCGATGCGCTCGTAGCCCAGGGTGCTCTGCGGCATCGCGCCGAGCGATTTGCCGCACGCCGAGCCGGCGCCGTGTCCCGGCCAGATCTGCAGGTGGTCGGGGAGGTCGCGCAGCCGCGCGAGCGACTGGAACAGCTGCCGGGCGCTCGCAATCATCGTCCCCTGAACGTTGGCGGCCTTCTCGAGCAGGTCGGGCCGACCCACGTCCCCCACGAAGACGAAGTCTCCACTCAGCATCCCGAGCGGGACGGGCGCCGCGGAGCGATCGACGACGAGGAACGACAGGTGCTCGGGAGTATGCCCCGGTGTGTGCAACGCGGTGATCGTGAGGTCGCCGATGTCGATGTGCGACTGGTGCTGCAACAGGACGGCGCCGCTCTCGGCGGCGAAGCCATAGCGCCAGTCGGCGCCACCTTCGTCGGAGAGATACAGCGTCGCCCCGGTGCGCTGCGCCAGCTCGCGGCTCCCCGAGACGAAGTCCGCGTGGATGTGCGTCTCGGTGACGTGCGCGATGCGCAGCCCTTCCGCCTCGGCGGCGGCGATGTACTGCTCCACGTCGCGATTGGCATCGACGACGAGCGCCGCATCCGAGCGTTCGGATGCGAGCAGGTAGCTGGCTTGGGACAGCCCATCATCGTAGAATCGTTTCAGGAGCACGGCGGCTCTATCCTAGCATGGGCGGCCGCTCCCGGGAACTCTCAAGGCGGTGGCGACATTTCAACGGTGCCATGAACTCATCAAACCAGGAAGTTGCGACGCTCGCCGGTGGCTGTTTCTGGTGTCTCGACGCGGTGTTTCGCGGCCTCAAGGGCATCGAGCAGGTGGTTTCCGGTTATGCCGGCGGCACCGTTGCCAACCCCTCCTACGAGGCGGTTTGCACCGGGCGCACGGGGCACGCCGAGGTCGTCCAGGTGACCTTCGATCCGGCGGTGCTGAGCTATCGCGACCTCGTCGAGGTTTTTTTCGGGATTCACGACCCGACGACGCTCAACCGCCAGGGGGCCGACGTCGGCACCCAGTATCGTTCCGCGATCTATTACCACAGCCCGGAGCAGGAGCGAACAGCGCGCGCGGTGATCGCGGAGCTCGAGCGCGACCAGGTGTTCGACTCGCCAATCGTCACCGAGGTGGCGCCGTTTACCGTGTTCTATCCCGCCGAGGAGTACCATCAGGACTACTTCCGGCGTAATCCGGGGCAGGGATACTGCCGCGCGGTGATCGCGCCGAAGGTGGCCAAGTTTCGCAAGGAGCATTTGGAGCGGCTCAAGGCTACTTGAGCGGCAATCCGAGCGGGACGTCGCGATCGGGGTGGACGAGGACGATGTCCCCCGGCGCGAGCTCGATTCCCAGCGTCAGCACTTCGGAGAAGTAGTGCCCGATCTGGCGCGGCGGGAAGTTCACCACCCCCAGCACGAGCTTCCCGAGCAGGTCCTCCTTCTTGTAGTGCAGCGTGATCTGCGCGCTCGAGGTCTTCACTCCGACCGGTCCGAAGTCGATGCGCAGCTTCCAGGCGGGTTTTCTCGCCTCGGGGAAGTCATCCACGGCGACGATGCGGCCCACCCGGACGTCGACCTTCGCGAAGTCCGCAAAGGTGATCTGGTCCATGTAGTGTCCTCCCGGTAGGTCAGTGACAGGGGAATGCCCCGTGGAATCTAGCCTTTCTGGGGGTGGCATATCGCTTGCCTTCCTTTTAGCCGACCCGAACGGACAGGCACGATGAACCGCACAGTGGTGTTGTCACTCCTGGCTCTTGCCGCCGGCGCAGGGACCGCGTCGGCCCAGTATCGCGGCCTGCGCGAGGTGCGTGGCGACGCCGGCGCTTTCGGCATCAACCTCGCCGTGGGCGCGCCGCAGGGTGACTTCGCCCAGAACGTCGACGTGGCGGGCGGGATCGACGCATTCGCCACCGTGAACATGGGTGCCGGGAACCCGCTGGGGCTACGGTTCGAGGGTGCCTATCTCGTCTATGGCTCGGACCACCAGTTCGACCTCAACACGACCTACGCGATCGCGACGCTTGGCGTCGGACCGCAAATCACCGTGGGTGAAGGCCCGATGCGGTTGTACGGCTTCGGCACGGTCGGCTTTTCCTATATCTCGGCCTATTCGTCATTCCCAGACGGCTGCGGCTGCTACAGCTACGGCTCCCAGACGGATTTCAGCGACTGGACGTCGGCGCTCCAGGCCGGTGGCGGCATGCTCCTGACCCTTGGCAGGCGCACGCCGGTGTCCCTGGATATCGGCGCCCGCTTTCTGTACAGCGGGTTCGCGAATTATGTGGCACCCGGGGACGTGCAGCCGCAGCCCAATGGGGACATCGTGGTGTTCGCGTCGCGGGCGCGGCCCAATCTGGCGATTGTGCACTTCGGGGTATCGATCGGGATCCGGTAACCTTTCCCGTACGGCTTCCCATTCGGGGGCTCCTCTCCACTCGGAGAGGGGCCCCTTTTTTTCATTACAGGTGTCCGGATACGTTTCCTGTTGTACGTCGCTGGAAGTGCGTCGCCATCGGGTTGCGGCGGTCCGTTTTTTCGGTATATCTTCGGGTCGCGATTTCGAACACAAACGGGACCGAACGATGTCGATTCCCGACGTTCTATTTCGACGTTCTGGCAGCAAGAAGTAGAAACCAGACCCCGATCGGTGCCGTTACGCTGAGTGCTGTCCAGCCAGAGGGCATATGAAACTCTCCGATACTGCCATTCGACGCCCCGTTCTCGCCAGCATGTTGTCGGCCGCGCTGGTGTTGTTCGGAGTCATCGGGTACACCCGCCTCTCCGTGCGGGAGCTCCCGGACATCGATCCACCGATCATCTCGGTCTCGACCGTCCTCCCCGGGGCCAACGCCCAGGTCGTGGAGACCGCGGTCACCGACATCCTGGAAGAAGAGCTGTCGACGATCCAGGGGTTGCGCACGCTATCGAGTACGTCGTCCGAAGAGACGAGCAACATCACCCTCGAGTTCACGCTCGACCGGCCGGTGGACGTCGCCGCCCAGGATGTGCGGGACAAAGTCTCGCGCGTGCGCGGCCGGCTGCCGGTGGACGTGCTCGAGCCGGTGATCGCCAAGCAGGAGGCGGATGCGCAGCCCTTCTTCTGGCTCGCCTTGAGCAGCCAGAACATCGATCTGCTGCAGCTCTCGGACGTCGCCGACCGCCTGGTGAAAGCGCGGCTGCAGAGTCTCCCGGGGGTCGGGAGCGCGGGGGTGTACGGCGAACGGCGCTACTCGATGCGCGTGTGGGTGCAGCCCGAGCAGTTGTCGGCGCGCAACCTCACGGTGCAGGACGTCGAGGCGGCCATCAACGCGCGCAACGTGGAGATTCCGGCGGGCCGCATCGAGTCGACACGGCGCGAATTCTCGGTCCGCTCCCTCGGGGAGCTCAAGACTCCGCAGGAGTTCGGGGAGCTGGTGGTGGCGAGCCAGGGCGGCCAGCTGATCAAGCTCAAGGACGTGGCGAAGGTCGAGCTGGGTCCCGAGGACGAGCGTTCCATCTTCCGCTTCGACGGCAAGCCGTCAGTGGCGATCGGCGTGGTGCGGCAGTCTAAGGCGAACCTCATCCAGGTGGCGCAGCGCATCCGCAATGCGCTCCCCAGCATACAGCAGACGCTGCCTCCGGGGGTGAACCTCCAGATCGCGTTCGACGGGTCGGTGTTCGTCACCCATTCGATCCAGGATGCACGCCTGACGCTCGTGATCGCGGCGATTCTCGTCGTGCTCATCATCTTCGTATTCCTGCGGAATCTCCGCGCTACGATCATTCCAGGGCTCGCGATACCGACGTCGATCATCACCGTCTTCGCGATCCTCTACTTCCTCGGTTTCTCGATCAACAACTTCACGCTGCTGGCGTTGACGATCGCCATCGGCATCGTGGTGGATGACGCGATCATCGTGCTCGAGAACGCCTATCGCCACCAGGAAGAGCTGCACGAGAATCCCGAGAAAGCCGCGGTCAACGGCACGGCCGAGATCGGTTTCGCCGTGATCGCGACGACGATCGCCCTCGTGGCGGTGTTCACTCCGCTCGCGTTCCTCCAGGGCACCACGGGGCGGCTGTTCAACGAATTCGGGATCGCCATGGCGGGCGCCGTCCTCATTTCCGGCTTCATCGCCCTGACGCTCACGCCGATGCTGTGCGCCAAGATCCTCCGGGTCTCCCGCGAGCACGGCTCCGTGTTCAAGCTGTTCGAGCGCGGGTTCAACGCTGTCGCCGAGCGCTACGCGACTCTGCTCCGGGCCGCCTTGCAGCACCGGGGGTGGGTCGTCATCGGGACCGTCGCGACGGTCATCCTGGCGGTGTTCCTGTTCCGTAACCTCAAGCAGGAGCTGTTGCCGGATGATGATCGCGGCTTCTTCCTGGTCGTCACATCGGCGCCCGAGGGTGCATCGCTCGACTACACCGACGGCTACGTCCGCCAGATCGAGCAGATCATCAGCAAGACGCCCGGAGTCCAGGGGTACTTCACGATCATCGGCGGCTTCTCGGGGGGCGTAAACCGGTCGTTCATCGGCGTCATCCTGAAGGACTGGGGCCAGCGCCCCAAGTCCCAACAGATCATCGGTATGCTCTTTCCGCAGCTTTTCGGCATCGCTGGGGTCCGGGCTTTCCCGTACGCTCCGGGGGCGCTCGGATTCAGCCAGCCCGTGCAGTACGTCGTTCAGAATCCCGATTTCGCGCGTCTCGCGCAGGCGATGGACACCATCGTGCCGCGTGCGCGACAGATCAAGGGTCTCACGAACATCGACACCGACCTGCGTGTCAACAAGCCGGAGCTGCGGGTCACGTTCGATCGCGATCGGGCCGAAGACCTGGGCGTCCCGGTGCGGGACGTCGCGGCCGCGTTGCAGACATTCCTCGGCGGCCGCCGCGTCAGCACATTCACGCGCAACGACAAGCTGTACTACGTGATGGTGCAGCTCGATCCCAGTCAACGGGCCACGCCGAGCGATATGTCGGGGATCTACCTGCGCGGCAACAGCGGCCAGTTGGTGCAACTCTCGGCCCTGGCGAAGGTCGAGGAGGGGGTGGGCCCGCGCCAGATCAACCACTTCAACCGCGTGCCCTCGTTCACCATGACGGCCTCCCTGGTTCCGCCGTTCGCGCAGGGCGAGGCGCTCGATTCTCTCGATCGGCTGGCCAAGCAGGTGCTGCCGCCGGGGAGCACGACGGCGCTGGCGGGCGACTCACGCGAGTTCCGCGAGAGCGGCGGCGCGTTGTACTTCGCCTTCGGGGTCGCGCTCCTCGTGGTGTTCATGGTGCTCGCGTCCCAGTTCGAGTCGCTGGTACATCCCTTCACGGTACTCCTGGCGGTGCCCCTGGCGGTGACCGGGGCGCTGGCGACGCTGCTCATTGCCGCGTTCCTGAAACAGCCGGGCGGGACGATCAATTTGTACAGTGAAATCGGCATGATCCTGCTCATCGGCCTCGTGACGAAGAACTCGATCCTGCTCGTAGAATACTCGAACCAGCTGAAGGCTCGGGGGATGGATACGATCTCGGCTGTGATTGAAGCCGGACGCATCCGCCTGCGTCCCATTCTCATGACCTCGGTCGCGACGATCATGGGCGCCATCCCCGTGATGATCGGCATCGGCGCCGGCTCCACGTCGCGCCGGCCGCTCGGCTATGCGATCGTCGGCGGCATCTTCTTCTCCACTGCGCTCACCCTTTTCGTCGTGCCCGTGGCGTACACGCTGCTCGACCGCCTGCGCGAGCGCGAAGCCCAGGACTTGAAGGCCCTCGAGCCGCTGGAGGCGAAGTGATCTTCCCGCTGTTGGCGATTCTCCAGACGTCGTCTGCCCAGGCCCCGGCCGCCCAGGACACCCTGCCGGTCGTGACGCTGACGGAGGCGCTGCAGCGCGCCGCGCGGCTCGACCCCAACTATGTCTCGGCCGCGGGGCAGGTGGACATCGCGGAATGGTCGCGCCGCGCGGCCTTCGCGGTCTTCATCGTCCCGGCGGTCACGCTCTCGACCACGGCGACGCGCACGGAGGGAAAGTTCTTCACGCCGTTCGGAACGTTCACGCCCCGGTTGAACTCCGTTTCCGCGCAAGTCGACGCCCGGATCGACCTGTTCACGGGCGGCGCGAAGCTCGCGGGTTTACGCACCTCCGCCGGCCAGCTCGAGAGCGCTCGCGCCGGGGAGCTGGAGGCGCGCCTCACGAGCGCGATGAATACCGAGGCCGATTATTACGGGGTGCTCACCGAGAAGGCGCTGCTGCGCGTCGCCGAGGATCAGGAGCAACGCGCCCAGCAGCAGTTCACCGTCGCGCGGGCTCGCGTCACCTCCGGCGCCGCGGTGCAGACCGATTCACTGCAGCTCGCGCTCGGCCTCACCCAGGCCCGGGTGGTACTGCTGCAACAGCGAGCGGCGCTGCGGGCCGCGCAGCTGCAGCTGGGACGCCGCATCGGCCTTCAGACTGCCGCCGACGCCGCCCCGGTTCCGTCCGACAGCGTCGCTCCAGCCTTGCCGTTTCCCGTCCAGGACGCCGTCGCGCACGCACTGGCTCAGGGTCCGGCTTGGCGGATCGCGCGGGCCAACGAGCGCACGACCAGCGGGGTGCTCTGGACGCGTCGCGCCCAGTACTTGCCGCGCGCCTCGCTCGACTACACCAAGTCGGCGAACGACACGAAGTTCTTTCCCTCGGCGTCGAATCTGTCGTCGCTGTCACTGACGGTCAGCTTGCCGCTGTGGGACAACGGCCAGCGGGAGATCCAGGTGTCGCAGGCCCGGGCCAACCACGCGGTCGCGCAGGCGATTCGCGACGATCTCGAACGGGGAGCCTGGCACGACGTCACGGCCGCCTACGACGCCTATGAAACCAATCGGGCGACGATCGACCTCGATCGCTATGCAGTCGTCGTGGCGCGCGAGAACAACCGGGTGCAGGAGACGAGATACCGCGCCGGGGCGACGACGATTCTCGATCTCCTGGAGGCCCAGAATCGCCTCGTGCAGGCCGAGGCCGATCTCGTCCAGGCGATGTACAATACGCGGCTCGCGCGGGCGGGCCTCGAAGTGATACTCGGCGAGCGGATCAATTTCGAACAGGGAACCCAGTGAGCCATCGAAACGCAGTGCGGGTCGGATTGGTCGCCGCGGTGAGTGTGCTCGCCGCGATCGGCTGCAGCAAGAAGGGCGCGGGAGGCCGCGCCGCCCAGGGCGGGGGCGCCGGGGGGATGCCGCCCGGAATGCCGGTGGAGGTGGCAGTCGCCCGCAGCGACACCGTGCGCGACGAGGTCGCCGCCACCGGTCAGATCGAGGCGATCCAGTCGATCGAGCTGCGCCCCGAGGTGGAAGGCCGCATCGTGGCGATCCCGCCGCGTGAAGGGCAGGAAGTCGCCGCCGGCACGCCACTCTTCCAGATCGATTCGATCGAGCTCAGCGCACAGGTCGCCCAGCTCGCGGCGCAGCGCGACCTCGCCACCCAGGATTTGGCGCGCACCAAGGACCTGCTGGCGCAGAACGCCGCGTCCACGCAGGACCTGGAGCACGCCGAAGCCAACGCTCGCAGCACGGACGCGCAATTGCGGCTCATGAGCACCCGTCTCGCGCGCACCACGGTGCGTGCGCCGTTCGGCGGCGTCGTCGGCCAGCGCTTCGTCAGTCTGGGTGACTACGTCAACAACACCTCCAAGCTCGCCACGTTGCAGACGGTGAACCCGATGCGGGCGACGTTCAACGTGCCGGAGAAGTACGCGCAGTCGTTGAAACGCGGCCAGGAAGTGACCTTCCGGGTCGCGGCAATCCCCAACCGGGACTTCGTCGGCGAGGTGGACTTCGTCGACCCGGTGATCTCGCTGCCCGGGCGTACCATTCTCGTGAAGGCCCACGTCCCCAATCCGCAGCGGCTGCTGCAGCCGGGGATGTTCATCGAGGCGCGGCTCGTCACCGCCGTGCGGCCGAAAGCCGTGGTCGTTCCCGAGGACGCCGTGGTCCCCGTTCAGGGCGCCACGTTTGTGTGGGTGGTGCAGGAGGGGAAGGCGACGCAGCGGCAGGTGGGCATCGGTGTGCGCACGCCCGGATTCGTGGAGATCAAGAGCGGCGTCGACGCGGGCGAGCAAGTGGTCGTCGGGGGTCTCGAGTCGCTCTTCCCGGGCGCTCCCGTGATGGCCAGGGTCGTCGACCGTACTCCCAAACCGGCTCCGACGGAGCACTGAGCAAGCACCTCTTCCTCGCTGCCGCGCTGAGCGCGTGCGCCGTCGCTACCGGCGCCGCGCAGACGCCGCTCGAGGAGCGGCTCGGATTTCCGCGCGGCAGCCGCTGCCTCATTCTCCATTTCGACGACCTCGGGATCGCCGGTCCCGCAGACCGGAGCGCGTGGGCGGCCCGCGACTCCGGTCTCGTCGTTTCGGCGAGTGTGATCGTGCCGGGGCCGAAGCTGCAGGAGGTCGCCGCCTACGCCCGTGCCCACCCGGAGTTCGACCTCGGCATCCACCTCGCGTTGACGAGCGAGTGGCCCGGCTTCCGGTGGGGGCCGATCGCCCCACCCGAGAGCGTGCCGACGCTGATCGACGCCGACGGCCTGCTGCGCCGCGGCTGGGAGGACTCGACCACCATTCGCTGGCAGGACGTGGAGCGCGAGCTGCGCGCCCAGATCGCCGCCGCCCGCGCCGCCGGGATCCGCCCCACCCATCTCGACGTCCACGAATACGTCCTGTTCTCGCGCGGACCAGTGCTGTTCGAGATCCTGCGCCGCGTGGCGCAGTCGGAAGGCCTACCGTTCCTGAGCGCCGCCGAGTGGGTTGCCGGGCGTACCACCGACCGCCGCTTCCCGCGCGGTCCCCTGGTGCTCGCACGGGTTGTCGCCATCGCCCCAGACATACCGCCCGCAGGTTGGGCGGCATACTATGAGGAGCAGATCCGCGCGTTGCCCGTCGGGGTGTCGGAGCTGATTCTCCATCCCGCAGCCGATTCGGCGCGCATGAAGGCATTGACGGGGGAGCGCGCCAATTGGGGCGCCGCCTGGCGCGCCCGGGACTGGGCCTTCGTCGCGAGCCCGCGCTTTCGGCGCCTGCTCGCCGACGAGCACATCCACCTCGTGACGTGGCGGCAGATCGACTCCGCCCTCGTGAAGGAACGACCATGACCCCTACGCTGATTGCCCGCCCCGGTACGGATGAATACGCTCCGTATTACGGCACGTACATCGGAAAAGTCCCGGACGGCGACCTTCGGGCGATGCTGGCGTCCCAGCTCGCCGAGACGCTGGCGTTGATCCGGTCGATTCCCGAATCGCGCGGCGGGCATCGCTACGCCCCCGACAAGTGGAGCATCAAGGGAGTGCTCGGCCACCTCGCCGACAGCGAGCGCATCTTTTCCTATCGTGCGCTCCGCATCGGGCGGGGCGACACGACGCCGCTCCCCGGCTTCGAGCAAGACGATTACGTCCCCATGGGCAATTTCGACGCGCGCACGCTGCGCGACCTCGCCGACGAGCTGGCTGCCGTACGCCAGGCGACGCTGCACCTCTTCGCGCACCTCGACCAGGCGGCGTTCGAGCGCCGTGGGACTGCGAGCGGCAAACCCGTCTCGGTGCGCGCCCTGGCCTATATCATCGCCGGTCACGAGTTGCACCATGTGGGCATCCTCAAGACCCGCTACCTGAGCTGAATGCGCACCCGCCCGCTCGGTCCCGGCGCTCCCGACGTGTCGGTCGTCGGTCTGGGAGGGATGCACCTGTCGATCGACGGCCGTCCCGATGAGGCCACGGCGCTGCGCGTGATGCACCGGGCGTTGGACGCCGGCGCCACGATCATCGACACCGC
>DASSIL010000210.1:0-7490 GCA_035691925.1 Gemmatimonadales bacterium
CGGCGAGCCGCCCGCAGTCGATCTTGCCGCCGAGCGGCGGCTCATCGATCTGTTGGTGAGCGGCGCTCGCCAGCAGCTGTTCCACTCGGCTCACGACTGTTCCGACGGGGGACTCGGGTTCGCGCTCGCAGAGATCGCAATGGGTGGCCCTATCAGGGGGCGGGATTCGGAATCGATCTCGACCTTACCGGGTACGCGACGGGCCTCGACGGGTACGATCTCTTGTTCAGTGAGTCCCACGGGAGAGCTGTGGTGACCTGCGACCCTGAAAAGGTGGCCGCCGTGGAACAGCTGGCAGGACAATTGGGCGTTCCGCTGTACGACGCCGGAATCGTGAAGGCGCGCGATGGGACGTTCGCGCTGCGACTGCGCGACGCGGGCGTCTCGCAAACCGTCGCCGCGCTGCGCGAGGTATATTTCTCGGCAATCCCCAAACGCATGGGTGACTGAACCGTTCCATGTGCGGCATTATCGGCGTTTCCGGCGTCCCCGACGCGGCTCGTAAGGCCTATCTCGGACTCTATAGCCTGCAGCACCGCGGGCAGGAATCCTCGGGCGTGGTAGCGGTCGACGGCGAAGGGGTGGCGCGCTCACACCGCGGGATGGGACTCGTGTCCGACGTCTTCACAGAGTCGGTGCTGGTCGGTCTCCCGGGCGATACGGCGATCGGCCATACCCGCTACTCGACCGCCGGCAGCTCGGTCCTCGCCAACGCGCAGCCGATCCTGGCGCGCTATCGCGAAGGCCCCCTCGCCCTCGGCCACAATGGCAACCTCACCAATGCTGCACAGCTGCGCGCCGACTTGGTCGACAAGGGCTCGATCTTCCAGACGTCGTCCGACAGCGAGGTCCTGGTGCATCTCATCGCCCGCTCCGAGGCGCGCGAGCCCGAGGATCAGCTGCTCGACGCCCTGGAGCGGGTGGAAGGTGCCTATTCCCTCGTCGTGACGATCGGGCGTGCGCTGTATGCGATCGTCGACGCCCGCGGCTTCCGGCCCCTCTGGCTCGGCCGCCTCGGGGCTGGACACGTCGTCGCCTCGGAGACCTGTGCCTTCGACCTGATCGGGGCGACCGCGGTGCGAGAGCTCGAGCCGGGGGAGTTCCTGCGGATTCACGACGGCGAAGTGGACCGCCTCCCCGCGCTCCCCGCGAAGCCGCATCGCCGCTGCATCTTCGAGC
This sequence comes from Gemmatimonadales bacterium, assembly GCA_035691925.1. GTDB lineage: Bacteria > Gemmatimonadota > Gemmatimonadetes > Gemmatimonadales > GWC2-71-9 > DASTHG01. The sequence continues at coordinate 1,180 of DASSIL010000210.1, forward strand.
TGGTGTACTTCTCGCGACCCGACAGCACGATCTTCGGCCGCTCGGTGGACCGGGTCCGCCGCGCTCTGGGGCATGAGCTGGCGCGCGAGCACCCCGCCCCGGGCACCGACTGCGTCTTCTCGGTACCCGACTCCTCCAATGCGATGGCCCTCGGGTTCGCCGAGGAGACGGGGCTCAAACTCGAGTATGGCCTGATCCGCAATCACTACGTCGGCCGCACTTTCATTAATCCGACGCAGGACGGACGCACCGCCAAGGTGAAGATCAAGTTCAATCCCGTGCGGGAAGTGTTGGAGGGCAAGCGGGTCGTGGTCGTAGACGACTCGCTCGTCCGCGGCACCACCAGCAAGGGACTGGTGCAGATGATCCGCGCGGCCGGGGCACGAGAAGTGCATTTCCGCGTCGCCTCCCCTCCCATCACGGGCCCATGCTATTACGGCATCGACACGCCGACGAAGTCGGAGTTGATCGCCTCGAGCCATTCGATCGAGGAGATTCGCCGCCACCTGGGCGTCGAGACGCTGGGGTACCTGTCGCTCGAGGGGATGTTGCGGGCGGCAGGGGGCGATGCGTCGGGGTTCTGCCACGCCTGCTTCTCGGGCCAGTACCCCACGCCGATCCCCGAGGAGTCGGCCACGCTCCGACACGCCACACCGCTGGTTCCCGTTACCGCCTGATCACCCCGTCCGGTCACCGACCATGCCGTCTGTAGAGCGGTTCGTCTATTTCTTCGGCCAGGGGCGTGCCGACGGCACCGCCGCCATGCGCGACATTCTGGGCGGCAAGGGCGCCGGGCTCGCCGAGATGGCGAACCTCGGCCTGCCGGTCCCGCCCGGCTTTACCATCTCGGCCAAGCTCTGTCTCCGCTACCTGGCCGACGGTTCGTTCCCGGACGAATTGCGGGAAGAGGTCGGGCGCCATCTCAAGAAGCTCGAGCAGGCGACGGACAAGAGGTTCGGCGACCGCGCCAATCCTCTCCTCGTCTCGGTGCGCTCCGGAGCCGCGGTGTCCATGCCCGGGATGATGGAAACGATCCTGAACCTCGGGCTGAACGACGAGACCGTGCAAGGCTTGATCGCCCGGTCGGGCAATCCGCGCTTCGCCTACGACTCCTACCGCCGCTTCGTCATGATGTACGGCGACGTCGTCTTCGAGCTCGGCAAGGAGCCGTTCGACGAGGTGCTGGACGAGATGAAGCACCGCCGCAAGGTGACACGCGACATCGACCTGCCGCCCGAGGACCTGCAGGCGCTGGTCCGCGAATACAAGGCCATCGTCCAGTCGCGCCGCGGCGTGCCCTTTCCCGACGACCCGAAGGCCCAGCTCTGGGGTGCCATCGAAGCAGTGTTCAAGAGCTGGCGCACGCGCCGCGCCATCGACTACCGCCGCGTTCACGGCATTCCCGACGAGCTGGGGACCGCGGTGAACATCGTGGCCATGGTCTACGGCAACATGGGGGAGGACTGCGGCACGGGCGTCGCCTTCACGCGCGACTGCCGCACCGGCGAAGCGGTGCTCAACGGCGATTTCCTCACCAACGCGCAGGGAGAAGACGTCGTTTCCGGCGCACGCACCCCGCTGCCGCTCGAGAAGCTGAACCGCGGCAAGCTCGCCAGGATCTACAAAGAGCTCGAGGCGATCGCCGAGAAACTCGAGCACCACTTCAAGGACGTCCAGGACATCGAGTTCACGTTCGAACACGACCGACTGTACATGCTGCAGACGCGCCGCGCGCAACGAACCGGGCTTGCGGCGGTGCGGATCGCGGTCGAGCTGGTGCGGGAAGGCAAGATCACGAAGGACGAGGCGGTGCAGCGCGTGCCGCCCCAGGATCTCGACCAGGTGTTCCACCCGATGGTGGACCCGGCGGCCAAGGAAACGCTCATCGCCAAAGGACTCCCCGCCTCACCCGGCGCGGCGATCGGCGAAGCGGTGTTCGACGCCGATGTCGCCGAGGCGATGGCCAAGAAGGGCCACAAGGTGATTCTCGTGCGCCCCGAGACGAGCCCCGAGGACTTCCACGGCATCGTTGCGGCGCAGGCGGTGCTCACCTCGCGCGGCGGGATGACGAGCCACGCCGCAATCGTGGCGCGCGGGATGGGCAAGACGTGCGTCGTGGGGGCGAAGGACATCGAAGTGGAGCCCGCCGCCGGCCGCTTCCGGGCCAACGGCCGCGTCGTGAAGCAGGGCCAACTGATCACGATCGACGGCACGACCGGCCGTGTCCTGCTGGGCGCTGCCAAGCTGATGCAGCCCAAGACCGGGGAGCACTACGACACCCTGATGACGTGGGCCGACGAACGGCGCCGGCTCCGGGTCCGCACCAACGCCGACACACCGCAGGACGCCAAACGCGCGCGCGAGTTCGGCGCCGAGGGCATCGGCCTCTGCCGCACCGAGCACATGTTCTTCGAGGGCGACCGCATCACCGCGATGCGCGAGATGATCGTCGCCCCCGACGAGGCCGGCCGGCGCCGCGCCCTTGCCAAGTTGTTGCCGATGCAGCGCGAGGATTTTGAGGGAATCTTCGAGGCGATGACGGGCTACCCCGTCACGATCCGGCTACTCGATCCCCCGCTGCACGAATTCCTGCCGCATACAAAGGAAGAGCTCGCGGCGCTCGCGCGGATCATGAAGCTCCCGTTGCCGCGGCTCAAGGCGCTCGTCGCGAGTCTCGTCGAGGCGAACCCGATGCTCGGGCACCGCGGCTGCCGGCTCGGGATCACCTACCCCGAGATCACCGAGATGCAGGCCCGGGCCATCTTCGAGGCGGCTGCCCGCGTCGTGGCCCGCGGCAAGAAGGTCGTGGTCGAAGTGATGATCCCGCTCGTGGCCATCGCCGAGGAGTTGCGCCGCCAGACGGCGATCGTGCGCCGCGTGGCCCAGGAGGTGTTTCACGAGGTGGGGCATGCGGTGCCGTATCTCGTGGGGACCATGATCGAGCTGCCGCGCGCCGCGTTGACGGCGGACGAGATCGCCAAGGAAGCGGAGTTCTTCTCGTTCGGCACCAACGATCTGACGCAGACCACCTTCGGGCTGTCGCGCGACGATGCCGGGCGATTCCTGCCGTTCTACGTGGAGTCGGGGATCCTCAAGGACGACCCGTTCCAGGTGCTGGACCAGGACGGCGTCGGCCGGCTCATCGAAGTGGCGGTGAAGCTCGGTCGCGGCACGCGCTCCGAGCTGAAGGTCGGTATCTGCGGCGAGCACGGCGGCGAACCGTCGTCCGTCAAATTCTGCCACCACACCGGGCTCAACTACGTCTCCTGCTCGCCGTTCCGGGTGCCGATCGCCCGCCTCGCCGCGGCCCAGGCGGCCCTCGAGGAGGCGGGCGTGATCAATCGGACGAAGGCAACGGTCTAGCGGTTACTTCCCGCCGCCCCCCAACCCGGCGAGTGCGGCGCCGAGGACGACGCCGACCACCGTCGCGACGATCGCCACCGTATACGCCGCGCCCCTCGACGTCTTGTGGGTCACCTGAACACCGATCGCCGTCAGGACCAGCCCCCACAGGGAGAATGGATTGATGCCGGCCAGCAGCGCCCCGACAAATCCTCCCGCACTGGGCGACAGCAGATTGAGACCGAGTGGTGGGCGCAGGTCGTCGGATGACGTGATCGCGTCCAGCCCCTTCATCTTGAGGACGATCAGTCCCGCCACCTGCAGCAGGATCGTGGGCACGGCGACGTAGGTCGAGAGGCTCAGCAAGGTCGCGAACCGGGCGTCCGCTCCCGCGAAGAGGGTGACCAGGAGCCACAGCAGCCCCGCACTGATCAGCAGCCCGATCAGCAGGAAAACCGGCGCGAGGAAGATGCCGACAGTCTGAAACTTTGCCGCGTTCGCCGCCGCTTGAGGATTCTGCTGGGCAAGTTGCGCGATGCGCGAAGCGATGGCGGCTTGCGTGAACGGCATCATCAGGTACGCGATCAGGACGATGATCACGGACAGGCCGATCCACGGCAGCAGAAACTTCGGCCGCTCCCGGACACGCTCGAACACCTCACCGGGTGAGAACAGCACTCGGAACAGATCCAGCACTGCACCCATCGCGCCTCCGAGAATCGGGAAATGGTTCGCTGACGCGGGCCCAATATATGCAGCGTGGGCCGTTGCGCACCGCAGCCTACGTTTCGTAACCGCATGGGGTTTCGGCGCTAGCCTTGACCCTTCCGAGGGCGGAGGGGTAGAGTAGCCAACACGCCCCACAACTGGCGGTTGTATGGTCGGCATTCTCGGTCTCGTCCTGCTCACCCAGACCCCGGTGCAGGTCGCTCGTCACCCGGACAAGCTCGGTGTGCGCGCCTGGCTCCCCGATACGGTACTGCCGGTGGGCGCGCCGGCCCGCGTCTACATCGAGCTGGAAGACAGCGGGTACCTGGCACTGCTCCACGTCGAGCCCTCGGGGCGCATTCGCGTGCTCTACCCGGCGCGGCCGACCGACGCGGACTACGTGCCGGGGGGAGTTCCCTTCGTGGTGCAGGGCATCTCGGACAGCACCACGTTCCGCGTGGCGGCGCCGGGGACCGGCACGCTGCTGGCGGTACGGTCGTGGAGCCCGCTGCACTTCGCGGACCTGGCGAGCGGCAACCGCTGGGACTACGAGCGCTCCTTGCTGCTGCAGCCGACCGCTGGCAATCCCCTGGCGGCCCTACTCGACATCGCCGATCGGATGACGGATGGCGAAGCCTACACCTACGACCTGACGGGATACCGCACGCCGGGAGCGTTCGCCGTGCGGCGCACGACCACCGACTCGGTGTGCGGCAATTGCTTCACCACCCGTCATCAGCACCCCGACCCGGCTGCGGCCGGCAGCGACGCCGGAGCGATCGCTATCGATCACAGCATGGCGGCGTCCGGCAACGGCTCGGTCGTCGACTGCTCGTATGCGACGCTGACCAGCTCGTTCTGTGGCGTCGACAACAGCGTTACGACCTATGAGGAATCGACCGCCGCTGCTCCGGCGCCGGAAGCCGCGCCGTCATACGTCTACCCCTACTATCCGCAGGGGTACTTCCCGTACCTGTTCTTCCACCGTCGCCGCTCACCACCGCCGGCTCCACCGCTCCCCCCTCCGGCGATCGCGCTGAACCTGCGCGCCGCGCCCCGCTCCACCGTGCCGCCACCGCCCCGTCGCATTCCGCGGATCGCGGTGACCCAGCCGACGGCGCCGAGTCGCCCCGCCTCCGCTCCTGCTTCCGGACCGGTTCCGCAACCCGTCGTGTCGCCGGCTCCGGTTGGGAGACGGTTCGCAGTCGCACGACCGGCTGTCGGCTCGAAGGCTAGCGTCGCCGGCGCTTCAGGCGGATGGTCTCCCGCACCTGCCCGACCGGTGACGATGATGACCGCTCCGGCGACGGTTGCACCGGTCGCCCGGGTGAGCGGCCCCGTAGCCGCCGCGGCGCCATCGAGGGTCGTAGTGCCATCGCACACCGCGGTGGCACGAGCGAGAGAGCACTAGGCAAGCTCATCGAACGTCGTCTTTCCGTGACCTGAAGGGCCGGTTCGGCGACAGCTGGCGTCCTTAAGGACGCACTTCTGGCCGAGCCGGCGTTTCAACGCACGGACAAGACGCGGATGAGAAGAGACTCTCTCAACGGACGATGGTCACCAGACGGTGTCTATCCGCCCACCACGCCCACACCGCTGTCAGCAATCCGAGTGACAACGCCGTCCACCCGATAACCGTCACGGAAGGGGGCGTTGACGGCAGCAGGCTCAGCACGTAGCCGAGCGCGGTAAACGCCACCAGTCCCCACCAGGCGTACCGCCCGATCCGGTCCCGCGCGGTCGTAGCGCGCGTGTAGATCAAGATCCCAGCGATGAACATCGCGCCTTCGACGATGACGGTGGCGGGAACCGACTCCCACAGTCCGAGGCCGAAGAGTCTCGCGCTCCAGGGCGACAGCGGCATGTCGGGTCGGTGCGTGATGACATCGAGCACCCAGTGGCTCACGACCCCGACCGCGATCATCCAGGCACCGGGTGTGTAGCGGGTCAGCGCGTAGTACGTCCCGGCAAACAGCGCCGCCCAGACGAGCCCCATGACGAGGCTGTGGGACCAGGGATACGACAGAAAGGTGAGATTCAGAAAGGGATTGCTCGAGGGGGTGACCTCGACGCGCTCGATGCCGAGCAGCAGAAACGCCGGCCAGAGGAGATCGGCCAGGAGCGGCGCGGCGAGCAAGACCGCGAGCGAGGACTTCGGGGCGACGCGCTTCGACGCGAAGCCGACGGCGAAGTGCCCGATGAACATGTGATGGAGGCGCGGGGAATCGAACCCCGGTCCGAGCCAGGCTCCGAGACCGCTC
>DASSIL010000211.1:0-7212 GCA_035691925.1 Gemmatimonadales bacterium
CGGAGCCAGCTGTCGCCGATGAGAAACCAGAACCCCGCGGCCAGGGCACTCGTCACCGCCGCGAGGATGTTGATCCGCGCCCCGTAGTCGGCGGCCAGCGGAATCAGCCCCCACACATGGGCGAGCAGCACGAACAGCGGACTGCCGGGGGGATGCGGAATGCCGAGGGCGTGTGCCGCCGTGATGTACTCGGCGGCATCCCAGAACTGCGTCGTCGGCGCGAGCGTGAGGAGGTACAGCGCGAGTACCCCGGCCGCCACGACCGCCGCCCACCGGTACGGGGGCCGCGCTATTGAATTGTCTTCATTCATCATTGGGCATTGGACATTCTACATTCGACATTTGTCGTGTCAGTGCCGGAACTGCCGCATCCCGGTGCAGACCATCGCGATGCCGTGCTCGTCGGCCGCGGCCTGCACTTCGGCGTCGCGCACCGATCCGCCGGGCTGAATGATCGCCGTGACACCCGCCTGAGCGGCTTCCAATACCCCGTCGGCGAAGGGAAAGAACGCGTCGCTCGCGAGGACCGCCCCCTTCGGGTCGTGGCCGGCCGAACGCGCCTTGTGAATCGCGAGAAACGACGCGTCGACCCGGGACATCTGGCCCGCCCCGATCCCGATCGCCGCGGCCCCCCGGGCCAGCAGGATCGCGTTGGACTTGACGCTCCCCACCGCCGCCCAGGCGAACCGCAGGTCATCCCATTCAGATGCCGTGGGGGCCCGCTTCGTCACGACCTTCCAGCCGGCTTCTGACAGGACGGCGGCGGGGCGCGGCCGTTCCTGAGCGAGAAAGCCGCCCCGCACCCGCTTGAAATCGAGGGAGGGCCGGCCATCGGGGAGGGGAAGCTCGACAACGCGCAGGTTCTTCTTCTGGGTGAAGACCGCCACGGCGTCCGCGGCGAACTTCGGTGCGACGACGACCTCGACGAACAGGTCGGCCATCGCGAGTGCGGCGTCCTTATCGACGGTCGTGTTGAAGGCGATCACGGAGCCGAACGCCGAGGTCGGATCCGCGGCGAGCGCCCTGGTATACGCGTCGCGGCACGAGTCGCCCAGCGCGATGCCGCAGGGCGTCGTGTGCTTGATGATCGCGCAGGCGGTGCGGGAGGACCACGGAGCGACGGCCATCACGGCGGCGTCGACGTCGAGAAGGTTGTTGAACGACAGCTCCTTGCCGTGCAGCTGGACGAGCTCCCGCATCCCCGGCTCGCCGGTGACGTACAGCGCGGCATGCTGCTGCGGGTTCTCGCCGTAGCGCAACGACTGGGCGCGCTCGAGTACCAGCGCCAGTCGCGCCGGCAACTCCGCGTCTCCCTGGGACAAATAGCCCGTAATGGCGGCATCATAGGCCGCCGTATGCGCGAATACCTTGGCGGCGAGCGCGCGGCGCCGCTCGGCCGAGACCGATCCAGTGCGGAGATCGGCGAGCACCATGTCGTAGTCCGCGGGGTCGACGATCACGATCACGTCGCCGTGATTCTTTGCCGCCGAGCGCAGCATCGAGGGCCCGCCGATGTCGATCTGCTCGATCACCTCGTGATCGGCGACGCCGGGACGCGCGGCGGTCTCCTGAAACGGATAGAGATTGACGGCGACGAGATCGATCGGCGTGATGGCGTGTTGGGCCAGTGCCGCCCGGTCCCCCGCGTGCGCGCGTCGCGCGAGCAGGCCGCCGTGCACCTTGGGATGCAGCGTCTTGACCCGGCCGTCCATCATTTCGGGGAATCCGGTGACCTGCTCGATCGGAATCACCGGGACCTGCTCCTTGCGCAGCGCCTCGGCCGTGCCGCCGGTGGAAACGATCTCCCAACCGAGTTCGCAGAGCCCCCGGGCGAAGGGGACGAGCCCCTGCTTGTCCGAGACCGACAGCAGCGCTCTCACCAGTCCTCGGCGACGGCGCGAACGAGGTCGCCCAGGCTCACGAGATCCTTCAGGTCGATCACCTCGGCGGGAGAGTGCGAGTAGCGCAGCGGCCACCCCATCGCCACGTCGATGACCCCGTAGGGCACGAACATCGAGCCGTCGTTGCCGCCGTTCGTGGTGCCGTACTGCAGGGGGATGCCGCGGCTGCGGGCGACGCGCAGCAGCGTGTCGAGCTGCGACAACGGCGTCACGGAGGAGTTGTCGAGCGCCCGGGCCACGGCGCCGCGTCCCAGCGGGGCCACGGCGAAGTTCGCCGGCTCGAGCGGCGAGTCGGCGGAGACGAAGGTATCGACGGCGTGAACACGCGCCGTCGTGGTGCCAAGCGCTGCTGCCGCCGCCTTCGCCCCCTCGAGGCCGATTTCCTCGCGCGTGCTGAAGATGAAGACCACAGCGTGACGCAGTTTGGTGCGATCGAGGTGGCGCAGCGCCAGCACGAACGCGGCGTCGCCCACGCGGTCGTCGAACGACCGTCCCGTGGCCCGCGTGCCGGCGAGCCGGACGTACTGCTTCGGCATCGTCACCGTCTGCCCGGGGGCGACGCCGAGCGCGCTCGCGTCGGCGGCGGTCGTGGCGCCGACACTCAGCCGGATGGCAGGCGGGGTGCGCGTCGCGGCGCTTCCCGAATCCCGCGGCGGGAACACCCCCACGATGTCGCCCTTGGGCCCATGGACCAGCGCGGGCTTTCCTTCGTACAGGGAAGGGAAGAACCCGCCGCGCATCGTCAGCGCAAGCGTGCCGTCGCCGCGAATCGAGTCCACGCGGAATCCGATTTCATCCATGTGGGCGACGAACACCACCTGTGGGTCTCCCGTCCCGACTCTCACCCAGAGGTTTCCGGCGGTATCGGTTTGCTGTTTCGTCCACGCGGGGAGCAGCTTCGACACCGCATCGCGCACCGGACCCTCGGCGCCCGAGACGCCGTACGCTTCGACGAGCGTTCCAATCACGCTCTCCGCCTCCGCGATGCGGCCGAGCGGAGCCGGGGGGCGCGCTGCAGCCCGCTCGGGAAGCGCCGTCACCCGCTCCGGCGGGCTACCGGCGTCAGGGCCGAGCCAGGTGCGCAGGGCGACGGCTTCGCTCCGGATCGCATCGAGCGACACCGTTTCGACCGCCGTCTCATCGAACGACGCCGCAACCGCGGCCTCTTTCGTTTCTGCGAATGGCCCATGCAGCGCCGCGAGCGACCCGACACCGGGCCGCCCCGCCTGCAGCGTCTGCACGGCGAAGGCGACGACGACCGTTCCCTGAACCTTGGGGCTCCCCGAGGCGGCGTCGATCAGCGCGGCGCACGCCGCGCGGCGTCCCACGAACGGGCCGGCGAGCAGGCCGTCACTCTGTCCGTAGCGCAGCGGGCGCTTCGCCGATGCGACCGGCGAGAGCAACAGGATGCCGAGCGACTCGGCTTGCGCGCGCGACTGGACGCCGACGTCGACCCACGCGTCGTCGACCGTGAAGGGCTGGTCCGCGCCGCCCGAGCGGCCGCGCGTGAGATGCACCGAGCGCACTGCGACGACGCCGGGGATGCCGCCGCGGCGTCCCCACACCGTGACGCGCTGCCCTTCGATCTGTTGATCGAACAGGGGACTCGTACCGCGCCCCGCGCCCTCACGCCGCAGCCGCAGGTATCCGTCGTCGGTGATATTGCCCACGACGTAGCCCGGCTCGTCCAGACCGCAATACACGAGGCGGCGCGGCTCACCGCTGCCGAGTGTGAGGACGACGTTGCCCATGCGATCGCGCGTCGCGCCAGGGAGGAGGCGCTGCACGCTGTCGGCGATGGCGCTCTCATATCCAGAGACGGCGGTCATCGCTGCAAGGCGAGTGACGAGGCCAGGAAGATCTTGGGCGGTAAGGCGGACGGGCGGTCGGGCGGTCCAAACCAGAAGAAGCGCTGCAGCGACTCGCGTCGCCGCGGAACGGACCGCCCGACCGCCTGACCGCCCGACCGCCGCCTTATCCGTCCGCCTGACCGCCTGACCGCCCTGTCTCATCCAGGATCTCCCTCTTTCAAGATGCGGTTCGCCAGCTCCAGGACCACCTGCGGCAACAACTCGTGCTCCACGGCGAGCACGCGGTGCGCCAGCGAGTCGGCCGTGTCGTCCGGGAGGACCGGGACCGCTCGCTGCGCGATGATGGGACCCCGGTCGAACTGCTCGTCCACGAAGTGGACTGTGGCCCCCGACTCGGAGGCTCCGCTAGCGAGCACCGCTTCATGCACGCGACGCCCGTACATCCCCGGTCCGCCGAACGCGGGGAGCAGAGCCGGGTGGATATTAATCGCCCGCTGGCGAAAGCGCGCGACCACGCGTGCGGGGAGGAGCTTCAAGTAACCGGCGAGGACGAGGAGGTCGGCGTCGGCCAACGCTCGGAGGAGCTCGTCGGCGTCCGCCGGGTCGCGCAGCACCGTGGTCCGGACGCCGGCGCGCCGGGCCCGGTCCAATGCACCAGCGTCGGTGCGATTGGATACGACGTGCGTGACGCGGGCCGGGGCGCCGGGCCCGAGGGCGTCGAGCAGGGCCTGCAGATTCGAGCCGCCGCCCGAAACGAGGACGGCGACTCGCAGCGGGGTCCCCCCGGTCAGCTCGGGCGGCAGGGGGTGTCGGACTTCGGCTTGGCGCCGTTCGTGACGCTGAGGACGAAAGCGCCGGTCGCGTACTTGCGGCCTTGCGTGTTCACGTCGATTTCGTAGGGCGCGTTGTCGGTGAACGTCACCACCAGCCGCGCGTTGCACTTGCCACCCGAGTCGTCGTCCGAGTTGTGATCGCTCGGCACGCCCGGCCCCCGCACGATCATGTAGGCGTCAAAGTCGGACGATACGAGATCGATCGTCACCGTCTGCCCCGCCTGGCCGTTCACCGTCCAACGCTCGATGTAGGTGCTGTCGACCCACAGCTCGTCGCTCGACGTAATCTGTCCCGACGCCTGTTGCCCGACGGCGATCGAGTGCGTCGGGTGGATCTCGGAAATCGTGCGATCGCCGCCGCTCGGCGCGCCGCCGCCCGCGCCCCCGCGGGGCGGCTGGCAGTCGCGGGTGCCCGGCGGATCGACCGGCTTCTGCCCCGGCGTGACCGAGAGGGTGAAGCGACCGGTCTGGCGATGCGGCGTGCTCGTGGTGTTGACGAGCACGACGTACGGACCGCTCGTCGGTGGCGAGAGCACGATGCGCGAGGAGCATCCCGGCCCGCCGTCGTCGTTCACCGCGATCGTATCGAGTCCGTACAACAGCATCTCGGGGTCGAAATCGGGCGATGACAGATCGATCGTGACGTCCTGACCCGGCGTTGCGGTGAAGCGCCAGCGCTGGTAGAGCGTCGTGTCGGTGAGCAGGTCGTCATTGTCCGTGATCTCCCCGTTCACCGTTTGCCCGACGGCGATCGCATGCACGGAGCCGTGGCCTCCCGGCGGGCAGCGACCGGTGCGCCGCACGATCGGCTTGATCCCCCTGGAGAGCGTCAGGCTGTACCGGCCGGTCTGGCGGACCGGCGTGGCCGACGTGTTGACGAGAATCTGGTAGGGGCCGGTGCCCGGGAAGGTGAGCGAGATGCGCGCGCCGCAGTCGGGTCCGCCCTGGATGTTCGCCAGGGACGAGTCGAGGCCGCCCAGGATCAGGGCAGGACGGAAGTCGGTCGACGCGAGGTCGATCGTCACGTCCTGGCCCGGGGTGGTGCGAAATTGCCAGCGCTGGTAGTACGTGCTGTCGCCGTAGAGCGGATCGCGGTCGCTGAGCGTGCCGGTCACCGTCTGTCCGACGCTGATTGTGCGCGCGTCGGAGCCCACGGCCGGCGAGGGGGACGGTGTGGACACCGTGCGCGACGCGGGGGCGCCGCCCTGCATTATGCCGCGCGCCTCGGCGATCGCCGCCCGGTCCATCTGCATGTTGCGCACGATGTCGGTCGCCGTCGCGAAGTTCAGCGCCTGGCCGCTTTCGATCGTGCTGCGCACGATGCCGATGACCTGGCCCTGCGCGTTCAGCACCGGCGCGCCGCTCGACCCGTGGGAAATCGGTGCCGAGATCTGCAGCAGCTTCGTGCCGTTGACGATGCGGGATGCCGAGATGATGCCCTTGGAGACCGTGCCCGGCAGCTCGCCGAGCGGGTTCGAGATGACGGTGATGTCATCGCCGTCCTGGGCGCGATCGGAGAAGCCCCACTTCAGCGTCGCGGGCGGCAACCCGGGGACGAGCAGCATCATCACGTCCTTCGCCGTATCGGACGCGGTTGGGCTGCAGCGCCGTTTCTCGCCGCTCATCAGCTCGACGCTGCACCCCGCGGCCCCCTCGAGCACGTGCGCCGCCGTGACGATGAGGCCCTCGGCGCCGTTGTAGAAGACGAAGAAGCCCGTCCCGCTCGCCATGGACGAGCCGTCCGCGTCGAGCGCGTGGATCGTCACGACCGCCTTGCGCAGGCTGTCGAGATTCAACCGTGGCTGTTGTGCGGGAAGGAGGGCGGGAGTGGCGGCACTGACGGCCGCCAAGAGCAACGCTGTGGTACGCACGTCTTGCTCCTGCAGGCGATGTCGGGGATGGCGGAACGGAACGGTAGAATTTGGCGATTGGGGGTCGCGCGCACAATCTGGCAACCCCGAAACAGTTACGAAAGGATCATTGCCACCGCCGCTGTGAGGTCCGTCACGACCGCAATGCCGAGCTGCACCGCCTGCGGCGCGTGCTCGGAACCCAATCCCGTTCGCACCAGGACGCCGTGGCCCTCGAGGGTGAGCGCGGGGATGACGTCGCTCACCCGGTCGCCCACATACCACGAATGTGCGAGGTCGATGTTGCCGAGTTGCGTTTGCGCGTCGCGGAACAGCTTCGTGCCGGGTTTGCGGCAGGGGCAGGGACCGGTGTAATCGGGGTGATGGGGGCAGAAGAAGACGGCGTCGAGATGCGCCCCGCCGGCGCGCAGCAGCTCGTCGATGCGGCGCTGCACGCTGTAGAAACTGCCGGCGCCGTAGAGCCCGCGCGCGATCCCCGATTGATTGGAGATCATCACGACGGGCCAGCGCGCGTCGTTGAGGCGGCGGATCGCCTGCGCCGCGCCGGGGATGAGCCGGACCAGAGCGGGGTCGTGGAGAAACTCGACTTCTTCGACGATCGTACCGTCGCGGTCGAGGAAAACGGCGCCGTCGCCAGTGGGACGGTCAGTCATCCAGTGCGGCCCGGATCCCTCGAGCGACCGTCTCCTCCTGCCCAGGCAGAATCGTCCGCGGATCGAGGACGACGTGGTTGTCCGCGATGCGCGCGATGATCGGAGGATCGCCGGCGCGGAGCAGCTCGATCAGCCGGTCGGGC
>DASSIL010000212.1:0-15253 GCA_035691925.1 Gemmatimonadales bacterium
TCCAGGCACAGACGCGGCGCTCGAACAACGTCACCAGCGCGATCCCGAGCATCAGGATCGTGAACACCACGAGCAGCTTGATGAGCGAAGTGACGAGGAAGAAGGTCACGCCGGTACCCCCGCCCCGTTGCGGACGCGGGCGCCCGCGAGACCGAGCTTCGCGTAGCTCAGACCGGTGAACGGCTCCGTCCCCGCCACCATGTCGAACACGTCATCGGCGGACACCGCCCGGGCGACGCCTTCGTGGTCGGCGACCAGCTCGCTCAGCACCCACCAGGCGGGCCGTGCCATCCCCGGTGCAGGCTTCGCCTGGAAGTAGCGCTGCACCCGCCCGTCGCGGTTCACGTAGGTGCCGTCCTCTTCGGCGACGTTGGCGATCGGCAGCACCACGTCGGCGCCGCGGGCGTGGTCGGGCAGTACGGTGCCGGCGTAGACGAGGGCGCCCTTCGTTTCCACCGGAACGTCCACCTCGGCGAGCATGAGGACCACGCCTGCGTTGGCGGCGGCGGATACGGCGGCGTCGATGTCCCTGGTATAGCCCAGGAGCTCGGCGCCGCTCCCGTTGGGGGCGCGGTCGGCGCGCAGCGCGAGATTCGGCACGCCGGCGAGCGGCGCCTCCTCGCCCTGCACTACCTGGAACGCACCGGTCCAGTCGAAGCGGCCGAGCAGACGGCGCGCCAGGTAGAGCGCTTCCGTCGAAACGAGGGGCGACGCGATCGTGACCGCGCGCCCGCTCGCACCGCGCACGATGCCGCGGACGCGGTCCAGCGCTGTGTCCCAGTCGGTAGCGACGAGCTCGCCGCCCTCGCGCACCAGCGGCGCTTCGATGCGGTCGCCGCGATTCATCCAGCGGTAGTTGGCGCGGCCGTGGTCACAGATGAAGTAGCGGTTCACGGCGAGATTGGGGCGCGGCCGCACGCGGACGACGGTGTTGTCGCGCAGATCGAGGGTCACGTTGCACCCCTGCGAGCAGCCGGTGCACACCGAGGCCGCCTTGTCGAGCTCCCAGGCGCGCGCCTTGTGCAGGAAGTCCTTGCTGAGCAGCGAACCGACCGGACAGAGATCGACCACGTTCCCCGCCCAGGGATGGTCGAGGCGCGCGTCGGGGTGGACCCCGATAAATGCACGATCGCCGCGCTCCGACACATTGAGCACCGGCTCCTGCGCCACATCCTCCATGAACCGCACGCAGCGCGTACACAGGATGCAGCGGTTGGGGACGTACAGGACGTCGGGCCCGAAGTCTTCCACGGGATTGAAGCGTTTGGGATACTCAGTGTAGCGCGTCGCGGCGCGCCCTTCCTGGAAGACGAAGTCCTGCAGCTCGCACTCCCCCGCCTGGTCGCAGATCGGGCAGTCGAGCGGATGATTGATCAGCAGGAACTCGAGCACGCCCTGGCGCGCCGCCTTCGCCTCGGGCGCCGTCGTCCGCACCACCATCCCTTCGGCGACCTGGGTCGCGCAGGCGATCGCGAGCTTGGGCTGCTTCTCGACGTGCACGAGGCACATGCGGCACACGCCGGCGACCGGCAGCCCCGGGTGATAGCAGTAATGCGGCACGAGCACCCCGGCCTGCTTGGCGGCCTCGATGAGCAGCGTACCGGGAGGCACCTGGACGGCCGTGCCGTCGATGGTGAGTGAAACCAGGCTATCAGCCATCAGCGATCAGCCCTCACGCTGCCAGCACCGGTTTACGGCGGCCGGCGATATAGTCCTCGAACTCTCCCCGGAAACGCTTGATCGCGCTGACCACGGGTGCCGCGCACGAATCCGACAGCACGCAAATCGTCTTCCCCGTCATGTTCTCCGACAGCTCGAGCAGCAGATCGAGGTCGCTCGTCTTCCCCTGCCCCGCGAGGATGCGCTCCAGGATCCTGGTCGTCCACGCGGTACCTTCACGGCACTGCGTGCACTGCGCGCACGACTCGTGCGCGTAGAACCGCGTGAGCCGCATCGTCTGGTAGACCATGTCCGCCGTGTCGTCGAATACGATCACGCCGCCCGAGCCCATCATCGTCCCCTTCTCGACGCAGCCTTCGTAGTCGAGCAGCGTGCTCTCGGTCTCCTCGCGGTTCAACATCGGCACCGACGAGCCACCCGGGATGCACGCCTTGAGGGTCCGTCCCGGCCGCATCCCGCCCGCCAGCTCGTACAGCAGGTCCTTCAGCGGGAAGCCGAGGGTCACCTCGTAGTTGCCGGGTTTCGCGATGTTGCCGCACACGCTGAACAGCTTGGTGCCGGTGCTCTTGGGATTCGAGAGGCAGAGCTTCTTGTACCAGTCGGCGCCGTGCTTGAGAATGTGCGGCACGGCGACGAGCGTCTCGACGTTGTTGATCGTCGTGGGCAACCCGAACACGCCGGCGGCCGCGGGGAACGGCGGCTTGATCCGCGGGTTGCCGCGCTTTCCCTCGATCGAGCTCATCAGCGCCGTCTCTTCGCCGCAGATGTAGGCGCCGGCGCCGCGATGCAGGAACACCTTGATCTTGCCGAACAGCTTCGCGGCGTTCGCCTCGTTGAGCGCCTGCTCCATGATGGTCAGCGGCTCGGTGAACTCGCCGCGGATGTAGATGTAGGCGATCTCGGCGCGGATCGCGTGCGCCGCGATCACCGTTCCCTCGAGCAGGGCGTGCGGCGTCCAGCGCATGATCTCGCGGTCCTTGAACGTCCCCGGCTCCGACTCATCGGCGTTCACGCAGAGATAGTGCGCTTTCTTCTTCTCCTTGGGCATGAACGACCACTTGAGGCCGGTCGGGAATCCCGCGCCGCCGCGGCCGCGCAACCCCGAGTTCTTCACTTCCTCGATCACGGCGTTCGGGTCCATCGCGAGCGCCTTGTCGAGCATCTCGTAGCCGCCGCGCTTCTTCCAGCCCTTGAGCGTGCGGGCTTCCGGGTCCCCAAAGTACTTGGAGAGGACGACGGTTTCTTTCGCGTGCGGCTTGTGAGGGTAGCCCATCCTAACCTCGAGTTGGACGGTGGGAATGTTGGACGGTTGGAATGTCGTTCCAACCTTCCATCGTTCCATCGTTCCAACAGATCACAAGTATTTCCTCACAATCTCCTTAACTTTCTCTGGAGTAACGCTCTCGATGAAGTCGTCATCGACGAGCAGCGGCGTGGCGAAGCCGCAGGCGCCGAGGCACTCGACCTCGATCACGGTGAAGCGCCCGTCGGGACTCGTCGCCCCCAGCTCCCCGGCACCGCTCTCCTTGAGAAAGGCCTTCACCACGTCCTCGGCGCCGCACAGGTTGCACGGCGACGTCGTGCAGATCTGGACGAAGTGCCGGCCCACCGGGTGCTGGTGGTACATCGTATAGAAGGTGACCACGCCCTTCACGTACGCCGGCGTGATCCCGAGCACACGGGCGACCTCCGCCATGGCCGGATCGGAAATCCAGCCGCGCTCGCGCTGCACGATCCATAGTGCGGGGAGCAACGCGGCCTGTTTGTTGGGATAGCGCGTGAGCAGCTTGTTCAACTCGTCGAGCCGATGGCCCTCGAACACCGGTTCGTAGGCTTCGGTGCCCTCCGGGTGCGTGACGCTCACCGGTCCACCTCCCCCATCACGATGTCGACCGAGGCGTTGATCGCGATCAGGTCGGAGAGCAGGTGCCCCTCGGACATCTTGGAGATCGAGGCGAGGTTGATGAACGCCGGCGGCCGGATGCGCCAGCGCACCGGTTTCGCCGTGCCGTCGGAGACCAGGTAGTTGCCCAGCTCACCCTTGGGGTTCTCGACGCCGACGTACGCTTCGCCGACCGGTGCTTTCACGCCCTCCATCACCTGCTTGAAGTGAAAGATCATCGCCTCCATGTCACTCATCGCCCGGGACTTCGGCGGGAGAATAACGCGCGGATCGGAGACGTTGATCGGTCCGTCGGGCAGGCGGTCGAGGGCCTGGATCAGGATCCGGTTCGACTGATAGCACTCTTCCAGCCGCACGAGGTAGCGATCGTACACGTCGCCGTGCTCGCCGACCGGGACCTCAAAGTCGTACGACTCGTAGTCGAGGTAGGGCTGATCCTTGCGCATGTCCCACGGAACGCCGGACGCGCGCAGCATCGGTCCGGACAGCGAGTAGTTGATCGCCTCCTCGGCCGTCAGCACGCCGATTCCCTGCGTGCGACCCACCCAGATCGCGTTGCGCGTCAGCACCCGGTCGATTTCATCCAGCGTGTCCGGGAACGTTTTGGTGAAGAGCCGCAGCCCGTCGACGAACCCGTCCGGGATATCGGCCATCATCCCGCCGACGCGCGTGAGGCTCGTCGTGAGGCGGGCTCCGGTCCACATCTCCTGCAGGTTGTAGATCCGCTCGCGCTGCTGGAACGCCCACAGGAACGGGGTGAAGGCGCCGAGATCGATCCCGGTGGTGCCGAGCCACACCAGGTGGGAGATGATGCGGCTCATCTCGCACGCGATGACGCGCAGCACGGTGCAGCGCGGGGTGATCTCGATCCCCATCAGCCGCTCGGCGGCGAGCGCGAACCCGACGTTGTTCGCCATCGGCGACAGGTAGTCGGTGCGGTCGGTGAGCGGGATGATCTGGTTGTAGTGACGGTATTCGCCCAGCTTCTCGAAGCCGGAGTGCAGGTAGCCGACGTGCGGGATCACGCGCACCACCGTCTCGCCATCCAGCTCGACGACGAGGCGCAGCACCCCGTGGGTCGCCGGGTGCTGGGGGCCGATGTTGATGAGCAGGTGCTCGCCGCCGAGATCCGGCTCCTCGACCGTCAGGGGAACGCGGGTGGGTTGTCCCTGCGCGTCCAGCCCCGGGGTCGCCAGATCGAGCGCGACGGTGCGTTTGCTCATTCGGAGTCCCGGACCTTGCCGCGTTCGCCCCGCCGCAGCCGCTCGCGCATGTCGCCGGGCAGCTCGTCATACGCCTCGGCGATCGACAGCTCTTCCATCGAGTAGTTCGCTTCGGGATTGACGTTCAACGCCTGCCGCACCTGCTCCGACCGGCTGAACCGGCCCCGCAAGGGGAAGTCTTTGCGCAGCGGGTACCCCTCGGCGTAGGTCTCCCACATCAGGATGCGGCGGAGGTCGGGGTGCCCGGCGAAGACGACGCCGAACATGTCGTAGACTTCGCGCTCCAGCCAATCGGCTCCGGCCCAAAGCGGCGTCACCGAATCGACCGCCAGCTCGCCGCGCGGGTCGAGCTCGACCTTCACGCGCAGGTTGGCCTTGCGCTCGAGCGAGCGCAGCTGATACACGACCTCGAGCGGCCGCTCGCGATCGCGGTACTCGACCGCGGTAACGTCGACGAGGTAGTCGTAGCGGTGCTCGGGAGTGTCGCGCAGCCAGGTCATCACGTCGCGCAGCCGGTCGGCGGTGACGGTGACGCTGGTCCAGCCGTCGCGCATGTCGCTGGCGCGGCCGATCGCGTTTCCGAAGGTCGCCTGCAGCGCGCCGACGGTCGGGTTCACGCCGAGCGGAATTGGTGGACGGAGTTGCCGAACGGCTCGGAGACCTCGTCGATCTCGGCGGGAGGCAGGCGCAGCCCGTGTTCGTCGAGCGGCTGCTCATCGCGCCGGCGCACCGCGTCGAACAGCGATTCACCCTTGATCTTCTTGTGGAGCAGGAGAATCCCGTAGAGCAGCCCCTCGGGCCGCGGCGGGCATCCGGGGACGTAGACGTCCACCGGGACGATCGTATCGATCCCCTGCACCATCGCGTAGTTGTCGAAGATCCCGCCGCTCGAGGCGCAGGCGCCCATCGAGATCACCCACTTGGGCTGCGGCATCTGGTCGTAGATGCGGCGGATCACCGGCGCCAGCTTGAACGGCAGGCGACCCGCACAGATCAGCACGTCCGCCTGGCGCGGCGAGAACGCCTGCCGCTCCATCCCGAAGCGCGCGATATCGAAGCGGGAGGCGGCGGTCGCCATGAACTCGATGGCGCAGCACGCGGTCCCGAACGGCATCGGCCAGAGGCTGTTGGCGCGCGACTGATTCACCGCCCAGTCGACGAGCTTCTTCCAGGTGGTGAGGTGGTAGTTCGGACTCCCGGCCACCTCTTTGGTTTCTATGACATGTTTCATATCAATCCCATTGGAGTGCTCCCCGCTTCCAGACATACACGTATCCGATAGCGAGGATCACGAGAAAGACGATCATTTCGACGAGCAGGAATCCCGTGCTCACACCGGCCACGCCGCCTTTGTAGATGGCCGCCCACGGGATCAGGAATACCGTCTCGATGTCGAACACGATGAACAGCATGGCCACCATGTAGAACTTGACCGAGAACCGCTCGCGGGCGTCGCCCAGGGGCGGCATGCCGCTCTCGTAGGGGGTGCCTTTGATCTGGGTCGGGCGGCGGGGTCCTGCGAAATGGGACAGTGCGAGGATCATGACCGCATTGGCCACGACGAACGCAAGCAGGATCAGGAAGATGCTGTAGGGTCGGAGCACGCCGCTCTCGTGAAAAATTTCACTTGTACCCGCACGTGAAATTATTCGCCGCCGCGCGGCATGTCAACCGAAACGTGTGGCGTAAGTGTCGATGGCGCCGTTAGATTGGCCCGCCATGTCGATCAAGTCCGACCGCTGGATCCGTCGCATGGCGGCCCAGCACCGCATGATCGAGCCGTTCGCCGAGGAACAGGTCCGCGAGGGTGTGATCTCCTACGGCGTCTCCTCCTACGGCTACGACATGCGTGTGGCGCCCGAGTTCAAGATCTTCACCAACGCTCTTTCGGCGATCGTCGACCCCAAGGCGTTCGATCCCAAGTCGTTCGTCGAGTTCACGGGGCCGGTTTGCATCGTGCCCCCCAACTCGTTCGCCCTGGCGCGCTCGGTCGAATACTTCCGCATCCCGCGCAACGTGCTCACCATCTGTGTCGGTAAGAGCACCTACGCCCGCTGCGGCATCATCACGAACGTGACGCCGTTCGAGCCCGAGTGGGAAGGATTCGTCACGCTCGAAATCTCGAACACGACTCCCCTGCCCGCCCGCATCTACGCGAACGAAGGCATCGCGCAGGTGCTGTTCTTCACCGCGGACGACGGCGACGAGTGCGAGCGCAGCTACGCCGACAAGAAGGGGAAGTATCAAGCGCAGGTGGGGATTACGCTGCCGAAACTGTAGGCGTTCTCGGTCATCGGTACTCGGTAAGGGCACAACCGACTACCGATGACCGAATACGCCTGTTCATCTCGGGTTCAGTATCCGATCAATCCGATACCGCAAATCCTGCAGGTGCAGCCGTGTCGCTCGGTCGGTCACCTTCGGCAAGGCCGTCGCGATCGCCCCGTCCAGGTCCTTCAGCTCTCCCCGGACCAGCGACTTCGCCTCCTCCGGTCGCGGCGGTGGCGGCACGAACCCCGGGAACGGCGGCGCCGGTGGCGGCGGCGGTGGCGGCAGGAGCTTCGTTCCCAGGAGATCGACGAAGTTGCGCTGCACGTTGCGCCGGTAAATGTCGGTGGCCGCACCGGTCGCGAGCTCGCGGAACAGTCCCACGCGGACGTCGTGGAGCAGGTCGGCGAGGCCGTAGGCCGGGGCGGCAGTCGTGGCAAGCGCCTCTTGGTCCACCAGGCGGTTCATCCGGGCATCGTTGAACAATCCATCGAGCAGCTGCCCCTGGCTCTGCCGGATCCGGTCCACGGTGCCCGTCGGCTCGATGCGCCGCAGCAGGGAGACGTCGAGGAAGAACGCCGGCGTCTCGAAGGCGTTGTCGAGGAGAAACCGTACCGCCGCCTGCTGCCGGGCGCGCGGCGCCGGCGTGAAGATGACGCCCGTCTGGTCGGGATACTTCTCCGCGCGATACACGCCACCGACCAGCGTGACCACGTGTCCCAGCTCCCGTTGCCACTGTCCGATCAGGCGGCCGTAGTTCTCGTTGAGGTCGCTGTAGTCGCGCAGCGGATCGGTCGTATTGGCGGGGATCAGGAGCGGCATCACCCGGCGGATGTTCTTGAGACCGAGCGTCGTCGCGCCAATGGCATCGGAGCCGAGATCCTCGGTCTGTGCCTCGGGGTCGACGCCGTCCGCGTTCCCGAAGCGCAGCATGCGGTTTCCGTCCTGCAGCCGCGCCAGCGAATCGAGCACCGGTCGCTCCGCCTCGGGCGTCTTGGCACTGGGGATACGGCGGTAGCCCCAGTCCACGGCGTAGTAGTCGTAGGGTCCGAGGATAGGGATCAGCCGCGCTCCGTCGCCCGGCTGCGCGACGTAATTGAAGCGGCCGTAGTCCATGATCGACGCTTCGTCGCCGTACTTGGCGGTGAAGCTCGCGCTGCGCAGCGAATCGACGGGATACGCCGAGCTGGACTTCATGTTGTGCGGGAAGCCCAGGGTGTGGCCCACCTCGTGGGTCACGACGTAGGACAGGAATTCCCCCATGAGCGAGTCGGGCAGCGGCAGGTGTTGCGCCCGCGGATCGAGCGGCCCGACCTGCACGAAGTACCAGTCGCGCACCAGGTTCATGACGTTGTGGAAGAACCCGATGTTGGTCTGCAGGATTTCGCCGGTACGCGGATCACTGGTGTGCGGGCCGTAGGCGTTCTCGACCGTGGACGGCAGCCAGCGGATCGTCGAGTAGCGCGCGTCGTCGAGATCGAAATTCGGGTCCTCCTGCGGGGTCGGGGCCAGACGCGCCATAATGGCGTTGGAGAACCCGGCGGCGCGGAACGCCGGCTCCCAGGCATCGACACCCTTGATCATCCACGGCACCCACTGCTGCGGCGTCGCCGGATCGATGTAGAACACGATCGGCTTGATGGGATCGCTCACCGCCGCGTTCGGGTCCTTCGGCTCGAGCCGCCAGCGGGTGATGTAGCAGCGCGTCGCCACCCGCTGCTCCTCGGTGCCGAAGTCGAGCTGCGTGATCGAGAAGTAGCCCACGCGGTTGTCGCACAGCCGCCGCGCCATCGGGTGTTCCGGGAGCTGCACCATCGAGTAGTGCATCTCGAACGTGAGGGACCCGAGGTTCCGGTTCTGGCCGGGGACCGAGTCGTTGGCGAAGGTGTGCAGCGCCGTCACCTCGACGTTGATCGGAAACGACTTCACCCGCTCGATGAACGAGCGCGCCGGATCGAGCTGCCGCATCCGGTACGCCCGGCGTGCGCCGAGCTCCGGGACATCGGTGGTGAAGAGTTTCGTCACCTCGATCACCACGTTGGAATCGGCGTTGGGAGAAAAGGCCGCGATATCGAAGCTCATCAATACCGGCTCGACGTTCGAGAGGTGCACGGCGCGCGACACCGGATTCGCGCTATCCGCCACCATACCGTACGACACGCTGCGCAGCAGCACCCGATTGCCGATGCGCTGCCAGCGCACGACCTGGCTGTTCAGATTCTCGCCGGCGTAGCGCGTCCCCTCCTGCGTCGCGGCATAATCGGAGACCAGCAGGAACTCGGCCCCCAGGGCCCGGCGCGGGATCTCGTACCACAGTTTTTCGTTCGACTGGTGGACGATGAAGACACCCGAGTCGGTCTTCGCGCCGCGCGGAATCACCTGATCGTACGGCTTGGGCCCCTCCGCCTGCGATCCCTGAGGACGGGCGTGGCTCGTGTCCTGACGGGCTGCCGCCGCTGCCGGCGCCGGTTGCTGCTGCGGAGAATGGGCCGAGGCCGCACCGCAGCCGGGGAGGATGAGTGCGGCGCAGACGAACAGGGAACGGTTCATGAGGGGCCCTCCTGTGAGGCGCGCTGTGGTGCGGGGTCGGTGATCAACCGGACGGCGCGGTCGTAGAAGAAGTAATCCCATGCCCAGTTGGTCAAGACGAACAGGCGATTGCGAAAGCCGATCAGCTGGATGATGTGCACGACGAGCCACACCACCCACGCGGGAAAGCCGGTGAACGAAATCCCATGGATGCGGGCGACCGCCGCATTGCGGCCGATCGTCGCGAGCGTGCCGGGATCCTTGTAGACGAACGGCACCGCGGACTCGCCGCTGAGGAGGCGCCGGATGCTGCGTGCAACGGTCTCCCCCATCTGGATGGCCACGGGGGCCATCATCGGCAGCGACGGGCCCTGCGCCTCGAGGTACGCGGCGTCCCCGATCACGAACACCTCGGGATGTCCGGCGAGCTGCAACGTCGGCTCGACCCGCACGCGGCCGAGATGCGCCGTGGGCACTCCCAACGCCTTCGCGAGTGGAGCGGCTTGCACCCCCGCGGCCCAGATGAGTGTGCGCGCGGGGACGACTTCCCCGCTCTTGAGGATTGCCGCCGAGCCGTCGTAGCCCGTGACCAGGGCGCCGTGGCGTACTTCCACGTGCTTCTTCCACAGCGTGTTGGCGGCGGCGTCGGAGAGCCGCGCCGGGAATCCCGCGAGGAGGCGGCTACCGGCCTCGAGCAGCAGAATGCGCACATCCTTCAGGTCGAGGCGGCGATAATCCTTCACGAGGACGAGGCGGATCAGCTCGGAGAGCGACCCCGCCATCTCGACGCCGGTGGGCCCTCCCCCGACGACGACGAATGTCAGCAGCGCACGGCGCCGCTCGGCGTCGGGTTCGAACATCGCTTCTTCGAAGCAGGAGAGCACGTGATTGCGAATCCGCTCGGCATCGGGGATGTCCTTCAGCGTGAGGCCGAACTGCTCGACCCCCTTCAGGCCGAAGAAGTTCGAGGCTGCGCCTGTGGCCAGAATGAGATAGTCGTAGGCGATCGGGCCGTCATTGGTCTGCAGCCGACGCGCGGCGAAATCGACGCCCGCGACCGCCGCGAGCCGGAAATCGAAGTTGCGTTGTCCGCGCAGAATCGCGCGGACCGGCTTCGCGATCTCCTCCGGCTCGAGCCCCGCCGTCGCGACCTGGTAGAGCAGCGGCTGGAACAGGTGATAGTTGTGGCGGTCGACCAGCAGCACGTCCACGGGCGCGCGCCGCAACGCCCGGGCGGCCCGCAGGCCCCCGAACCCCGCCCCGACGACGACGACGGTCGGCCGCACGCTATTCCAGAACCACCGCCGTGCCGTAGCACAGCACTTCGGTCGCCGCCGACTTGCCGCCCACCTCGGAGGCATCGTAGCGCAC
Organism: Gemmatimonadales bacterium; assembly: GCA_035691925.1. Lineage (GTDB taxonomy): Bacteria > Gemmatimonadota > Gemmatimonadetes > Gemmatimonadales > GWC2-71-9 > DASTHG01. The sequence goes on from DASSIL010000212.1 coordinate 10,975, forward strand.
GCCCACCACCGCGTTGGCGCCCATCTCGCGGGCATGCTCGATCATCCGGTCGTACGCCGTCGCGCGGGCCTGCTCGCACATCTCGGTGTAGGCACCGATCTGGCCGCCGATGATCGACTTCAATCCGCCGAGCAGCCCCTGACTGATCGTCGGTGCGCGCACGATGATGCCGCGCACCATCCCCTTGTATTCACGAATACGCCGTCCCTGCACTTCGAAGGTCGTGGACGCTACCATCGCCGACGTGATCGCCATACGCTTCGCTCCCGTGAGAGTTGGCACCGGCTGCGCGTCCAATGTATCATCCGTGCCGAACTCCTTCCCTCCCTCCGGAGCTGCGATGTCGCGCGTGACCGCCCTCACGCACACGCTCATCGGCAAGAAGGTCGTCATGGCGACGAGCGGCGTCGTCCTCCTGGGGTTCGTGTTCGTGCACATGGCCGGCAACCTCAAGGTGTTTCAGGGGCCGGAGCACTTCAACGCCTACGCCGAGGGTTTGCGCACCGTTGGCGCCCCGTTCTTTGGCCGGGGCCAGCTGCTCTGGCTCGCACGGCTCGTGCTGATCGCAGCGGTCGTGCTGCATATGGGGGCGGCGTGGCTGGTGACGCGGGCGAGCTGGGCAGCCCGCCCCACCGGGTATCGCTCGCTGCGGTTGATCGAGACGACGTATGCCGCACGCACAATGCGCTGGGGCGGCATCGTCATCCTGGCGTTCGTGATCTTTCACTTGCTCGACTTGACCTTCGGTCCCGCCAATCCGTCGTTTCTTCCCGGCAATCCGTATCACAACCTGATCGCGACGTTCAGCAGGGTACCGGTGGCGCTGGCGTACATGGTGGCGATGGGCGCGCTCTGCCTACACCTCTATCACGGCATCGAAAGCGGCTGCCAGACGCTCGGCCTCAACCACCCGCGCTATAACGCCTGGCGCCGCCGCATCGCCCTGGGGTTCAGTCTCGTCGTGGCGGTGGGATTCGTCCTGGTACCGGTCGCCGTGCTCGCCGGAGTGCTGCGATGATCGGCGAGCTGCGCTCCCACGTCCCCGAAGGGCCGATCCAGGACAAATGGGAGCGGCATCGTTTCGAGATGAAGCTCGTGAACCCGGCCAACAAGCGCCGCTTCGAAGTGATCGTCGTCGGGAGCGGGCTCGCCGGCGCCTCGGCCGCCGCCTCGCTCGCCGAGCTCGGCTATCACGTCTCGTGTTTCTGCTTTCAGGATTCGCCGCGGCGCGCCCATTCGATCGCGGCGCAGGGCGGAATCAACGCGGCGAGGAACTACCAGAACGACGGCGACTCGGCGTGGCGCCTGTTCTACGACACCGTCAAGGGCGGCGACTTCCGCTCCCGCGAGGCGAACGTCTACCGCCTGGCGGAAATCAGCGTGCAGATCATCGATCAGTGCGTGGCACAGGGGGTGCCGTTTGCGCGCGAGTACGGCGGCCTCCTCGCCAATCGATCGTTCGGAGGGGCCCAGGTTTCCCGCACCTTCTACGCCCGTGGCCAGACCGGCCAGCAGCTGCTGCTCGGCGCCTATCAGGCGCTGGCGCGTCAGATCGGGCTCGGCCAGGTGAAGATGCACCCGCGCACCGAGATGCTCGACCTCGTGGTGATCGACGGCCGGGCGCGCGGGATCGTGGTGCGGGATCTCGTGACCGGAGCGATCAGCTCGCACGCGGCGCACGCCGTCGTGCTGGCGACGGGCGGCTACTCCAACGTCTTCTTCCTGTCGACCAACGCCAAAGGGTGCAACGTCACCGCCACCTGGCGCGCGGCGAAGCGCGGGGCGCTGTTCGCCAACCCCTGCTTCACCCAGATCCACCCGACCTGCATCCCGGCGCATGGCGTTCACCAATCGAAGCTCACGCTGATGAGCGAATCGCTGCGCAACGACGGACGCATCTGGGTGCCGAAGCAGAAGGGCGACACGCGCCGGCCCGGCGACATCCCGGCCGGGGAGCGCGACTACTATCTCGAGCGGCTCTATCCGAGCTTCGGCAACCTCGTGCCGCGCGACGTCGCCTCGCGGCGCGCCAAGGACATGTGCGACGACGGGTACAGCGTGGTCTCCGGCGGGCACGGCGTGTACCTCGATTTCCAGGACGCCATCGCCCGGCTCGGGAAGCAGGGTGTCGCGGAGCGGTATGGCAACCTGTTCGAGATGTACGAGCGCATCACCGGGGAGAATCCCTACGAGGTCCCGATGCGCATCTACCCGGCGCCGCACTACACGATGGGCGGCCTCTGGGTCGACTACAACCTGATGTCGAACCTCCCCGGACTGCACGTCATCGGCGAAGCGAATTTCTCCGATCACGGCGCCAACCGCCTCGGCGCCTCGGCGCTGATGCAGGGCCTCGCCGACGGCTACTTCATTCTTCCCTACACGATCGGGGACTATCTCGCGCAGGCGAAGCTCGAGGCGGTCGACGCGTCCCACGCCGCGTTCCGTCAGGTCGAAGCCGATGTGCGCGAACGTACGCGGCGACTGCTCGCCGTGGGCGGCTCGAAGAGCGTCGATACGCTCCACCGTGAGCTCGGCACCCTGATGTGGAATCAGTGCGGCATGTCGCGCACCCGGGCGGGGCTCGAGGATGCGCTCGCGCAGGTCCGGGCGCTGCGCGAGCGGTTCTGGAAAGACGTCTACGTCGGCGGCAAGGGCGAGGACCTGAATCAGTCGCTCGAGCGGGCGGGCCGCGTCGCCGATTTCATGGAGTTCGCCGAGCTGATGTGTCTCGACGCGCTGCAGCGCGAGGAATCGTGCGGCGCGCATTTCCGCGAGGAGTACCAGACGCCGGACGGAGAGGCGAAGCGGGACGATGCCCGTTTCTCCTACGTCGCAGCCTGGGAGTGGACCGGTCTCGATACGGCACCGGTGATGCATCAGGAGCTCCTGGGCTTCGAGTACGTGCACCTCGCGCAGCGGAGCTACAAGTAATGCGCCTCATCCTGCACGTCTGGCGCCAGGCGGGGCCGTCGGCCGAGGGACGCTTCGTGCGTTACGAGACCGACGACGTGTCGCCCGACATGTCGTTCCTCGAGCTGCTCGACGTGCTGAACGAGCGGCTGATCGCGATCAAAGAAGAGCCGATTGCGTTCGACCATGATTGTCGCGAGGGGATCTGCGGCAGCTGCGGCGTGGTGATCAACGGCCGGCCCCACGGGCCGCAGCGCGCCACCACCGCCTGCCAGCTGCACCTGCGCCATTTTCGGGACGGCGACGCGCTGTGGATCGAGCCATGGCGCGCCCGGGCGTTCCCCGTCGTGAAGGACCTCGTGGTCGATCGCGGCGCGTTCGACCGCATCGTCCAGGCCGGGGGGTTCATCACCGCGCGCACCGGGAGTGCTCCCGATGCCAACGCGCTGCTCGTCCCCAAGCGTGACGCCGACCGCGCGATGGACGCCGCTGCTTGTATTGGCTGCGGCGCGTGCGTCGCCGCCTGCCCCAACGCCAGCGCCACTCTGTTCGTGGCGGCGAAGGTGAGTCACCTCGCTGCCCTGCCCCAGGGGCAGCCGGAGCGCTACGAGCGGGTGGTGCGGATGGTGGATGCGATGGACGAACTCGGCTTCGGCGCGTGCACGAACCACGGTGAGTGCATGGCCGCGTGTCCGAAAGAGATCTCGCTGGACTTCATTGCGCAGCTGAATCGCGACGTACTGAAAGCGACCCTGCTGCCGCCGCGTGAGGGAAAGGCCTGGTCGGGCGCCGGCTAGCGCGGTAGACGGTCAGGCAGGTCGGCGATCACATAGGCGTAAACCGCGAGCGTCGCGACGCAGCGGGCGACTTCGGCCGGATCGAGCTTGTCCGGCGTGTCGGCGTCGGAGTGGTGGTAGCGAAAGTACCTCGACGCATCGACGTCCAATCCAAATCCCGGCACGCTGTCCCCGACGAGCGGCGCGATGTCGGTCTCCCCGGCGTTCGGCGTTACGCTGTCGGCCCCGATCTCCCGGAGCAGCGCCCCGATCTGTCGCACGATGGCGCGCGCCGAATCCGACCCGGTGAACCGCACGCCGCGTGGGCTGAAGGCACCGTTGTCCGACTCCATCGCCGCGACATGGCGCGGCACGTCGGCACGGTGGGCGTCGCGGTAGGCGCGCCCGCCCACTCCACCGAATTCCTCGCTCGTCCACAGGACCACCCTGACGGTGCGCCGCGGCTGCAGCCCGAGCCGCTGCAGCAGCCGCACCGCCTCCCACGACGCGACGGCGCCACCGGCATCGTCCATCGCCCCTTCACCGACGTCCCAGGAGTCGATGTGCCCCCCCAGGACGACGACTTCCTC
>DASSIL010000213.1:0-7509 GCA_035691925.1 Gemmatimonadales bacterium
CTGACCGATCGCTCCGGCGCCGTTCGTGCCCGATGGATCCACCCCGCTCCACTGCACAACGATCCACTGGCAGTTCGACACCGAGCTCGAGAACGTGATCGTGAGAGGTCCCGCCCCCGGTGCGGCGCTCAGCGCGCGGTAGATCGTCAGCCGTTTATGTGGTGTGGAGACGCCGTCGAAGGCGACGCTGGACACGACCGTCCAACCCGTCATGCCGCCGCCTGAAAGAGTCGGGCTCGCGGGAGCGGCGGTGGAGTTGTGGCCCAACACCGCTACGGTGATGAGCGCGTTCGGCGCCGGAGCGATGGTGGCGGTCGTGTAGATCTTCTGGTTGACGGCGTTGTTTCCCGAAGCCAGGACCGTTTGCGTGATCGCCCCGGTGCCGCCGCCCGAGCTGAACGTCACCGTGACGGCGTGGTCGGCGCTCATCGCGAGCGCGCACGTCCCCGTCCCCGAGCAGTCACCGCTCCATCCGGTGAACCCGGGGCCCGGGGTCAGGGTCACGTTGTCCGTAGCGAGGAAGACGGCGGTGCACGATGTGGTTGCCGGCGACGCACACGTCCCGCCGGATTGCGGGGCAACCGAGAACGCGACTTGTCCGCTCCCATTGACCGACAACGTCAGCACGTGCGTCGTGGGTGCCGACTGCACGAACGTCGCGGTGACGGAGCGATTCGCACTCATCGCGAGGGCACACGTCCCCGTCCCCGAGCAGGCCCCGCTCCAGCCGGAGAACGACCAGCCGGATGGCGCCGAGGCGGTGAGGGTGACGTTGTCCGTAGTGAGATAGATCGCGGAGCACGACGTCGTCGCCGGGTTGGTGCACGTGCCGCCGCTCTGAAATGCCGGGGACAAGCTCACCGACCCCGTCCCCGTAATACTCAAGGAAAGAGTGCTCGTCGTCGGCGGCGGACCCGACTGCCCGGCGGCGATTTCCAGCGCGATCGCGCCGGCATTCGCGCTGCCCCACGTCGCCGCGACGCTCGCGAGATTGGTGGCGCTCTCGGACGCGAGATCGGCTGCCGGACTCTCCAGCGATCCCTGCTCGACGTTGAGCGTGAAGCCCGAGGCGGGCGTTACCGCCGATGCGGCCTTCGCAACGCCGAACACACCATAGGCGATGTCGCTGCTGTTGCCGAAGGCGGCGAGGTTGACGGTCAGTCCCGTCGCGGCGTCCGCCTGGGCGGTGCCGTTCTGTGCGATACCGGTGGCCCCGTTCCACTGCATCACGATCCACTGACAGTTCGAGACGGAGCTCGTCCAGGTGATCGTGAGGGGACCGCTCGTTGGCGTGGCGCTCTGCGCCTGGTAGACGGTGAGCCGCTTGTGGGGCGTCGCGACGCCGTCGAACGTGACGCTCGAGACGACGGTCCAGCTCGTCATTCCGCCACCCGTGACCGCCGGACTCGGCGGAGCCGCGGTGGAGTTGTGGCCCAGCACGGCAACCGTAATCAGCGCGTTCGCCGCAGGGGCGATGCTCGCCGTGGTGTAGATCTTCTGGTTGACGGTGTTGTTGCCGACGGTGAGGAGCGTCTGCGTGATCCCGGTGACCACCTGCCCGGTGGGCACTTCGGAACCCGGGCTCCCGACCGCGGTCGGAGTCCGGTTCTCGGTGCACGTCGCCATCGCCCCGAACAGCGCCAGGGCGAGCAGCCGCAGGCCTTTGACCAGTGTGCGCCTCGAGTTCGTTGCTCAGGGTGCTCGGGGCTAGCTCTGCAACTCCCAGGCCGCGGCGCTGGTGTTAAGATGAATGAGCCATCTCCCGGGACCGTCGATGCTTTCCGCCCGTCTCGCCCTGCTCGTCACCCTCGGCGCTGGGGTCGTTGTCGGCGACGGCGCCCTCAAAGTGTTGCGGGTCTCCCCGCAGAACGCCGGCGAATCGACCGACGACATCACCGTCACCTTTGACCGCCCGATCGCGGCGGGGCTCGATTCGACCGTCGATCCCAGGACGTTCTTCACGATCACACCGCGCGTCAGCGGGAAGCTCGAGTGGCGCGATCCGGTAACGATCCGGCTGCACCCCGCCGCACCGCTCCCCGCCGGCGTCACCTACACCGTGAAGATCGGCAACACCTTCAAGGCGATGGACGGGAGCCAGCTCGACGCCCCGTACGCGTTCTCGTTTCGCGTCCGCGGCCCGAAGGTCCTCGACGCAACGCCGGTCAACCAGTGGAGCAACCCCTTATACCTCACGCCGAGCACGCACTTCACACTCCTCGTTTCGGCCCCCGCAAATCTGTCGCTGCTCGCGGGGTTGATCTCCGCCGACGTGGGACGCTGCGTCCGCGGCAAGACGATCGCGCTGCGGCCGCTGGTGCAACGGCGCATCGGCAAGCACGACGAGCGCTGGCGCTACTTCGGCACCTGGACCGGCGGCGACACGACGAAAGACCTGCGCCGCGTGATCGAGCTGGCGCCCGCCGAGTCGCTGCCGTCCAATTGCGCCGCGATCCTCAATGTCCCCGAGCGGGTCGACAGCGTCACCTCGAACCGCTCGTGGCCGTTCCATACGTACGGACCGTTCGCCGTCGCCGGCGCCGACTGCGGCTACAACACCGGCCGTTGCCCCATCGGACCCACCCACATCGTCTTCACGACCCCGGTGCGCGGCGCCGACGTGCTGCGGCATGTGCACATCACGCCGCCCGTCGCGCTGGCGGTCAATGACACGTCCGACGAAGCGGCGGGGTGGTATCTCCAGGGACAGCTGACCCCGCGGACGACCTACACGGTCAGCGTCGACCTCGGGATCGCCGACGTGTTCGGCCAGCGGCTGCGGAGCGGAATCGCGTTCACCTTCACCACGACGTCGTACACGCCGCAGATCCGCTACCCCTTCGGCCGCATGCTGGTCGAGCGCACCGGCCCCCGCACCCTTGCCGTCGAGCACGTCAACGCCGATACCCTTGTCGTGTCGATCGTCGGCGTCCCCGATTCGCTCGAGCCGCGGATTCTCCAAAACGAGGGCGGCTGGCCCGACGTGTGGGAGAAGCTGAAGTCGCAGGTGACGACCCAGGTCATCGGTGCCCCCGGTACGCACGATCTGCCGAAGGTCTCCGCGATCAGGATCCCGGCGATCAACGCCGCGCGCGGCGGTGGGACGTTACAGATGATCCGCATCTCCTCGCCCGCGGTCGACACCGTCCCCGACCGCCCCTCGCTCTTCGCGACCGCAGTCGTACAGCTCACCGACCTGGCGGTGCACGCGCGCATCGGCGCGCAGGAGGGCGACGTCTGGGTTACGGGAGTGAGCGACGGGATGCCGCGGCCCAACGCCCGCGTGATGCTGTACGACGGCAGCGGGAAGGTCCGCGCCCAGGCGACGACCGATGCGCGTGGCCTCGCCCGGCTCGCGGGATACGCCGCGGATACGGCGGACACCGGGAACCAGGGCGAAGGCGACGAAGAGGAGGGCGGCGACTACTCAGGATTCGAGGGGTACGTCGCGGCCGCCCTCGGCACCGATCGCTCGGTGGTAGCCGTGTCGCGTTACGACGCCGACCTGTCGCCGTGGCAATTCAACGTCAATTCCGCGTGGGGCCCGGATCGCCTGGCGCAGGCCGCGGCGGTGTTCACGGAGCGCGGCATCTACCGGCCCGGTGAGCCGGTCTACGCCAAGGCGATCATCCGGACCGGCCTGCTGGGGAGTCTCAAGGTGCCGCGCGACTCCGTGCGCTGGGTGTTCACCGACCGCGAGAACGCGACGGTGAAGGACACTACCGTCGCGCTGTCGGGATTCGGCACATCGGACCAGTCGTTCACGATCCCGCCGGGCGCCCCCCTCGGCGAGTACGCGGTGCGCGTCGACCGGCGCCAGGGCGGCAAGTGGCACGGCGTCGCGACGACGCAGTATCGCGTCGCCGAGTATCGGCCACCGGAGTTCCTGGTGAACGTCACGACCGACAAGGCGACGCACTTCACCGGCGACTCCGTCCACGGCACCGTAGAGGCGAGCTATCTCTTCGGCGCACCGATGGCCCGCGCCGTCGTCACCTGGTACGCACGGCAGCGCACCGCGAGCCCCTGGGAGTTCTCGATCCCGAACACCGACGGCTACGACATCGGCGAGACGGGATGGTGGTGGGAGGAGGAGCAGGACTACCAGTACGGCCAGGGCAACGTCATCGCCAACGCCACCGATACCCTGGACGCTACCGGCCACCTCACCCTCACGGCGGCCGCCCCCGCGCCACCGAAGGGGAAGGCCGCCGTGATCTCCTTCGAGGCGACGGTCACCGACGTCAATCGCCAGACCGTCACGGCGGCGGGCTCCGTGATGATGCACGCCGCGAGCTTCTACATCGGTGCCAAGGCAGCGGGCTCGGACTATTTCTGGACGGCGGACAAACCGCGCGTCGTCAACCTCATCACCGTAACGCCTGCGGGGACGCGCGTCCCCGGGATCACGATTCGCGGTACGCTGATCCGGCGCGAATGGCACAACACGTCGCGCGAGCGGGGCGGGGTCGAGGATTACGTCGGCGAGTGGGTGGCCGATACCGTCGACCGCTGCAGCGTGCAGACCACCGCCACCGATGTCCCCTGCACGATGACACCCAAGCAGGGCGGCTCCTACACGGTGCGCTTCCAGGCCAGCGACGAGAAAGGCCGGCCGGTGGCGACGAGCTTCTATCGCTGGGTGGTGGGCAAGGACTGGGTGCCGTGGAGCGACGAATCGAAGTTCAAGATGGACGTCGTCCCCGACAAGACGAGCTACAAGGTGGGCGACACGGCGACGGTGCTGTTCGCGTCGCCCTTCACCGACGCCGAAGGGTGGATCACCGTCGAGCGCGAAGGGGTGATCGACGAACGGCGCCTGCGTATCACGTCGGGGACGACGATCCTCAAGCTCCCCGTCACCGAGACGTTCGTCCCCAACGTCTTCGTCTCGATCATCGTGGCGCGCGGGCGCAGCGCGCCCCCCAGGGCGCCCGACGACCCCGGCCGCCCCACGATTCGCGTCGGCTACGCGCAGCTGCGCGTCACCCCGGCGACCAAGCGGCTCACGGTGACGGTGCAGGCGCTCGCATCCGAGTACCGGCCCGGCGACAGCGCTCGCGTGGATCTGAGCGTGCGCGATGCGGGAGGAAAGGGGCGCAAGGCGGAAGTCACGCTGTGGGCGGTGGATGAAGGAGTGTTGTCGCTCACCGGATACCAGACGCCGGACCCCGTGGCGCTGATCTACCGACCCCGCGGTCTCGGGCTGCGGCTCGCCTCGAACCTGACCTCGGTCGCGGCGCAGGTGACCGAAGGAGAGAAAGGCCAGCGCGCCCCGGGTGGCGGCGGCGGGATGGACGTCGAGGGGATCCTGCGCTCGCGCTTCCAGACGACGGCGTTTTTCCTCGGCTCGGTCGTGACCGACACCGCGGGTCACGCCATTGCCCGGGCGTTGCTCCCCGACAACCTCACGACGTTCCGCCTGATGGCGGTGGCGGTGACGGCGGGCGACCGCTACGGTTCGGGCGACGCCAAGATGCTCGTCACACGGCCGCTCTTGGCGCGACCCGCCCTGCCCCGCTTCCTGCGCGAGGGCGACTCGCTGCTCGCCGGCGTGGTGGTGAACAGCCGGCTCCCCGGCACGCCAACGGCGACCGTCCAGGCGCAGGCGCAAGGTGCGACGCTGCTCGGGGCCGCCACGAAGACGGCGACGCTCGAAGCGGGCCGTGGCCGCGAGGTCCGCTTCACCTTCAAGGGCGCGCCGGGTGACACTGCCGCGTTCCGCTTCAAGGCGGCGAGCGGCACGAACGCCGACGCCGTCGAGACGCGGCTCCCGATCCGGCTGCCCTATCACCCGCGCGCGTTCGAAGTGGCCGGGACGCTCGTTGACACGACGAGCGCCGAGTTCGTGTTCGATGAGCCGCTCGACCCGGCGCGCTCCAGGCTCGTGCTGTCGTACGGCGCATCGCCGATCGCGCTGATTCGCGGCTACCGCGAGACGCTGCGCGTCTACCCCTACTACTGCTCGGAGCAGGTGTCGAGCGCCGCGTTACCGTTGATCGCGCTGTACCGGGCGCAGAAGCAGCTCCAAAAGCCGCTCGTGACGGGCGATGCACAGGCCGAAATCGCAGCGGCGGTGGCGATCCTCCTCGGGCGCCAGCGCGACGATGGTGCCATCGGGTTGTGGAGCAAGACTGACTGGTCGTCACCGTGGGTGAGCGCCGACGCGGGGCGAACGTTGCTCGCCGCGCGCGCCGCCGGGATTCCGGTGAGCGATTCCGCGATGGGGAAACTGGTCGCGTACCTCTCCGGGTCGCTGCACAAACAGGCCCAGCTCTTCATCCCCGTGTTCCACTGGTATGACGACCAGAAGGTGCAGCTCGGTGAGCGCGTGGCGGCGGCCGATTTCCTGAGTCGCGCCGGCTTCCCCGACATCGCAGTGGAGAACGACCTGCTGCAGCGCATGCGCGGGCTGTCGTGGGAAGACCGGGCGTTGCTCGCCGAAATGCTGGCGCGGCGCCGCGAGATCGGAGCGGCGCGGGCGCTGCTCGAGCCGGCGTGGGCGCAGGTCACGGTCGAGGGGCGGCGGGCGGTGCTGCCGACCGACTGGTCGGCGAAGTACTTCTACTTCCAGTCGTCGGTGCGCCCGGTCGCGCGCCTCCTGATGGCGACCTTGGCGGTCGATCCAGGCAACGCGCTGATCGGGCCGCTCGTCGAGACGGTTGCGGCGCGCGGGCGTGCCGCGCCCGACTGGTGGTGGGACACGCAGGACTATGCGGCGGCGGTCGAGGCGTTGGCGCGCTACGACAGCTATCGCCGGGCCGGTGCCGACCGCCAGGTGCGCGTGTTCCGCGGCACGCGGATCCTGTTCGACAAGGTCGCGGGCGGAACTTTCAGCGACACGACGGTCGCGTTGACGGGGCTCGTCGCCAATCGACCCGACGGCAAGCAGGCGCTGCAGGTGATGCTCGCCGCCGAAGGGAGCGGCGCGCCGGTCTTCTTTTATGTGACGGTCCAGGCCGTGCCGGCGGCCCGGCCCGTCACCCCCGCGGACGCTGGTGTCAAGGTCGAGCGCTGGTACGAGCGCTACGACCGGTCCGTGCCTATCACCCGTGCCGTGGAGGGCGATTTGGTGCGGGTGAAGGTGCGGGTCACCGTCCCAGTGCTGCGCAACTTCATCGTCGTGGACGACGCGTTGCCGGCCGGGCTCGAAGCGGTCGATCTATCGCTGCGCACGGCGGGGTTGCCACCAGTGGCGCGTGCCCAGCCGCAGCAGCAGAGCGACGAGAACGCCGACGAGGAGCAGCAGCAGGTCACGGGCGACGAGGGACCCAGCTGGTACTACGGCTATTGGGAGTACGGGTGGTGGTCGCCGTGGGATCATCGCGAGCTGCGCGACGACCGCGTGGTCTACGTCGCGACGACGCTGTGGCCGGGAACGTACACGATGTCCTACGTCGCGCGTGCGACGACGCCGGGGGTGTTCATCCGGCCGCCGGTGCACGCCGAGGAGATGTACAATCCGGCGGTGAACGGGCGCAGTGATGGCGGGGTGTTTACCGTGACGGC
>DASSIL010000214.1:0-6781 GCA_035691925.1 Gemmatimonadales bacterium
GCCCCCATCGTCCGCGCGACGCCGGTGACGCCCGCGGCAGCGGAGCGCTCGTTGGGGCGCACCACCGCCATCACGTACGACTGCCGCGTCGGCACGTCCATCTGGCTGATACTGAAGCGTAACAGCAGCACGAGCACGGCCAGCGCCAGCGTCGGCATCAGCGGCACGAGCATCAGGAGCACGTTGGACGGCAGATGAGTGAACACCATCGTGCGAACGAGGCCGAAGCGGGCGGCCAGCCGCGACGCGGCGAGCGCCGAGATCCCGGCAAACACGTTGGCGCCAAAAAAGATCGTACCCAACGCGGCAGGGTTGAGCCCGAAGCGCAAGTAGAACCAGTACGCGGCGAAGCTCTGGACGACGAATCCTCCCGCGAAGGCATCGAGACCGAAGAGGGCTGCAAGTTTGAGAACGATCGTTCGCGAACGACCGAGCCCGGTCGTTGCCGAGTCGTGAGCGGCCGCAGCCGGGACTTCGACCACCGGGGACAGGCGACCGAAGACGCCGGCCAGCACGAGGCCGAGTGCCGCGTAGCCGAGTACCACCGCCCGGTAGCTCGCGACCGGTGTCAGCGCAACCCGCTGCAAACCGTGGGACAGCACCCCACCGCAGAGCGATCCCAGGGCCGTGGCGAACGCGCCCGCGAGCTGATACCAGGCGAACACACCCGTGCGCGAGGTGGCGGGCACGACCTGGGACAGTGCCGCCTGCTCGATGGGGAGGAATGGCCCGACTTCATTTCCGCTGGGGCTGATGACCCCAATCGTCCCGGCGATCGTCAGGAGGAGGAAGTTGCGCGTCGCGGCGAACGCGATTCCTGCCGCGGCCATCAGGATTGCCCCAACGACCAGCATGCGGCGCCGACCGACCCGGTCGGCGCGTGTCGTCAGCCACAGCGACACGGCCGTGTCCCCGGCGAGGGTGAGGGTGAGCAGTGCGCCGACGCGCGCAGCGCCGAGGCCGAGCGTCGTGAGATAGACGACGAGGATGACCGACAGCGCTCCGTACGCGAACAGCCGCACCGTTCGCGTGACGAACAGCCGGCGCACATCCGGTATCACGGCGTCAGGCGGTGGACGACCTTGATGATGAACGCCCCGTTCAGGGGGCGGGCGAGCGCGTGGGCATTGGGGAACCGGAATGGCGCCTGGGGGTCGGTCGTGTACCCCGAGTTCCACACCACGTAGCAGTCGTCCCCGATCACCGGGATCCAGTGAAAGCGCAGGTTGAAGTCCACTCGCTGACTCTCGTTGTCGTACTGGACGAACGCCAGCAGGCTCGCGCGGGTGTTGAAGTCGTACTCGATGCGATTGGCGGAGAGCACGGCGGTGAAGCGGCCGGCGGGGAGTCGCGCCGTCGTGTGGGTGAGATCGGTGCCGACGATGACGTGCCCGCCGCCCCGCCACGAGGCCGTCAGCTCGAGGTCGGTGCTCGTGCCGCCATAGAACCGTCCCCAGTTCGCGAAGGCGCCGAAGCTGAGCGGGCGGCCCGGGCTCATGAAGTACTGCAGCTCGGTGCGCGACCACCAATAGCGCCCCGGCTGGATGACGATACCGGGGAAGAGCGTGAAGGTGTCGGCAGGGGCATCCATGAGCCGTTGCAGGTTGACTTCGAAGTGGTCGCCGTTTTGGCGGTCGCCGCCGAAGACGCGCCACTCGAACCACGCCGTTTGCCAGTCCCCGGCTCGCAGCGGGGTCCCCGACTCATTGGCGATGATGTCCCAGCTCGGAATCGGAAACGTGAAATCAAGCTGTCGAATACCGAGCAAACCGGGGCGGGGCATGAAATCCACGTGTCCCGTCGTCTCCCAGATGCCAGTGCGCCGCACGAAGCCGAGCGCCGGGTTGAATCCGGCGTCGATATGGTACAGCGACGCGAAGTTATCGAACAAGTCGTTGGGGTTGTCGGTGGAGAGGCGCCAGGCCGTGGGGGTTCCGGAAATTCCCGGTGTCTGGCTTGCCGCGACGTAGACCTTGGGCTCGAGGTTGGCGCCATGCACGAGCAGTGGCAGATCGATATCCAGGCCTCCGGCGCGTTCCGGGCCGCCGCCATGTATGGGGTCGTGAAGGGTCGCGACCGCCCCGATGTACGACCGATCGAACAGGTCGTGTTGCACCCGTAAGACGGCGTCGTTCGCCTCGTCGCCGTGACCCGTTTCGGCGTCGAGCACGCCGATCTTCCACGGTCCCAACCGGCCATACACCCGGCCCCCGGCGAAAATCGGGACCGGTGCACCGGTCGTATCCAGACCGATGCGCCGCGAATAGAAGAGCAGGAATCGCTCCGGCGTGCCGAAGTCGAACAGCCCGCTCGATTCGAGAAAGAATTCCCGCTTTTCGGGAAAGAACACGGGGAAGCGGGTCAGGTTGATCACCTGCTGATCCGCTTCGACCTGGGCGAAATCGGTGCCGGCGGTCAGGTCGGCGGTGAGCGTCGGGGAGAGGGGAAGCTTTACATCGATTCCCGACTTCCCGCCGAGATAGCCGCCGGTCGTCCGCGTGCCGAGGCTGTCATGCTCCGCTTGCACCGCTCGGCCCAGGGCGTATGGATAGAGCTCGAGCGCGTGGGGGCGCTGCACGCCGCCGAGCCCGGTGATCGTCCCTTCCTTATTGAGGAGATAGAGGCCCTGGGAGCGCCCATAGGAGCGCCACAGATCCTCCTCATTCTTGCGACGGATGAAGCGCCGGATGTTGAATCCGAACGTCGGGTTCGTGCCGGGGCGGAACCGGAGCGCCAGGAAGGGAATCCGGAACTGTGCGGTCCATCCCAGGCTGTCGCGCGTGACCAGCACATCCCAGACCCCGTTCCAGCTCTCGTTCAAGTCGTCGACGCCGGCGAACTGCGCGTCCCACATCGCTCCGTTGGGGTTCGTGCCGAAGACGAAGGCGCTGCGGTGGTCGTTGAACGAGTCGATCAGCAGCTCGACGCCGTCGTCGCTCGAGAGATCGGCGTCGCGCCGCAGCTGGGTAGCCCGGATGTGCGGGACTTGGGAGTCGAAGCAGCGCACCCGGATGATCAGCGCCGATCCATCCTGAGCCACGTGGACGATCGTCCGCTCGCTCGCGGGAGCGCCCTGGCGCGGCTCGCGCTGACGGAGATCGTCGATGGAATCCGCGGCAGCCCAATCGACCTGCTCGCCGTTCGTCACCGCGAGGGCGCGGATCGTGTCGCGGCCTGCGGAGTCACGCCCCTGTGCTGAGAGTGCGGCCAGCAGGACGGCGAGGTCCGCAAGCACGGTCACCGGCCCGAGCGACTACTGGGTCGTGCCATACCGCGCAAGCGTGAGACTGCCGGAGGCGGGGGTATCCGCCGAGGAGCTGCCGATCAGCACCTGGTAGGTCCCCCGATCGGCGCGCCAGACGTTTCCGGAGACGTCGTAGTACGCGAGCGAGCGCAGCGTGAGCGGGACGGTGACCCGCTTCGTTTCCCCCGGCTGCAGCGCCACCCGGCGGAAGCCCTTCAGCTCCTTGGGCGGACGCGCCACGGCGCTCGCCGGACTCGCGACGTACACCTGGGCCACTGCCACCCCGGCTCGACTACCGCTGTTCGTCACGTCGAACGAAACGTCCCATCGGGGGAGGGCGCCGACGGTGGTCGGAGCCTGCTGCACCGTGACGTTGGCGTAGCCGAACGTCGTGTACGACAGCCCATGCCCGAAGGGGAAAAGGGGCGCGGTCCCGTTGTGCTCGAAGCCGCGGTACCCGACGAAAACCCCTTCCTTATATTCGATGCGATTGGTGCCGGGGGTCTCGAACCAATTGGCATACGCCGGATTGTCCTCCAGGCGGCGTTCGAAGGTCGCCGGCAGATGCCCGGAGGGATTGACCTCGCCGAGCAGAACCTCGGCGAGCGCCGTCCCCCCTTCTTGCCCGGGATACCACGCCTGGAGCACCGCGGGGACCTTGTCGATCCACTTGCTCATGTCGACTCCGCCACCCGAGCTGATCACGACGATGGTCCTGGGGTTCGCGGCGGCGACCCGCTCGATCAGCTCGTCCTGGCCGGGCGGCAGCCCGAACGTGCGGTCCCACCCTTCCGTCTCGCTCTGCGCATCGAACCCGACGGCGAGCACGACCACATCCGCTTTCGCCGCCATGGCGATGGTCGCGGAATCGACCCAACTCCCCTGCGGCACGATTCCCAGCTTGATGAACGGACCGCCGAAGCCGGGCTGAACATGATGCTCCAGCACGATCTTGTGGGGGCTGGCGTCGAGCGCGACGCTCGTCGCCTCGATGATCGCCCGCATCCGGGACCAGCGATCGGCCACCAGCTTGTCGTCCACGAAGAGCCGGTAGCCCGCATTGGAGAAGCCGCCCTGCTGCACCACGATGTCGAAGGTGCCGGGGGTGGCTGGCGTGTAATAGCCGGTCCAGCGTGTACCCGGAGGCGAGGGAGGGCCGCCGAACAGCGCGGCGAAATCGATCGGCTCACCCGAAGCCAGGGCCCCGATGTCGAACGGCCTGCCCACGTTCACGATGCGGTCGACGCGCGTGGCCACCGGCGCGCCCGAGAGGTCCGGCGTAGTGAACGACTCGGCGGTGAGTCCCGGCGTCCCGCCCGCCGCGGTGGTGGTGAAGCGGGTGGCGAACGTCACCGTGGCGTAGCTCGGAATGCCGCGCGCGTTCAGCACCGCGCTCCCGGCGCCGAGGTCGTTGCTGATGCCTTCGAGGAAGCTCACACTGTGAAAGACGGGGATGGTCGCGCTCCCTCCACCCAACAGCGTCCCCGGCGGGAACGCGTTGGGGCCGATCACGGCGATCGAATGGACCTGCTGGCGGTCCAGCGGCAGGACACCGTGGTCGTTCTTGAGGAGCACGATCGCCTCACGTGCGCCGTCGAGCGCCGTTTGGCGTCCCGTCTGGCTGTAGCGCGGGATCGAGGGATCGAGCTGGGGCCGGTCCAGCCAGCCGAAGCGGACCGCGTTGCGCAGCAGCCGGCGCACCTTGTCGTCGATCGTCGCCTGAGCGATCCGCCCGCTCCGCACCAGAGGGAGCAGGGAGTCGCGAACCCAGTGTTGCTGGCCGGGCATCTCGAGGTCGGTGCCGCCGTTGGCGGCGTCGAGCGTGGAGTGCACGGCGCCCCAATCGGACATGAGCACGCCGGGGAATCCCCACTCCTGTTTCAGGAGGTCCACCAGGAGACGGCGATTCGCCGTCATGTACGAGCCGTTGGTCAGGTTGTACGACGGCATGATCGCGCCGACGTGCGCTTCCTTGACCGCCGCCTCCCACACGGGGAGGTAGATCTCGCGCAGCGTGCGCTCGTCGATGCGGGAATCGGTGGTATTGCGGGCGAATTCCGATTCGTTGCCGATGAAGTGTTTGATCGTCGCGCTCACGCCTTGCGTCTGCATGCCGGTGATGAACCCGACCGCGAGGCGCGAGGCGAGGTAGGGGTCCTCGCCGAGGTACTCGAAGTTGCGCCCGCCGAGCGGCGTGCGATACAGGTCGGCGCCGGGGCCGAGGGAGTAGTGCTTGCCGCGCGCCCGGGCGTCGCGGCCGATCTCGGTGCCGACGCGGAGGGCGAGGGCCGTATCCCAGCTTGCAGCGAGGCCGATGCCGCCGACGTAGAGCGTGGCAGGACCGGTCGCGCGCACGCCGAAGGGGCTGTCGGCCGTGCCGAGCTCCGGGATCCCGAGCCGCGGGAGGCCCGGGATGTCGAAGAAGTTCACACCGGAGAGGAGCCCGAGCTTTTCTTCGAGCGTCATCTGGCGGAGCAGAGAATCCACCCGTCGCTCCACGGCACGGTCTGTCGTCCCCGGGGTTGACTGGCTGAGGACGGGAGCGAGTGGGGCGCAGAGGATCGCGAGCGACGGAGCAATGGAGCGGCGCATGGGTGTGTCCTTTCTCGCGCCCATGATATGGTCCACGAGAGAGAGTCGCCACTTGTCCGCTTCTTCAAGGTGTCGTTCTGCGGCCGTCAGGGCAGTGGTGCGGTCAGGTCGAGCGTTACGAGACTCAATGGATCGACCGCCAGGCCGCCATAGGACGCGGACCAGTGCAGGTGTGGGCCGGTCACCCGGCCCGTTGCGCCGACGAGGCCGATGAGCTGGCCCGCCGAGACCGTGTCGCCCGGCGCGACCAGGACCTGGCTGAGGTGGAGGTAGGCGGTGAGCAAGCCGGCGCCGTGCGCGAGGAAGATCGTCGTGCCGCTGAAATAGAGGTCGCCCGCGAACGCCACCACGCCGCGGTTCGTGGCGAGGACGCTGTCACCCCGCCGTCCTGAGAAGTCCACGCCGAGGTGCCGGCTGCGCAGCCGGCCGTTGAAGATGCGGCGCATGCCGAATCCATCCTCGGTCGGTCCGGGACGGGGCAGCCGGAACGGCGCCCGCCACAGGCGCGGCACGTCGTGGGACTGGCGGTGCAGGTCGCGCACCAGGGCGCGCTCGCTCGCGAGACGCGGCGCGACGGAATCGGGCGGTGTCACGAAATCCGGGGCCGTCCACAGTCGCTCGCTGGGTGACCGGCGGCGGGCCACCGGCACGCTGCGAATCACCGTATCCCGAGCGCCCCCAATCCACTCGATCACCATCCGCGATTGGGTGTGGTCCCCGGCGTCGAGCGGCACGGCGCCGATTGCCCGAAACCAGCCGTCGATCAGCTCGAAATGGAGCGGTTCACCCGCCAGCTCCCCGTCCACGGCCTGCACGCTGTCCATCGGGGCAGCGCGCACGGCCAGCAGCACGAGCGAGCCTTGCAGCGGCCTGGCAGGTCGCCATGCCACGCGAACACGGCCTTGCGTTCCTTGTCCAGCTAGTATGCTGAGCGAGACGAACAGC
>DASSIL010000215.1:0-2812 GCA_035691925.1 Gemmatimonadales bacterium
CGCGGCGCCAGCAGGTGGATGATGCACCACGCCGTCACGTAGGCGACGCCGCACACCGCGAACACCGGCGTATAATCGTTACCAGTGGCCTGGAGGATCCGGCCCGTGAAACGTTGGAACAGGACGCTGACCGCGGCACCCGCAAAGGCGCCGATTCCGACTACCGACCCGACCGCCCCTCTGGGAAACATGTCACTCGCGAGCGTATAGACGTTCGCCGACCAGGCCTGGTGCGCCGCGGCCGCGACCGCCACGATCAGCACCGCGGCCCACAGCGACCCCGCGCGCGGCGCGAACGCCGTCGGCACGATGAGCAACGCCATGGCCAGCATAGCCGTCTTGCGAGCCCGGTTCACCGACAGGCCTCGCTTGATCAGTGCGCTCGAAAGCCACCCACCGGCGACCGACCCGACGTCCGCCACGAGGTACACCACGATCAGCGGGAGGGCCAGCTGCGAAAGCTTCACATGATATTTGGTATCGAGGAATTTCGGCAGCCAGAACAGGTAGAAGTACCAGACAGGATCCGCGAACAGTTTCCCGACGGCAACCGCCCAGGTTTGGCGGAGACTGAAGAGCCGCAGCCAGGGAACACCCCGCACCGCGGCATCCGGTGGATCGCTATGGATGAGCGCGAGCTCGGCGGCCGACACACCTGGATGACTCTCCGGGTCGCGGTACACTGCCAGCCACACGAGTAGCCACAGGAACCCCAGCGATCCCGTCACCACGAACGCCCAGCGCCATCCCCACGTGAGCGCGATCCAAGGCACGAGGAGCGGCGTGACAATGGCGCCGGTGTTGGTCCCCGCGTTGAAAATCCCGGTGGCGAGGGCGCGTTCCCGTTTAGGGAACCACGCCGCCACCGCCTTCACCGCACCGGGAAAATTGGCGGACTCGCCCAGGCCGAGGAGGGCGCGGGCAACGGAGAATCCGGCGGTGGTGCGCGCGAACGCATGACCGATGGCCGCCAGGCTCCAGGCGACGACGGCCGCGACGAACCCCTTGCGCACACCGACGCGGTCCATCCACCAGCCCGCCGCCAGAAAGCCGAGGGCATACAGGAAGCTGAACCACGACACGACATCCCCATACTGCGATTCCGACCATTGCAGCTCGCGCTGCAGTGTCGGGGCAAGGATGCCGAACACCTGGCGGTCCATGTAGTTGACGGTCGTCACGGCGAACAGCAGGGCGCACACCGTCCAGCGAACACCGAGCTTCACGCGCGGCCCCGCTCGATGGCCTCCCACAGCCCCTGCAGATAGGCGACTCCCAACGCCCGGTCATAGAGGCCGTAGCCAGGGCGTCCCGTCTCGCCCCAGATCATGCGGCCGTGATCGGGCCGCATCGGGCCGACGAATCCCACGTCATTGAGGGCGCAGAGGACCCGATACAGATCTACACCACCGTCCGCCGACAGGTGGGCCGTTTCGTGAAAACGGCGCATGCCGGTGACCCGCACGTTACGACAATGCGCGAAGTGAATGCGCCCCATTCCGCCGAGACGCCGCACCATGTCCACGAGATCGTTCTTGGGATTGGCCCCGAGCGAGCCGGTGCAGAACGTCACGCCATTTGCCGGATCGTCGACGAGCCGGACGAGGCGGTCCAGGGCCTTCGCGTCCGTGATGATGCGCGGCAGTCCGAAGATCGACCACGGTGGGTCGTCGGGGTGGAGCGCGAGCCGCACCCCCGCGCGCGCGGCGACCGGGACCACACGCTCCAGGAAATAGGCGAGGTGGTCCCACAGGCGCTCGGCATCCACGGCGCGATACGCGGCGAGCAACGCTTGCAGCTCCGCGGCGTCATACGTCGCGGCCCACCCCGGCAGCGTTCCGGTGCCATGCGACACGTCGATCGCGGCGAGGGTGGCGTCGTCGTACGCGAGCGCGGTGGAGCCGTCGGGCAGCGGCATCGCGAGGTCGGTGCGCATCCAGTCGAACACCGGCATGAAGTTGTAGCAGAGGACTGGAATTCCCAGCTCGCCCAGGGTGCGGATGCTCACGCAGTAGTTATCGATCCACCGATCACGGCCGGGGCGCCCGAGCTTGATGTCCTCGTGGACCGGCACGCTCTCCACCACCGCGAACGTGAGTCCTACGTCTTCGATCTGTGACTTGAGGTTCCCCAGGCGATCCGGCGTCCAGGGCATGCCGGGCGCGACGTCGTACAGCGCGCTCACCACGCCGCGCACGCCCGGGATCTGGCGGATGTGGGCCAGCGGGATCTGATCACCCGGACCGAACCACCGAAACGCCGGGATCATCGCCGCTGCCACTCCAGGACGTCGGCCACGCTCAAACGGCTGAAGTCGCCCGGTTGCGTGACCTTCAATGTGCTCGCCGCCACCGCAAACTCGAGCGCCTCGGCCGGCGGTGCGCCGGCGATCAGCCGGGCGATGAGCGCCGCCGCGAAGCAGTCCCCGCCGCCGACTCGATCCACGACGTCGATCTCGTGCTGCGTACTCGCGACGCAGCGACCCGCGCCCGCGTCGTACAGCGCCGCGCTCCAGCGCTGCGTGCGCGCCGCAATCGACTCGCGCTGTGTGACGGCAACGTACCGGCAGCCGAGCTGCTGGCCGATCCGTTCCGCGAGCGCGCCATCCGGGAGGTCGAGACCGAGCATCGCCTGCACGGCTGCCGCATTGCCGATCACCAGATCGGCGCCGCGGACGAGTGGTTCGATGATCGGGCGGGGATCACGCCCGCGCCACAGCGCCGCGCGGTAGTTGAGGTCGAAGCTCACCGGCGCTCGGGCAGCCCGGGCTTGCCGCAGCGCGGCCGCGAGGGCGCGGGCAGGACCGTCGCCC
>DASSIL010000216.1:0-9823 GCA_035691925.1 Gemmatimonadales bacterium
CCAGGTCCAGCACCTCGTAACGCACGCCGACGGCGCGCTGCACCCGCACGAGGTCCGGTGTGTCCATGTGGCGATCCAATCTACACCCCCGGCGCCTCGCGGCTTGAGCCGGTGCCGGTATTATGATCGGGCCATGTCCGACGCCGCCGTCTCCGTGAGCGTTCTCGGCCCAGCCCGCATCACGATCGACGGCGCGCCTGCTCCGTCCGAGCTGCTGTGGCGCAAACATCTGGCGCTGCTCGTGTACCTGGCGCGCTCGCCGCGGCGCGCTCGCACGCGCGACCACCTCATCGGGCTGTTCTGGAGCGAGCGCGACGAGAAGTCGGCACGGCACTCCCTGAGTGAAGCGCTGCGCGTGTTCCGCCGCGTCCTGGGGGATGCGCGCGTATTGGCCGACGTCGACCAGGTGTCGCTCGCCGAAGGCGCGGTGGCGCTCGACTGCGACGAGCTGGCCCTGCGGAGCGCCGCCAGGGATTGGGCCGGAGCCGCCCGCGTCGCCACCGGCGACTTTCTCGAAGGTCTGTCGGTCCCCGATGCGAGCGAGTTCGAGAACTGGCTGGCGGGGGAGCGGCTGTTGTGGCGCACCCGGTCGGTCGAGGCGCTGACCGAATGGGCCGAAGCCCAGCTCGCCGCCGCGGAGACGGCGGGGGCAAAGGCGACGGCGCTGCGGGCCCTCGCGCTCGAGCCGACAGCCGAAGCCGCGGCCCGCGCCGCGATCCGTGCGCTCGCGCTCGACGGCGATCGCGCCGGTGCGCTGGCGCTCGCCGATCGGCTCACGGCAGCGTTACGCGACCGCCTCGGCACCGAGCCGGCGCCCGAGACACGCCGTCTCGTGGACCGGGTACGCGAAGCTCGGGTGGGCCGCCGCGTGGTCGCGACGCCCGAAGGGGCGCGTCCCCGTGCGCCGCTGACCGGGCGCGCCGCTGAGCTGGCTCGCCTCACCGCCGTCTGGGACCGCGCGCGGGGTGGCAGCGCCGGCGTCGTGTTGCTCGAAGGCGAGCCCGGTGAAGGGAAGACGCGGCTCCTGGAAGAGATGGTCGATCGTGCGCGTCTCGCGGACGCGACCGTCGCAGCATCACGGGCCGTGCCCTCGGACGCGCAACTGCCGTGGGCGGGGGTCGTGGGACTCTTGAGCGGAGGGCTGGCGGCGGCACCAGGTATCACCGGCGCATCGGGCGCGGCCCTCGCGGTGCTCGGCGCGCTCGCTCCCGATCTCGACACGAAGCTTCCCAGTGGAGCTGCCGGTGCGGTCGAGCCGGCTCAGGCGCTCGTTGCGGCAGTGCGAGCGGCGGCGAGCGAGCAGCCGGTTCTGCTTGCCCTGGACGATGCGCAGGATCTCGATCGCGAAACGGCGGCGGCGTTGCCACAGCTCGTCCGGGACGTTCACGACGCGCGGGTTCTCGTCGTCGTCAGTGCGCAGAGCAGCGAGAAACGGCCTGAGTGGCTCGACGCGCTGCGGGCGCAGATCGGTCGTGGTTTCGCGGGCGAGGTGATTCGACTCGGAAGGCTCGACCATGCGGCGATCGGCGCCCTGGCGCGCTGGTGGTTGCCGCGGTACACGGCAGCGGACATCGATCGCGTCGTGCGGCGCGTCGAGCGCGACAGCGCGGGCGTGGCGTTGCTGGCGAGCGCGATGCTCGAAGCGGTAGCGCTCGGGTTTCGCATGACCGCCGACGCTCCCGCCTGGCCGGGAGAGCGCCGCACGCTCGTCGATTCGCTGCCGGGTGACTTGCCGCCGGCCGTCGTCGGGGCAGTGTGTCTGCGCCTTCGCCGGACGCCCGAGCCGGCGCAGACGGTGCTGGCAGCCGCGGCGTCGCTCGGTGAGCGGTTCAGCGCCGGCGAGCTGGCGCGCGCGACGGGACTGCCGCTGAGCGAGGTCGAGCAGTCGCTCGATCGGCTGGAGTGGGAACGCTGGGTGGCGGTCGATCCGCGCGGCTACGCGTTCGCGGCGCCGATCGAGCGTGCGATTCTGCTGCAGGAGATGGTGACGCCGGGACAGGTCCGGCGCTACCGGGAGCGCAGTGCTCCCGCGAAGTGACGGGAGGCCTGGGGAGTCCCGAACAGTGCCGCCGTTGTCCCAGCGGACGATGTCACCATTGCCGGATCGATCGTGAGGGTGTATGCGCCGGTTGCCCCGAGGGTCGCCGTCGATGGCAGAATAGAGAGTTGTTCGGCCCCGCTTGAGGAGTTCGTGTAGCTGAGTCGGGCATTGGTCCCGCCGCCACTGTTGTCATCGAAGACGATCTTGCCCGATGTCGAATGGAGGAAGAGCTCGGCATCGAAGGCAGCCGAGCTCTCCGTGATCGTGACTGTTTGCCCAGACACCAGCACCATCTGGAACGCGTCGAAGTAATAAGGACCGGTCCCGTCCACGCAGTCTGTCGACTTCAGCTCTTGCTGGGTAACGATGCCGCGGGTCACCCAAACGTCGTTGAGGCAGCTGTCGGCGTATACCGGCACGGCGGTTGTGGTGAGAGTGTAGGACCCCGCGCCCCCGAGATTCTGCGCGGCAGCGGCGATGCCGAACGCGCCACCGGCCGCGATCATCTTGAGAAACGAATTGGTGACACCCCTTCCCGGAACGCTGTCGAAGTTGTAGGCGCCCCCCAGTGTGAAGTGCTCGTCGACCACCTCAAGCGCGGCATCGAACGAGTCGGAGCTCATTGACGCGACAAAAGACTGCGCGCCCGTCAGCGTCAGGGCGTAGGCGTCGAACGGACCACCGCCCGCAAAGGTGCAACTGCTCGCGTTCAACGTGCTGGACGTGGTCTGCCCGAGCCCGTAGGACGCGACCCGGCCGATGGCCGAGAATGCAACAGCGGGCGCGCCACCGGTGCTCGCTGAGACCGCGATGGGCGACAACGCCAGCCCGAGGGCGAGCTGCACGCGCGCTCTCCCCGCCTGGTCCGTCGTACGGACCGTGCTCGAGAGCGTCGCCGAGCCGCCCGTCACCTTCCACGTCACCGGTGCGCCCGCGAGTGGAGTGCCGTCGCTTCCCGTCACCGTGACCTCGAGCGACTCGGGGAGCGGTTGCAGCAGGCAGCCGGTCTGCAAGTTGCCGCCCGTGATGGTCAACGCCTTCGGAGACATCGGGGCGGTCGCTCCGCGGCTGCATCCACTCAGCGCCCACAGGGCGGCAACACACACCAGCCGGCAGGAGCGCGTGACGTTCATGTAGAGGAATGTGCCGATTCTGAAAGAGGTTGGCTACCTGTTGACGGTAGTCTGCCCCGCCTTGAAACCGGCTTGAGAGGGCCGGGCGAACGTGTCCCCCGAACGCTGCACGTCGGTGATACCGCTTTCGCCCGAGGCTCCCATGCGCTCCTTCATCGTCCTCACCCTGGCCTTCCTCGCCGCGCCCGCGGGGCTCGACGCTCAGCTCTGCTACCAGGCCCGTCCCAAGCCCGACTGCTCGGCCTTCGTTACCACGGACTTCGGCGCGTACATGCTGCTCGGTGCGGACGCCTGGGGCGACGCGCCGTTCCGCGAAGTCGCCGATTGGGGCGTGATGGTGAACACGGGACCGCGTGATGCGGTCGGGGGATCGGTCGTCGCGAGCCTCGACCGGGCCGGGCTCCTCGTCGGCCCGGAGGTGCGCTACCGGCGCTGGCTCTCCGCCTCTGCCGCACTCGACTTCGCCGTCGGGACGCCGCTCGTCAGCTCCACCGGCGATATCGCACCCGGCTCGATCCAGGGCCTCGTGCGGTGGAGCCCGAGCGACTGGTTTGCGGTCGCGGCACGGCCGGAGGCGCTGCGCTACACGAGCGCCGTGAGCTGCGGGCCCGCGGGGTGCACGACAGCGACCCGGCTGCACCCGCGTCTCTCCCTCGGTCTCGAGATCGGCCGGGTCCCGGGGGCGGTGTTCACCGGACTCGGCGCCGTTGCGACGTACCTGGTGGCTCTCGCCGTCATCAACAGCGACTAGGCGGATCCCATGACCACGAGAGATCCGCGCCGAGTCGTCTGCATCCTGATCGACGGCGTCCGCCACGACGTGTTCCAGGACCTCCTGGACCGCGGCGAGCTGCCGAACCTGTCACGCTGGGTGGTCGAGCCGGGAGGTCTGACCGCGGGCACGACGGTGTTCCCATCGACCACGGGCGTTGCCTACATCCCGATCCTCTTCGGTCGCTACCCGGGCCCCGCTAACGTTCCGGGAATCCGCTGGTTCGATCGCGCCGGTATGGACGGCGGTCCGGTCGAGCGCTGGCGGGCCGCCCGCAGCTACTGCGGGCCCCAGGCAGGATGGATCAACCGCGACATTGCGAGCGGCCCGTCCTTGTTCGAGCTGGTTCCGGAAAGCCTCGCCATCTGCACGCCGATCACACGCGGCCTGCACCGCGGAGCGCACCTCATCCCGGCGCGCCGGGCGATCCTCGGTGCGGCGGCTCACTACTGCGGCAGCTATCCGGCGCTCGACCGCGCCGTCGCCGCTGCATGGATTGCTGCCGCCTCGCGTCCCTGGCGATTTCTGTTCGTCGTATTTCCCGGGCCGGATGGCCTGACGCATCTGCACGACCCTCGACACCCGCGCGTGCTCGCCGCGTGCCGCGCCATCGACGATGCACTCGGAGCATTCATGGCGCGCGCCCTCGGGAGTGGCGAGCTGCCGGCGCTGTTCGTCGTAGCCGATCACGGTGCGAGTGCGGTCCACGAGCACGACGACGTCGCGCTCGCGCTCGAGAGGATGGGCGTCCCGACGATCCGCCACCCGCTGCACCTGTGGCGCCGCGCAGCGCGCGCGGCGGTCATGGTGTCCGGGAACGGCGCCGCCCACGTCTACTTCCGTGACGGCAGCGCCGGCGCGGCCGATCTGCGCGACCGGGTCCTCTCCCTTTCCGGTGTGGCGTTGGGTGCGTACCGCGACGGACGCGATGGGATTATCGTGGCGCGCGGGCAGCGGCGGGCGCGCCTCACCGATGACGGTGAGCGGGTGACGTACACGCCGTTGCTCGGCGACCCGCTCGGGCTCGGCCGCCTGCTCAGGGTCGACGATCGCGAGCTGCTGGCGCGCTCGGTGGCGACGGAATTTCCCGATGCGCCGCGGCAGCTGCTGCAGCTGCTCGCGTCACCGCGCAGCGGCGACATCGTGCTGGCGGCGGAGCGGGGAGTGGACTTCCGCGGACCGTGGGAGCTGCCCGAGCACCGCTCGGGGCACGGCAGCCTCATCGCCGATCACATGATCGTCCCGATCGCCGCCAGTATTCCGATTCCCGAGGTCCCGGTGCGAACCGTCGATCTCATGCCCACGATGCTCGAAGCCCTGGGGGAATCGGCCCCGGATGCCATCGATGGCGTGCCGTTCTCCCGGCTCGGGACTCTCGCCGGAGCGATCCTGTGAGCGCCCTCGCCGGGATTCTGCACCGGCGCTACGGGACGCCCGAGTGGGACGCCGTGCTGCGGGCGAGCGGCGTCGTGGCACTGCTGGCGGTCTATCCGGTCTGGCACTGGCCCGCGGTTGGCGGCCTCGTCGGGTTCTTCTGCCTGACGCTCTTCATGAGTGGGCCGATCACCGTCGTCGT
The DNA here is from genome assembly GCA_035691925.1 of Gemmatimonadales bacterium. Taxonomy (GTDB): domain Bacteria; phylum Gemmatimonadota; class Gemmatimonadetes; order Gemmatimonadales; family GWC2-71-9; genus DASTHG01. The sequence continues at coordinate 5,523 of DASSIL010000216.1, forward strand.
GCCCGCGATGTTCGAGCCGCTGCTCATGGTGACGGGTCGGATCTATCCGCCGCTCGTCGTGGCGGTCGTTGCCGTGATCGGCAACCTGTACATGGACAACATCAACTATCACCTCTTCGGCGCGGCGATCCGCCACCCGAGGCTCGAGCAGGCCAGGAAGTCGCGCCTCGTGCAGCGGATGCTGGTGCTGTTCCAGCGCAGCCCGTTCTTCGCCGTGTGGCTCTGCTCGTGGAGCCCGATCCCGTACTGGATCGTCTCGACGCTCGCTCCGCTGTCGCGCTATTCCAAGCGCAAGTACCTGATGGCGACGTTCCTGGGACGTTTTCCACGAGTCTGGTTCTTCGCCGCGCTCGGACTCGTCGTCCCCATCTCATCGCAGATCCTCGTCACCTACGTGGCATGCGCCATCGTCGTCGGGATCGCGGTTATCGTGCTGCGGCGGCGCGGGGCCATGCGCCTGGAAGGAGCACTACCATGTGGACCATCGCCCTCCTGCTCATCGGCGTCGACTCGACTGCCGACCTCAGAATACCGGTCGCTCGAGCCGAGTCGCTACAGGTCAGCGTGACGGGGCAGGGGCAGCCGGTCGTCCTGATCCCGGGTCTCTTCGGTTCGCGGTACGGATTCCGGCACGTCGTGCCGCTCCTCGCGGGAGCCGGATATCGCGCCATCGTGATCGAGCCGCTGGGGATCGGCTCGTCGGCGCGTCCAGAGGACGGCGACTACTCGCTCACCGCCCAGGCGGACCGGATCGCCGCCGTGCTCGACACCCTCGAGGTCCGTGACGTCATCGTCGTGGCCCACTCGCTCGGTGCATCGATGGCGTATCGCCTGGCCTACCGGCGGCCCGAGCTGGTGCGGGCGATCGTGTCGCTCGAAGGTGGTCCGGCGGAGGCAGCCGCCACGCCCAGCTTCCGGCGGGCGATGCGGTTCGTCCCCTGGATCAGATGGTTCGGCGGGATCCGGCGGATCCGCGGGCACATCCACGGCAGTCTTGTCGCCGCATCGGGAGACACGAGCTGGGTGACCGATTCGGTGGTGGATGCCTACACCGCGGGCGCCGCCGCCGACCTGGACGGCACGCTCAAGGCGTTCCTGCGCATGGCGGAGGCCCACGAGCGAGAGCGCCTTGCCCCACACCTCGGCGCCATCCACTGCCCGGTGCGCCTTCTCCTCGGCACCGCGCCACACCAGGGAGGGGTGCCACCGGGCGATGTGGACGAACTGCGTACTGGTCTGCCGTCACTTGTCATCGACAGCGTGACGGGCAGCGGTCACTACATCTACGAGGAACAGCCTGACGCCGTCGTGGCCGCCGTCAAGGCGAGTGCCCCGGGGTTGCACGCGATCATGGCGCGGTAGCGGTTGGCAGAACCGCCGGACATATGCACTTTTCCGTGCACGGCGCGCAATTCAAGCGAGGGGTATGGAAACGTCGCGTATGCTCGGCACGATCCAGCGCTGCGCGTTCAGCTACTTCTTGCATGAGACCAACCACCGCAACGGACTGGTGCTCGACAAGACATGCGCGGACTGGCCGGCCAGCATCGCGGCGGTGGGATTGGGGCTCACCAGCTACCCGGTCGGTGTGGAGCGCGGCTTCGTCTCGCGGGCCGAAGCCGCGGAGCGCACGCTCACCACGTTGCGATTCTTCTGGCGGAGCAGGCAGGGACCCGAGCCCGAGGCGACGGGCTACAACGGGTTCTACTACCACTTTCTCGATCTGCAGACCGGCGCGCGCGCCTGGCAGTGCGAGTTGTCGACGGTCGATTCGGCTCTGCTGCTGGGCGGCATGCTCACCGCCGCGGCGTACTTCGACGGTGCTGCACCGGCCGAGCGCGAGATCCGCGACCTCACCGACCGGTTGTACGCGCGCGTCGATTGGCGCTGGGCTCAGAACGGCGGAGCCACGGTGACCCATGGGTGGAGACCGGAGAGCGGATTCCTGCCGTTCCGGTGGGAGGGGTATGACGAGGCGCTGCTGCTCTATGTACTCGGGCTCGGATCGCCGACGCACCCGCTCTCCCCGGAGAGCTATTCGGCGTGGGCATCGACCTATCAATGGCGGACGGTCTACAATTCCGAGTTCCTGTACGCGGGACCGCTGTTCACCCACCAGCTCTCCCACGTGTGGATCGATTTTCGCGGCATCCGGGACGCGTTCATGGGCGAGCGCGGCATCGACTACTTCGAGAACACCCGGCGCGCCACGTTGGTGCAGCAGCAGTACGCCATTCGCAATCCGGAAGGCTTCGCGCGATATGGGGAGTATTGCTGGGGGATTACCGCGAGCGACGGACCGGGCGAGATGAGTCGCATGGTGGATGGCGTCCCGCGGCGGTTCTTCGATTATCGTGCCCGGGGGGTGCCGGACGGCCCCGACGACGGTACGATCGCTCCGTGGGCCGTTGTCGCGTCGTTGCCGTTCGCGCCCGAGATCGTGCTGCCGACGATCGCGCACTTCAACCGCCTCCGTCTCCACGACGTCCATCCGTACGGGTACAAGGCGACGTTCAATCCGACTTTCCCCGACGGCAGCGGCTCCCCCCTGGGTTGGGTGTCACGGTGGCACTTCGGCATCAATGAGGGGCCGATCGTCGTGATGATCGAGAACTACCAGTCGGGGTTGGTGTGGCGATTGGTGCGAGGATGTCCGTACATCGTCGCCGGGCTGCGCGCCGCCGGCTTCGCCGGCGGCTGGCTCTCGAACGACCAGTGACGATCAGCCCTCTGGCCGGCAAGCCGGCTCCCCCCGCAATCCTGGTGGACGTGCCCCGACTCGTCAGCGCCTACTACACCGAGGTGCCCGATGCGGCGATCCCCGGCCAGCGAGTCGCTTTCGGCACATCGGGCCATCGGGGGTCTTCGTTCCAGAAGACCTTCAACGAATGGCACGTCCTCGCCATCACGCAGGCCATTTGCCGCTACCGCGCAGAGCAGGGCATCGACGGGCCGCTGTTCCTCGGACTCGATACGCACGCGCTGTCACTGCCGGCAGGCACCAGCGCACTCGAGGTGCTGGCGGCCAACCGCGTCGACGTCATACTCGCGGAGCACGACGAGTACACGCCCACTCCTGCGGTGTCGCACGCCATCCTCACCCACAATCGCGGACGGACCGCCGGCCTGGCCGACGGCATCGTCGTCACGCCTTCACACAATCCGCCGGAGGACGGTGGGTTCAAGTACAACCCGCCGCACGGGGGGCCGGCGGATACCGGTGTCACTCGCTGGATCGAAGCAGAGGCGAACGCGCTGCTGCAGCGCGGCCTCCAGGGCGTGATGCGGATGCCCGTCGAGCAGGCGCTGCATGCCGCCACGACGCACCGGCACGACTATCTCACTTCCTACGTCAGCGATCTCGGCGACGTGATCGATATGGCGGCGATTCGCGGCGCGAACATTCGTCTGGGCGTCGATCCGCTCGGCGGCGCCGGAGTTCATTACTGGGCCCCGATCGCCGAGCGCTACGGCCTGAATCTCACCGTGGTCAGCGAGACCGTCGATCCGACGTTCGCGTTCATGGCCGTGGATTGGGACGGCCGCATCCGCATGGACCCGTCGTCGTCCTACGCGATGCAGCGGCTGATCGGTCTGAAGGATCGCTTCGACATCGCCGTCGCGTGCGACACCGACCACGACCGGCACGGGATCGTCACCAGGAGCTCCGGGCTGCTCCCGGCCAATCACTACCTCGCGGTCGCCATCCAGCATCTGTTCTCACATCGTGCGCAATGGCGCGCGGACGCCGGCGTGGGGAAGACCGTGGTGAGCAGCGGGATGATCGATCGGGTGAGTGCACGACTGGGCCGGCCACTGTATGAGGTGCCGGTCGGATTCAAGTGGTTTGTCGACGGCCTGCTCGGCGGTTCGCTCGGTTTCGGGGGCGAGGAAAGCGCGGGCGCCTCCTTCCTCCGCCAGGATGGCACGGTCTGGACGACGGACAAGGATGGCATCGTTGCGGCGTTGCTCGCGGCCGAGATCACCGCGCATGCGGGGCGCGATCCCGGCGAGATCTACCGCGAGCTGACACGGGAGCTCGGTGAGCCGGTCGCCGATCGGATCGAGGCGCCCGCCACTGCGGCGCAGAAGCAGCGGTTGTCGGCGCTCTCGCCGCGGCAGGTGCACTGCACACACCTCGCCGGCGAGGCGGTCCAGCACATCCTCACCCACGCTCCCGGCAACGGCGCCCCGATCGGCGGCGTCAAGGTCATCGCCGACGGCGGCTGGTTCGCCGCACGGCCTTCGGGCACGGAGGATATCTACAAGATTTATGCGGAGAGCTTTCGTGGGGGGGATCA
>DASSIL010000217.1:0-35509 GCA_035691925.1 Gemmatimonadales bacterium
GAGGGACACGAGCCAGCGAAACTGGGCGCGCCGGTCCCGCCCGTGTGAATCGGCGGCGAACGTCCAGCGGCTCACCAGGAACGGCACGTCGAAGCGCATCGTCCAGCCGAGGTCGCCGACCTGGGCCGTTGCAACGGCGCCTGCACCGGCGTCCCACAGCGAAGTGATCGTCTTGCCGGTGGTGACGGCGGGGACCGCGGCGGAGTCGACGAGCCCTCCGTCCCCAAAGAGATGCAGCGCTACGCCGCGCACGGGACCGCGCGGCAGCGTCAGCACGTTGCGCGACAGCTCCACGCTGCCGCTCACGGCCCAGCGCCCGCCCAGCTGCGGGTCGAAACCCCGCAGATTCGCGTCCCCGGCCGCCTGATAGAAGAAGCCTGGGCGCACGAACAGCGCACCGCGACTGCGCAGCAGAGGATTCGTGAACGTCGCGTAGGGATCGGCACCGGCGACATAGATGCGCCGCTGCAGCGGCGGCGGCGAATGCGCCCAGTAACCGCCGCCGAAGCCGCGCAGGCCGATCTGGGAACCGAGCCAGAACGGCACGTGCACCGCAAGCTCAGCCGTGCCTCGGAGGAACGGCTCCATGTCGTAACGATGCACGGCCACGATGCCCGGTCCCGGGTAGCGGTAGACGACGCCGCCGCGGAGACCGATGCGGCTCGAGACCGTGCCACGTCCCGCGGGCCAGGTCGACGACACCCAGGGACCCGCCTCCACGGTGCCGGCGTCGTCCCAGAGGCGGGGATCGAGGTAGCGCCGGTTCGTTGTCGCCATCCACAGGGCGTCGAAGCCGGCGTGGGGATCGGCGCGGTCCACCCAGCGCTGCCGCAGGCTCCGGTCCCAGGAGAGCAGGACGCCGGCACGGCCCTCAAGATCCCAGGCTGCGACTGCGGTGGTGGTGCGGGGCTCGAGGTGCCGGACGGGGTTCTCGAAGCGGAAATAGACTCCCGTCTCGCCCTTTGTCCCGCTGTGCGTTCCCTGGCTGACGAGGAGCAGTCCCCGGTCGAAGCGGCCCAGGTAATTGAAGCGACTGCGTGTGCCGACGGTCAGGCCCGCGGCATCATTGGACCAGGCAACCGGCATCAAACCCACCGCTTCACGATCGCGCAGCGCGACGTCGCGCGTCGGATTGTCCAACCGGAACGCTGCCGCCCCGCGGCCCTTGAAGATCCGCAGCTCGCGGTTGTTCAGCATGTTCCAGTCGTGCGCCAAGGCGCGCGGGTCGAGCATGAGCCGCCCCGGCGACGAATCCGTGGTGAACTCAACCCGCTCCACCTCCGCCTGCCCGCTCGTACGGGCGTAGATGTGGCGCTGGTCACCGATCTCGAGCGGCATCACCCCGTCGCCCAGGCGTCGCACCGTCACGGTGACGTGCCAGCGGCCGTCCACGTCGCGCCGGCGCTCAACCTTTTGTAGCTCGTAATCGATCAGCGGCGTGGCATGCAGCCACTCGGCGAAGAGCCACTTCAGGTCCTGGTGCGATACCTCCTCGCACACGGCGCGGAACTTGTCCTCGTCGACGTGCTGCAGCTTCCAGCGCGCGTAGTAGGTGCGGAGAATCCGGCGCATCGTGTCTTCCCCGACCACATAGCGCAGCTCGTCGAAGAACAGCTCCCCCTTGTTGTAGATCATCTCGTTATAGAGGAAGAAATCGCGGAACCGTTCGCTCACCGTCGAGACCGGTTCGCTCCAGCGATCGACATCGTCCAACAGAATGCCCGCCTCGAGCTCGGGGAAGTCGTCGTGGATGCCGTGCGTCGCCTCGTACCAGGCGGTCTGGAAGCTCGTGAACCCTTCGTCGAGATACCCTTCACGCCACTCGTTGTTGGCGAGGATGCCCATCGTGTAGTTGTGCCCCACCTCGTGCAGAATCAGGCCGAACCCCGCGCCCCCGTTCATGACCATCATGGGGAACTCGGTGCCGCCGCCCTCGATGCGGTGCACGTTGGTGATCTGCGGCCAGGCGAAGGGGCCGTACAGCGAGTCGAGCCAGCCGAGCGCCGTCTCGGTGCGGCCCACCGCCACGCCGCCACCCCAGGTGCCGCGGTCGCCGGGCTGATACAACACGTGCACTACCACGTCCTTGTAGCGTCCCTGCTCGTAGACGTATTCGGGGTTCAGGGAGAAGGCAAAGTGGTGCACCTGCTCGGCGCGGAACCGTACGGTCTTGCGCCCGGCAGCCGCGGCCGGGCAGTCGCTCGGCACGCGGCCGTAGTAGTCGCGCTGGTAGTCCACCGGCACGTCGGGCCCGGCGCGGGCTTTTTCCCACCCCGGATCGCCGCACACCGGGACGCCGGTGGCGCCGATCACCTGGTCCTGGGCGAGGTCGAGCGTCACGTCGTAGGTGGCGAACTCACCGTAGAACTCGCCGGCCGGATAGAGCGGATGCGCTTCCCAGCCGTAGCGGTCGTACACCACGACCTTGGGATACCACTGCGCGAAATCGAAGCGTCGCCCCTGGCGGCCCTGGCGTCGCGGCACGGTCGAGGGGCGCGCCTGCCAGTCGATCTCGACGTTGAGCGAGTCGCCGGGGGCCAGGGGGTGCGGCAGGTCCCAGTGGGCGATCGTCGAGTCGGGGGCGAAGGGATAGTCGGGGGCGCGGGAGTCGCCCATCACGCTGCTGCGCGTGATCCGCTCGAAGGCGTAGTCGGGGTCCTGCAAGCGCTGAAACCGCACGCGTCCTTCCGACTGATCGACGGCGCTCCAGCGCGAGCCGGGGCGGAAGGCGTTGAGGTACTGGTGGACGTAGAAGGCGGTGAGCGTGTCGGGCGAGCGATTCACGTAGGTGATACGCTCGTGGCCGGTGAGCACTCCGCTTGCTTCATCGAGCGACGCGGTGGTGCGGTAGGCGACCTGCTGCTGCCAGGAAGTGGAGGTCGTGTCGCCGAGGGCGACCAAAGCCGCGAGCAGCAGCATCGGCTGTACAAGCTAAGCGGCGGGCTGGGGCCGGGGGAGGCGGGCGCGCGCGAATTGGACGGTGCCCGAGTGTTTCGGATGACGGTCGGACGGAGGAGTGGGCGCAGGTTGTGGCCCCCTTTTTCAGGAGTGTCCGATGTCGACCTTCCGAACCCTCGTCGCGCTGGGAGCCGCAGTCCTCGCGGTCAACGCCTGTCGCGACCGCGCACCGACCGGCGCGACCGTTCCGGCCGAGGCGCCCCCACCGCCGGCCGCCGCGCCGCATGTGCGGCCCGACCGCCTGACGCAGCTCTTTGCCAAGGCGCTCGCGAACCCTGCGTTCCGCGCCTACGTGAAGGCGCAGCTCGACGCCTCGCCCTTCCCCGAGCACAAGATCGAGCTGCAGCGTTTCCTCCCGGCCGCCAGCGGCCGCGCGCTGCGCTATCTCGCCGAGGGGAGCAACACCACCCCGACCGACGTCCGCGCCGAGCTCGATCGCGCGATCCCGCTCGAAGTGTATCTGCCGGTGCCGGCGCAACGCGCCGCGTGGAGCGGCGATGCGAACGTGCTGGTCGCGACGGCGCTCCAGGACCACGACACGCCGGTGGCGTTCGATCCGGCGGGCCGCCGCTACCTGTTGAGCCCCGACGCCCCGCCCCCGACGCCCGTCATCGCCATCGTCCCCGTGGAGACCGACTTCTCCGTACCACCTGCCCGGCTGCAGTGCATCGATCTCGACTGCGGCGGCACGGGAGGTGGCGGGAGCGGCGGAGGCACGACCACACCACCGCCCGGGTTGTACATGCGCAAGTCCCATGTCGTGGGAGACTTTGAAGGTTGGTTGAAGGGCTCGCCCGAATATGAGGTCCACATCCTCGGGCAGCAGGGACAATCGGATTCGCTCAAGGATTACGCGTGTGCCGGAGAGCACCAGTCGGGCTATCAGTACTACGATCAGAACGACGCGGACTGGAGCGGCGATGTGCTGCTGTACGGGCAGACGGAGCTCGACACCTACAAGGCCCAACACCCTGGGCAGGGAGTGCGGGTGTTGATGATCGAGGATGACGACACCCCGTGCGTCATCAAGACCGACAACACCAGCATCAACCGCCTCTTCGCAACCGCGGACAGCGTGTACAAGCTGTACACCGCCGGCAAGGACCAGACGACCACCATCGGCAAAGTGTGGTGGGCTGCCCAGATCCTGCGCAAGTTCTGGACGTATGCCGCAGGTCTGATCAAGACGAACGATGACCTCGTGGGTAATGCCATCAGCGCGACTGTCGTGGGAGACCTCACCCACGCGGGATACAACTGGATCTTGAAGGGCGACAAGAACGCCACCACTGGGTGGACCGACCTCGAAATGCGTTGAAAGGAGACCGACCCATGCGCAGCTGCTTCGCGTTGCTGCTCGTCTGCACCGCCGCGACACCGGTACTTTCGGGGCAATGGAGCCTCTCACCCGAGGTCGGTCTGACCGCCTTCGGCGGCAGCGGGCGTGACTCGGGCGGGCTGCGCGTGGGCCCGACGCGTGCCAGCATCGTGGCGCTCCGCCTCGGCTGGGAATTTCCCCAATATGGTTTCGGTCTGCGCGTGCTGACGGGATCGTCCGGCTTCGGAGCCTCGGACGGCGACCTGACGGTCATCCAGGAGCATCAGCTGCGTCTGTTCGAGGTCGCGGGGGTCATCTCACGGCAGGTGGCGCGAGTCGGGACGTCGAGCCGGCTCACGCTCGAGGCCGGGCCGGCGCTCGACATCTGGTCCCCGCAGGGCGCGTCGTCCCGCACGCGGCTCGGCGCCGTGGCGGGGGCGGCCTGGACGTTCCCCGTGTCGCCGCGGTTCGCGGCCGCCGTGCGGCTCGAGGCGGTGCTCACCCCGTCGCTCTTCGACGCGGCCGATCTGCCGGCGGGGGCGGAACGCCGGGCGACGTGGCGGCGCGGCGTGAGCTTCGCCCTGGCACGCCGGCTCTGAGCGGCGCGATTGACGAAAGACGTCACTTTTGTGGAAGATGACGAAAAACGTCACTTTTTTGCTAATTGACGTAAAACGTCATCTAGGTTAGTATCCCGACAGATGGCGTCGACCCTGTACGTGGCGTTCATCGCCGACATCGTGGCGTCGCGGGCCCGCCCCCCGCGGGCCCGCGGGGCCCTGCAGGACCGGCTGCGCGCGCTGGCGCGTGAGGTCAACACGCGCTTCCGCGCCGACCTCGCCGCACGCTGCGCGCTGACACTGGGCGACGAGCTGCAGGCGCTGTTCACGAGCCCCGCCCCCGTGTGGCGGGCCGCCCACGAGCTGCGCCTCGCCCTCCCCGACGTCGAATGGGTCGTGGCGTGCGGCAGGGGCGGTCTCACGACCCCGCTGCACCGCGGCGTGACCGCCCCCGAGCTCGACGGCCCCTGCTTTCACGCTGCCCGCGCCGCGCTCGACACCGCCAAGGCGGACGGCAGCGTCGTTGCCTTCGGCGGCTTCGACGCCGGCGTCGACGCCTGTGCCCGCTACTACTCGGCGCTGTACCGCGGCTGGAGCGCGCGGCAGCGCGTCCTCGCCACCGCGCAGCGCGCCCGTCCCGAGGCGAAGCTCAAGGAGCTGGCCCGCCTGATCGGCGTCGCCCCCACCAGCATCTCGCATCGCCGCCGCCGCATGGCCTGGCCCCTCGTCGCCCGCGGTGATACGATGTTCCAGGAGATGCTCGCGCGATGAATCCCGTCCCCGCCGCTCTGCTCCTGGCATTCGCCATCGGGTCGGGCTTTGCACCCTGGCGCAAGGCGGGGTGGACCACGCCGGTGCGCGCGCTGCTGTGCGAAGCCGGCGCGCTCACCGGCGCCATCGTGCTCGCCTGGCTGTCGCGCGGGCTCGTCTACGCCACGTCGGCGGGATACTTCTGGGGCAAACTCCTGCTGCTTGCCGCCGGCTACTGGTATGCCTGCGCCGGCGGAGCGTCGCTGGTGCGGCGCGTGCTCGATCTCGTGCCGGTGAGCGAGGCGCCGAAGGGCGGCAAGGAGGCGATCAGCATCCCGGCGGTGGAGCTCTCACGTGGCCTGGTGATCGGTGTGCTGGAGCGCACGCTGGCGCTCACGCTCGTCCTGACCAATCAGTTCAGCGCCCTCGGGCTGGTCCTCGCCGCCAAGGCGATCGTCCGCTACCAGGCGCTCGACGACCGCGACTTCGCCGAGTACGTCCTGATCGGGACGCTTACGTCGCTGCTCATCGCACTGTTCGTGGGACTTGGACTTCGGGTGATCCTGCCGTAGTTCCGCTGCCTCGAAACGCTACAACCAGGTACGGATCGGTCGGACGGGGCGCGTGAGCCCGGTCACGCGACAACGCCATATCACGCAGTGGCGAAACGATTTAGCCGGGCGGGCCCCGTTCGGTCCCGCTCTTGCTTGAGCGAGGTGCAAGGGAGGGCCACGCCATGCCACACGCCAGCTATGGGGAAGTGTTGGTTGTCGCAGCCGGGGACATCGATGGTATCGCGGCACTGCGCGAACACTTCGCGGCGCTGCGCGCGGACCTGCTGCCGCATGCCTACGCGGTCGTGGATCCCAAAGTGCAAATCCTCGGTGACTTCGCGGTCCTGACGTTTCGCTACGAGCCCCGCTCGAGCGACGGCGCGCGGTTCACGCCGTTGCCGCGGTGGGAGGCCTCATCGGTGTACCGGCTGTCAGCCGGGGAGTGGCGCTCCGTTCACGCGCACTGGTCGGTCGTGAAGGAGTCATAGACCTATTCCCCCGTCAGCATTCTCCTGCGCAGTGTAGTCAATCGGCGTTTCAGCGAGCCGTCGTACACCCGGTCGCCGATGCGCACCACCACCCCGCCGAGAATCCCGGGGTCCGCCCGCACGTGCGCCCGCACTTCCTTGCCGAGCACCTCCGTCAGCCGCTCCACGATGCGGCGGGTGAGGGCCGCGTCCGGCGCAGTGGACAGGGTGACGCCGGCGTGCACGCGATTCTGCTGTACGTCCACCAGCGCCTGATACTGCTGCGCGATGTCGCCCAGCAGCGCCTGGCGCCCGCGGCGCATCACCGCCTGGAGGAAGCGGATGAACTCGGCGGGCGCCGTGTCCTCGAGCGCCTCGGCGAGCAGCTGCCCCTTCACCGCTTTCGCCACGCGCGGCGATGCCAGCACCGCGGCGATCCTGGGATCGGCGCTCACCGCACCCGCCACGGCATCCATCAACCGGCCGAACGCGTCGACCTGGCCGAGCGCGCCCGCCGCCGCCAGCAGCGCCTCGGCGTAATTCTTGGCGATGGTGGCGTTCTTCAATGCCGCTGCCCGATCGTGGCGAGGTAATCGAGCACGAGGCGGCGGTTCGCCTCGCTGTCGAGGTTCGATTCGACGAGCTTCGACGCCGCGGCGATCGAGAGGTCCACCGCCTCGCGCCGCAGCTCATTGATCGCCTTCTCCTTCTCGGCCCCGATCTCGCGCCGCGCGCGCTCGAGCAGCGCCTCCTGCTCCTCGCGCGTCTTCGCCAAGAGCTGCTCGCGCTCCTTCTGGGCCACCGACTTCGAGGTCGCGAGGATGTCCTGCGCTTCGGCCCGCGCCTTGTCGAGCGCCTGCTTGTGCTGCTCGAGCAGCCGCGCCGCTTCCGCGTTCGCCTTTTCGGCGTCCGCGAGCTGCTTCGCAATGCGCTGCTCGCGCTCCTCCACCGACTTGAGGAGCGCGGGCCACCCGAAGCGCCACAGGATCACGACCAGGATGCCGAAGACGAGCAACGTCCAGAAGATCATCCCCGTGTTGATGCTGAAGGGGGTGAACTGCTCCGCGGCACCCGGCTCCTGCAGCGCCATCAGCAGGGCGGGCATTACTTGAGCAGCTTGAAGAGCAGCGCGAAGACGAGCGCGGCGAGGCCCACGCCTTCGACGAGCGCCGCGGTCAGGATCATGGCGCCGCGGATGTCGCCCGAAGCCTGCGGTTGGCGCGCAATCGCTTCGACGGCGCGGCCGCCGATCTGGCCGATACCGATACCCACGCCGACGACGGCGAGGCCGAGCCCGATGCCGGCGCCGAGCAGGGCGTTGGTGTTGAGGGCGGTAGCCGCGTCGGGCACGGCCTGGAGCAACAGCAGCGTGTTCACCATGACATTCCTCGTGGAAAGTGGACCGAGCGCACTAGTGCTCGTGTTGCAGCATGCCGATGAAGACGGACGTCAGGAGCGCGAAGATGTATGCCTGCAGGAATGCCACCAGGAGCTCGAGGCACATCATGAACAGCACGAACACCACCGAGCCCGCGGCGACGGCCCAGCTGCCGAACACGAAGATGAGGCCGAGCAGGGCGAGGATCACGAAGTGCCCCGCCGTCATGTTGGCGAACAACCGGAGACAGAGCGCGAACGGCTTCACGAGTTTGCTGATCAGCTCGATCGGCGTCATCAGGAGCGCCATGAAGAACGCGCCGAGCCCCGTCATCCCGGGCGGGACGAAGACGATCGTCTTGAGGTAGCCCTTCGGCCCCAGCGTGAAGAACCCCGCAATCTCGGTGATGAGAAAGGTGAGGATCGCGAGCGTCCCGGTCACGACGATGTTGCCGGTGGGAGTCGACCCGAAGGGAATCAGGCCCAGCAGGTTGCAGTACAGGACGAAGAAGAACAGCGTCAGGATGTAGGGCGCGAACTTCTTGCCGTTATGGCCGATGTTCGCGATCGCGACGTCGTCGCGCACGAACAGGGCGACCGCTTCGACCGCGGCCCCGAATCCACTGGGAGCCTTCCCCTGGCGCTGCCGCTGCAGCACGCTGCGCCCCGCGGCGGTGACGGTGAGCCAGACGAGTAACGCCGCAAAAAGAAGGAAGAAGACGTGCTTCGTGGGGGAGACGTCCATCCCGAACAGCCGCCAGCCCGTCGGCAGCGGCAATTCCCCGTAAAACGGAATCTCCAGGAAATGACTGTCCGCCGTATGCCGGAAGATCATGCCGCCGATGTCCGGTGCCTGCATCATTTCAAAAACCTCGTCTCCAGAAAAAGCAGCGGCAGCAAGACAGCGACATATCCCAGCATCGTCTCCAACAGCGGCAGCGCGGTGCGGTGGGTCGCCGAGACGGCGAGCAACAACCCCAACACCAGCGCCCGCACTCCCATCCCCGCGTACCAGCGCGCCATGAACACCTGTTGGGGCGCGTCCATTGCGGGCCGCAGCAGGGCGACGGCGCCGACCTGCGTCAGGGCGGCGATTGCTCCACCGATCCCCGCCCCCCGTCCGCCGACCAGCGCCGCCACGATCGCCAGTACGGCCCCGCAGGCGGCGAGCGTGGCGTAGGGCTTCACTTCCTGGCGGTGTCCTTGCCGACGCGGTAATAGATGTTCATGAACCCGCCGAACCCGCCGATGAACGACCCCGCGATGGCAAAGAGGGGCCGCGTGCCGAGCCAGCCGTCCACCAGCCACCCCAGGGCGCCGAAGCCGAGGATCGCGACCACGAACGCCAGGGCGAGGGCGAAGTACTCGTAGCCCTGACCGTAGCCTTTCGACTCTGGCGTCTGGTCGTCGTCTGGCATTGGAACCGGGCGAAAAGTATGCGCTTGTGAAATTTTTCGCAAGCAAACGGTCAGAGGTGCAACTTTATGTGGCACTTGGGAGTACAGAGGTGTATTCTACCCAGTCCATGACGACGACCCCGCGTTCCGAAGCCCCCCGGGCGACCCCCCCGCAAGGCGATGTCGAGCTGCTGGAGCGGCTGGCCGCGGCCCGCAATTCCCTGCTGCAGCAGGTCGGGCAGCGCATCGTGGGACAGCGCGACGTGGTCGACGGGATCCTCACTGCGGTCTTTTCCGGGGGGCACGCGCTGCTCGTCGGCGTGCCGGGGCTCGCCAAGACCCTGATGGTCCAGACCGTCGCCGAGGCGCTCGATCTCAAGTTCTCGCGCATCCAGTTCACCCCCGATCTCATGCCGTCCGACATCACGGGGACGGAGATCATCGAAGAGGACACGAGCAGCGGGAAGCGATCGTTCCGGTTCGTGCATGGGCCGGTGTTCGCGAACATCGTGCTGGCGGACGAGGTGAACCGCACGCCGCCGAAGACGCAGGCCGCCTTGTTGCAGGCGATGCAGGAGCACCAGGTGACGGCGGCGGGGCAGACGCACGCGTTGCCGGCGCCGTTTTTCGTGCTGGCGACGCAGAACCCGATCGAGCAGGAGGGGACGTACCCCCTCCCCGAGGCGCAGCTCGACCGTTTCATGTTCGAGCTCAGAGTCGGGTATCCGTCGAAGCAGGAAGAGGAAGCGATCGTCGAGGCGACGACGGCCGATCTCACGACGTCGATCCGGCCGGTACTGACCGCCGAAGACGTGCTGGCGTTGCAGCATCTGGTGCGTCGCATTCCGGCGACGAAGGCGCTGGTTGGTGCCGCGGTCGCGCTGGTGCGCAAGACGCGGCCCGACGATCCGGCGGCGCCCGATTTCGTGAAGGAGTACGTGAGCTGGGGGGCGGGGCCGCGGGCGTCACAGTACCTGGTCCTCGGCGCGAAAGCCGTTGCGGCGCTCGAGGGACGGCCGATGCCCGATTACGAGGATATCAAGCGGGTGGCGCCGCTCGTCCTCACGCACCGCCTCGTGATCAACTTCGCCGCCGAAGCAGCGGGAAAGACCGCCGCCGACCTCGTCAGTGCACTGGTGTCGGCCGCTTCACCGTCTTCCTGGGCTTGAGCGCAGCGCGCGCCTTCCATAACGCCACCTCCTCCGGCGCGTCGAAGTTCCACGCGATATGGACGATGTCGTTGTTGGCGATAGCGGGGCAGCGGCCGCTCATCGTTCGCTCATTGGTTATTTGCGGCGCCGCCGCCACAGGCCCACGGCAAAATCAGCCATAACTCCTTCTGCCTAATGGTGTTGACAATACGTTGAAATGTGAACCTTATTCTACTCCGCCGTCTTGCGGAGCGCTGCCGTGCTGGTTGCCGGGCCGCATTTCCGACTCCTCACCTTGGGCGTCCCGATGCTGGTATCGGCCGCCGGGGAAGTGGTGCGCTACCGCACCCGGAAGCACTTTGCCCTCCTGATCCGGCTGGCACTCGAGCCGGGCCGCAAGTTCGTTCGCGACTACCTCATCGATCTCCTGTGGCCCGACGCGGCTCCCGAGCGCGGTCGCCATTCCTTATCCCAAGCGATCACGGTGCTGCGCACGACGGTGGGTCGGGAATTCGTATCGGCCCATCGTAGCACGCTGGCGCTGGCGGAAGGGGTGATTGACGTCGACGCGCTGCGGCTGGAGACCGGTGACACGGTAATCCACGGCCCGTTCCTCGAAGGATTTGATCTACGTGGGGCGCGCGGGTTCGACGAGTGGCGGGAGGGGTGGTCGGCGCGGTTGCACCCCCAGATCCGCGACTGCCTCGTCAAACACATGGATGCCGCGCGTCGCATCGGGGACTTTGCGACGGTCGAGCGGCATGCGCAGGTGCTGGAGGATATCAATCCACACTCCGAGGATGCTCTCCGCGGCATCATGGAAGCGCGCGCGTGGGTGGGCGATCGCAGCAACGCGCTCAAGGCGTTCAATCGCTTCGTGGCGCGAATTAGGGAGGACCTCGGCGCCGAAGTCGGCCCTGACATCCAGCGCATGGCGGGTTTGTTACGCGAGGGGCGGCGCGCCGCGCCGCGACCAGCACCGGACGGGATCCCGCCGCGTGAGGAGCGGCGCTTCGAGCCGGAGGCCATCATCGGTCGCGAGCGTGAGTTTTCGGCGTTGTACGATGCCTGGGTCGACGTGCGGGACCGCAAACCCCGGGTGATGGTGGTCCTCGGCGACCCGGGGATCGGGAAGACCACGCTCACCAATTCATTCGTCTCTTCGTGTCAAATGTTGGGTGCGGTGATCGCGCGCGCGCAGGCGTACGACGCCGAGCGCGAGCTGCCGTATGCGGTCCTCGCCGAGCTGGTGCGGCAACTGACGTTGCAGCGGGCGATTGGGGCGGCGGAGCCGGAGGCGCTCGCGGAGTTGTCGCGGTTGACGCCTGACATTCTGGCCGTCTTCCCAGGTGTGCCGTCACCAACGGTGTGGCCACCGGAGGTCGTGCCGTTGCGGTTTGCCGATGCGTTCCTGAAGGCGGTCACCGCAGCGGCAGACAACAACCCCGTGGTTCTCGTGGTGGATGACATCCATGCCGCGGATAACGCCAGCGTGGGAATCCTGCACATGCTGGCGAGAAAATTGGATGGGTTACGGCTCATGTTGATTCTGGCGGGGCGCCCCGCCGAGCTGAGGTCGTCAACCTCCTCGAGCGCTCTCGTGACGGATTCAGCTGTTGGGGAGCTGCGCACAATCCAGTTGGATGGTTTCACTAGTGAGACCGGTGCGGCTCTCGTCGCTCGAGTCAGAGCCTCCAGCACAGAAGCGCCAGGGCCCCCTCCGCCGACCGAGAGAATCCTGCGAGCAAGTGCGGGAAACCCGTTGGCGATTGAGCTGCTAACCAGGGAGTGGGCGAGTCACGGATCTGATGCCTTCCTACGACAACTGGAGGCGCTTGATGCATTGCCGGCGCCAACGCTCGGTATTCCCGTAGCGGTTCGAACCGTGTTCGAGCGTCTGACGCGACGCCTCGATGCGCGAACGCGCGGCATTCTCGATTTGGCAGCCGTTCTCGGGCGCCGACTCGATAACCTTCGGCTGTATGGGATCGTCGGCTGCTCCCCTGGCGAGGCGGCCTTCTGTCTATCCGAACTCCTTGGTTGCGGGCTCATCCGAGAAGTGCATGGACAGCTTGAGTTCCGTAACGAATTGGTGCGTGCACAGGCCTACTACGACGTCGCGGAGTCCGTCAGAAGGGAGCTCCATCAGCGGGTAGCGGAGTTCTTGGATAGCAGTGAAGACGGTGGACCTGGGTTAGAGATCGCTTGGCATTTCCTGCGAGGAGGGAGCTACGACCGGGCCCTACCACGAGCGTTGGCCGGAGCTGAGGAGTGCATCACTGTCGGGGCCCCGTCGGAAGCGGAGCAGCTCCTCAGCATCTTTCTGTTGAATGGCGTCGAGCCCTCGTCCGTCCATCGGCTCAGGATGCTTCTCGTCAGGGCGATGCTGGATCAATCCAAAGCCTCGCAGGCTATTCCTCATCTTGAACTGCTCTCCGCAGAGAGCGAGACGGAGCTTAAGGAGTCGGCCGAGATCGCCTTGCTTCGCGCCCGGGCTGAACAGCTGCTCAACCGCGAACGAGGGCGTTTCTACGGGGAAACAGCAACGCAGGCATTGAAAGTCGCACGAGCCTGCGACGACAGGAACATTCTGGTTCGTGCCTTGTTCGAATCGGCGAGGGCTGGAACCGAGATTGGGGACGAAGCAATGCTGCAATCGGCTTACCGGGAGCTCGTAGCTCACGTCACCGAAGGCAGCTACGCCGAGCTCCATGACGCTCATTTTGCGGTCGCATTCTGCGAAGCAGCTCTCGGATATGCAGTCAGTGCGGATTACCACGTTAGAAAGGCAATCGAGATACTGGGAAGCGCGGGCAGTCCAACACTGCTGTCTCGCTATCATAACGGGCTTGGAGTCATAAGTCTCCAACTGTGCAAGCCAGCCGAAGCATGCCAATCTTTTTCTCAAGCACTGCAACTTGCCAACAAGATAGGCGACGATTCGAGGGCCTCAGCTATCGCAGCTAACATGTGCATGGGCTTGACCATGATGGGTAAGTACGAAGAAGCCCTGTCGATCGGCAACCACGCTGTCGATCGTGGGATTAGGGTGCCGAACCAACCATTTTTTGTTACCTCATATAGCAACATGATCGACGCTTACGTTCTCACTGGCAGAATAGAGGAGGCGCGATCGTGTCTCAATGCCGCAAAGGAGTGGATCAGACAAGAACGCTCATTCTTTGCCCGTCAGGCGCTCCTAGTAGAGGCAACAGGCTTTGCTCTTATGATTGGTACAATCGATGATTTTGTGGAGGCGTTTGGAATACTAGAAAGAGAGAGCCAAGGACGGTCGCCGCACTTTGTACACCGTGCTGGAGTAGCTAAGTACGCCGCACGAAGAGATGTGGTAATGGGGAGGGAGAAAGAAGCGATGGAGACATTGACTGGGTTGGCGAATACGTTTCGACGAGACTTCCCATTCGCCCTACTGGACACGCTCGCTGCAAAAAGCTGGCTTGAAGCGCTTACGAGGGGTAACTCGCCTACTAGAGGAGAACTGCTGCGGCTTCTGGATCTGTACGAACTGCATGGGAGACGAGCGACACTGCAAATGGAAGGGTTTCTCGACGAGAATCCATGCGCGGTGGATTAACCCCCGTTACCCGCGAGCTACCGACTCCCGATGCTGCGGCTTGGCAACGTACATAAAGCTGGCAGGCAACTACCCAACCTTTGCAGGTGTCCCGGCTCTGGAAGAGCGCCAAGGTCCACTGCTGCGAGCGGCCCATGCTCCAAGAGCGTGAACAGGTGACCCACCTTGCTCTGCCGTAGCCCCGAAGAGCCGCCGCAGATTCGCGGAAGCAGCAACTAGTTCCACAAGCCTAGGATCGAATTGTTTCCCGGCAAACCTCTTCAATTCCTCAAGCGTTCTGTCGAAGGTTAGAGCCTTTCGATATGGCCTATCGGTTGTCATCGCGTCCATTGTATCGGCGATCATGATGATGCGAGCTGATAACGGGATATCCTCACCTGCTAGCCGGTCCGGATACCCTGTACCGTCATAGTTCTCGTGATGGTGCTTGATCGCGAGTTCCACAGCCCCACGAAACTCTCCGATGGTTGCTGCTAGTTCCGCACTCCTCGCTGGGTGGCGCTGCATAAGCATCCGCTCATCGGGGGTTAGTTTGCCTTCTTTCCTGAGCAAGGGGGCAAACTCTTCGTAAATCTTCCCGACATCGTGAAGAACCGCAGCATTCCCGATCTGATCCACTTCCCGAACCGACAGCCCCAAATCCCTCGCGATCGAACGAGCGTATTCTGAGACTCGAAGGGAGTGGCCTGAGGTGTATGGATCACGTGCCTCTATGGCCTTGACCATCACTTCGAGGAGTTCCCTGTTGACTCGTTGGAGCTGCAAGTTCATCCGGTACATATGTCGGACTATGAATAGCGGAACGACCAGTAGCGCCAGACCCAATAGTTGCGATTTGATGTATAGGAATGCCAGGAGTATTGACAGCGAACTCGCCAGGATATCAGAGAATAATTCTCCACCGACTATCCGTTGCCAGGCTTCCTTCACTGAGACCCCGCTACTCAGTGCCGATGCCAATGCAACACTACCCTTGTTCGTGATGAAATACGTGGCGACTAGAGCAAAAAACGCGGGGAGCCGAATGGAGAAGTTTGGTCCCAAGATTGATCCACCCAGCCAACGATAAGCCGCGGCGCTCACTCCGACTGCCAGCATGTATTGCGCGGTATTGAATACGACCTTGATCGCCTGCTTGCGCCGGACGAATGCGTCGACTGTGAATGCCGTAACGCCAGCGATCACCATCGGCCAGGGATGATCGAATAACAGAACGCCCGTCATGATCGGGACAAAGGCGACCGAACTGCCGATATTGGCAAAGGAAATCCGCAGAGACGACGTATCGCACAAAATGGCCAATGCAGCGAAGGCCACAACAGCGTTCCATGTCGTCGGGGAACTATCCGCAGGCAGGACCCAAGGCTGTCCAACTAGAAGCCACGCCGCGCCAGCGCTGACCGAAGCGACAAGCACAACAATGGGGAACCGGTGAATCGAGTGCCGTGCTGACACTAGGCCACCATCCAAGAAGTCAGGAGAGTCAGAGTTAGTAGGGTGGGCCCCAGAACAAGCGTTACCAGGATACCTGACCTGTCGCGAAAAACATCTTCGCGATCGACGTGAACAGAACTGCGAGCAGTTGGGTCAACATCGAGCGTCACCTCCTCACGGGACCTACGAGTAGTAGATCGAGACTTCCTAGGAGTGGCACGCCTCGCTATGGCGCACCCGACGCTTCGCTCGTTTTTCTGTCCGCTCGACTCCGCTCAGGTAACGATGACCGGGGCCCCCTTGTCCTGTACTCGAGTTATCTGATATGAAGTGGGCCGGCTCTTACCGGCCCGCAAGTTCGTGAGATGTTCGGGCTACTGCGCGCGCTGGCGCGCGAGTGCCTTGCCGATCGCCTCTACCACGGCGTCGATCCCATCCATCTTCTGGACGATCTCCTTCACGCCGAGCCCCTGCAACCGCAGCACGTCGGCTTCCTCCACGCCACCCGTCACGATCAGCACCTCGGCGTCGAGCTGCCGGCCCGGAGCCAGCAACCGCTCCACCACCTCCGCCGCGTTCAGGTCGGGCAGGCTGTAATCGAGTACGACAACCGCCGGGTTCGTCCGGCCGATCTCGATCAACCCGTCCATCCCGGTAACGGCCAGGGTGACGTCGGCCTTGGTATCCGAGTTCTGAATCGCCCGCAGCAACAGCTTCCCGTAACTCTTGTCATCCTCGACGACAACGATCGCGTCCTTCACCTCGGGAAACTCGTTCTCGAGCTCGGGTGGGACGGGCATGGCGTGCTCACGCAAAAACGCCACCAGATCTTCCGAATCCACCCGGCGGTGCCCCGTCGGGGTGCGATGGCCCTTCAGGTAGCCCTGGTCGATCCAGTGGGCCACCGTCGCGGGCGTGACCTGACAGAGCCGCGCGATCCGTAAGGTGCCAAGAAACTTCATAGTCTTCACAGAAGTCATGATAGCGACAATATCGATAAAAGACTAGATACGCAAGTTCGCGACGCACAGAGGGACTGTGAGCCACATCACATAAGCGTAAGCGATGAAAACAGAAAACGCTAAACCAATCCGCGACGGCTACAACAGCGTCTAGCGTCTGGCGTCGACCCACCGGTTGGTGGCGTCCAGGACTGCGAACACCGCGCTGCGCTCGGGACTCTCCCGGATCTCGCAGGTGCCGGTGAGCAGCATCGCCTCGCGCCCGCCGAGGCCGTGAACGGCCACCAGCACGAAGCGGCGGTCGAAGGCATCGACCAGCGCCGCCCCTTCCAGAGCGATCGAATCATCTGCCAGGAGATCATCGAGGCATGCGGCCGCGGCACGGGCCGCCGTCTCGACGCGATTGCGGTAGGTGTCCGTTCCCTCCATCTCGTGCTCCGACTCGCGGTCACCATAGCCGAGGCGCACGCGCACCATGATGCGCTGCAGCTTCTCCGACGGCCGCACCGTCAGGTCGCGGAAGATCACCACGCGCCGCTTGGCGCGCACCGCGATCGCCTCTTCCTGCAGCTGCTCGATCGGCCGCACGTCGGCGGTCTGGGCCACGCTGATCTTGCGATGGTCGACCTTCACGCCGAGCTGCGCCATCAGCGCCGACTCGATGTTGCGCACCACCTGCTTGGGCGGCGTATCGGGCTGCGCCAGCACGTGGATCTCGCTGATCTCGCCCGCCGGCGTCACCACGATGCTGGCGGACAGGACGCCCGTGAGCCCGGCGATCAGATTCTCGGCACGCTTCACGCCCCAGGGATCGGGGACGGGTTGCGAGGCACGCGCCGCCTGTTCGATGTCCGACGGCGTGTGAGGGGTCTCGCGAATCGGTCTCGGTGTCGTCACGGCTCAACGCTCTCCCATCGCCACTCGGTTGCGGCCGCCAGCCTTGGCGCGATACAGGGCGCGGTCTGCCGCGACGAGGACGTCTTCATGGTGTTCTGCTTCCGGCGCGAACGTCGCCACGCCGATGCTCACGGTCAGGAGCTTGGGCGGCAGCCCGAGGCTCGTTCCCAGCTCCTCCACTCTGGTCCGGACTTTTTCCGCCACCAGCCGTGCGCCATCTCGGCCGGTGCGCACCAATAGTACAACGAATTCATCGCCGCCGTAACGGGCCGCAAAGTCGGTACTACGAACCACTTCCAGAAGCTCCGAAGCTGTGCCCTTGAGCACAAGATTCCCGGCTTCATGTCCGAAACCGTCGTTAACCTGCTTGAAGTTATCCACATCCAGGAACAGCACCGCGAACGGCTCCCCGCTGCGCCGGGACCGGGCCAGCTCGTTGGCCAGCCGGTCGCGCAGCAGGCGCAGCGTCCCGAGCCCCGTTAGAGCGTCGGTCGCCGCCTGCGCCTGCGCCTCCTCGGCGCGGCGAGCCAGGTAAGGGGGGCAGGCCGACAAGCTGGTCCGCCCCTGCGCCGCCGCCTGCGCGAACCCGCGGCAGGTCGCAAAGCCGCAGGCGCCGCAGTCCCAGGGCCGCCCATTCGGGGCGGGCCCGATCTGGGCGAGCACGGCCTCGACCGCCTCGGAGCGCGCCCCGGCCCCGCGCCGCTGCAACGGGAATACCGCGCCGAGCTGTACCCGCCCGGCCACGTCGCGATCGACCACCGGCTCGGGTGCCCGCGGCGGCTCGCTCGCCGCCACGATCCGGCGCCGTTTGAAGAGCTCCCCCCGCGCCCCCATCAGGGGATGGTCGAGCCCTCCTTCGTAGGGCAGGATGTCGACGAAGCCCAGGTCAATCCGGTCTACCGCGACCGCTTTGGCGATCGCGTCGAGACCGGCCAGCCCCCGCACCTTCCGGAAGCGGCGGCTCGCTTGGCGTTCCGAGGTGAGGAGATCGAGGGGGAGCCCGCCGGCGGCGCTGAAGTGACGGCGCCGCTCCTCGGGGATGCGCGAGAAAAAATTCGCCTGCTCGTGCAGTCGCACGCCGCGCCGCGCGAACAGCCGCTCCAGGTCGTCGAACGTGAGGGCGACGTCCGCCTCGCCGCGCCCCGCACCGTCCGACACGCCCGCGTAGACGACGGGTGTGTCCGCGCCGTGCAGCGAGCGCAGGTAGCGCGCCTCGGCGGCGACGGGATTCACCACGGGCGCGAGATACGGCACCAGCTCGGGATAACGGTCGCGGATGACGTCGCAGATGACGGGATCGGTGCTGCGGATCAGCGTCCCCCACCCCGTGTCCTCCCACAGCCTCAGGTATTCCTCGGCCACCAGCTCGTCCCCGATCACGCCGCGCTGCACGACGTGAAATCCCGCCGCGTAGCAAGCGTTGACCACCTGCTCCTGAGTGGCGGGATAGAAGTACGCGATGGCCTCGACGCTGAGGATGAGCACCGCCCGCCCGCCGGCCACGAGCTCCGCGGCGCGGTCGAGGTTGCCGGTGGCGCGAATCGCTTCGTGGGGACAGGTCGGGACGCAGATGCCGCAGCGAGTGCACGCCGCATCGACGATGGCGACGCGCTCTGCGGACACTGCCACGGCGTCCGAGGGGCAGACGCGTACGCACGCCAGGCAGGCGACGCACAGATCGGGCTCGATGCGATACTCCACGGGATCAGGCAATCGCGTACTGCTTGATCTTCCGGTAGAGCGTGCGCTCGCCGATGCCGAGCACTTCGGCGGCTTTGCGGCGGTTGCCGTGCGTCTCCTTCAACGCTGCTTCGATTGCCGCGCGCTCCACGTCGGCCATCGACATCCCCGGCCGGTAGAGCACCGCCTCCTCGGCCGCGGGCTCGGGCGGCGCCACGGCGGCGAGCGGCGTGCCGTGGGGGTCGACCTCGATCACCTCGACGCGGCGCGCGGCGGGCCGATCGTCGAGGCGGCGCCGCAGCTCTTCGACCTGCAGCTTCAGCTCCACGAGGCTCCGGAAGATGAACTCCAGCTCCTTGCCGGCGACGTCGCGCGTGGGGCCGAGCACCCGCACCGGCAGGCCGCGGCCGCGATCGCGGATGTCTTCCGGGATATCCGAAGCGCGAATCTCCCCTTGCGGCGCCAGCACCACCATCGACTCGATGAGGTTGCGCAGCTGGCGTACATTGCCGGGCCATTCGGCGTCGACGATGATCTGCAGCGCCTCGGGGGTGATCCCCGCGAAGTGCCGGTCGTGCGCCCTGGCGAACTCGGCGATGAAGCGGCGCACCAGGATCGGGATATCCGGCTTGCGCTGCCGCAGCGGCGGCAAATAGATGTTGAGGACGTTGAGCCGGTAATACAGATCGTCGCGGAATTCGCCGAGGGCCACCGCGTCCTTCAGGGGCCGGTTGGTGGCGGCGAGGACACGCACGTCGACCCGGATCGGCTGCGTGCCGCCCACCCGGAAAAACGAGCGGTCCTCGAGCACCCGCAGCAGCTTCACCTGCGTCGCCCTCGGGATCTCGCCCACTTCGTCGAGCAGGATGGTGCCGCCATCGGCCAGCTCGAAGCGCCCGAGGCGTCGCTCGGCGGCGCCGGTGAACGCCCCCTTTTCGTGGCCGAACAGCTCGCTCTCGAGCAGTGTCTCGGGGAGCGCGGCGCAGTTCACGGCGATGAACGGCCGCTCGCGACGCGGCGAGAGGTCGTGGATCGCGTGCGCCACCAACTCCTTGCCGGTCCCCGATTCGCCCTCGATCAGCACCGTCGACGTGACCGGCGCCATCTGCTCGATCTTCACGAGCACTTCCTGGATCGCCGGCGACTCGCCGATGATGCCGGTGCGCTGCTGCAGCCGCCGCCGGTCGATCAGCCGTCGCACCACCAGCGCTACTTCGGCGGGGTCGGCAGGCTTCTCGAGATAGGCGGTGAGGCCGATCTCCCCCGCCAGCTCCTTGGGATCGGGCTCGGTGGCCTCGACGACGCCGAGGCTGGAGATCGAGCGATCGCGCGCGGCCGCGAGGAGGCGGGCCGTGGCCGGCTCGTGCAGCGCGCCGGTCACGACGAGACAATCGGGCTCGGGACCCGACAGCGCGTCGCGTACGTCGTCGAACGACGTGACCATCGCCGTGGCGTACCCCGCCCCTTCCAGCTCGGCGTTGATGCGCACGGCGTGCTCGAGGTCGTCGGTGGTGACGAGGACGCGGTCAGGCATGAGAGCGATCAGCCATCAGCCGTCAGCCATCAGCTGTGGTCCGTCGGCTCGCCGCGCACCAGCGCCACGGCGTGGGTGAGAAGGTCATCGAGGACCGCCAACCCGTCCTTTACTCCGCTGTGCGAGCCGGGGAGGTTGACGATCAGGGTCCTGCCCCGCGTTCCCGCGACGCCGCGCGACAGCCAGGCACGCGGGAAGCGCGGCGCGCTCCGGGCGCGCAGCGCTTCGGCGATTCCGGGGGCGTGGCGGTCGAGCACGGTGGTCGTCGCCTCGGGGGTGATGTCGCGCGGCGAGAGACCGGTTCCGCCGGTCGTGAGGATGACGTCGACCTCACCCGAGTCGGCCCAGCGCGCCAGCTTGCCGGCGACCTGGCCCGCTTCGTCGGGCACGGTACTGCGGACGACGATCTCGTAACTATTTGCAGCAGACCAACTTACGATGGCATCACCGGAGGTGTCGGCGCGGCGTCCCTGCGCGCCGAGGTCGGAGATGGTGAGGATGCCGATGCGCACGCGCCGGCTCCTGGCTCAGCGTTTCGTCCGGTGTGGAATGAAGGGCATCTTCACGACCTCGGCCGGCGCCGGGCGGCCGCGCACGTCGATCTCGATCTTCGTTCCTGGCTGCGCCTGGGCGCGCGGCAGGTACGTGGTGCCGATCGCCGCGCCGACGGTCGGCGTGATCGTGCCGCTGCGCACGATATCGACCGGCTTCCCGCCGAGCGACACGGTGAACCCATGGCGCGCGACGAGCTTCGGCGCGGTGACGTGAAACCCCACGAGGCGGCGCGGCACGCCCTCGAGTTTCTGGCGCTTCAGCGTCGCCTGGCCGGTGAAGGGCGCGTCCTTGTCGAGCTTGACGATGAAGCCGAGGCCCGCCTCGTAGGGCGTGGTGGTGTCGTCGATGTCGTTGCCGTACAGCGGCATCCCTGCTTCCAACCGCAGGGTGTCGCGCGCGCCGAGGCCGCACGGCTCGGCGCCGCGCCCGGTGATCGCCGCCCACAGCTTCGTCGCGTCGGCGGCGCGGCAGTACAGCTCGAAGCCGTCCTCGCCGGTGTACCCGGTACGCGACACGAAGCACTGCGCGCCGGCAATCGTGCCGCGCGCGAAGTGATAGTAGAGGATGTCGGGCACCTTGAGGTTGGTGATCCCCGACAGAATCCCGGCGGCGGCCGGTCCCTGGACGGCGAGCAGCGCCGTTTCATCGGAGATATCGCGCAGCCGGACGTTGGCGCCGCCCTTCAGGCCGACGATGTGGTCCCAGTCCTTCTTGATGTTGGCGGCGTTGACGACGAGCATCACCTTGTCGTCGAAGCGGTACACCACGCAGTCGTCGACGAACGTCCCCTGCTCGGTGAGGATCCCCGAGTAATGAGCCTGCCCCGGCTTCAAGGCCGAGACGTCGTTGCAGGTGATGCGCTGCACGAAGGCGTTGCGGTCCGGTCCCGTGACCTCGAACTCGCCCATGTGCGAGACGTCGAAGATCCCGGCACGCTCACGCACCGCCTTGTGCTCGGCGGTGATTCCCGCGGGATAGGTCACCGGCATTTCGAAGCCGGCGTAGGGGACCATCTTCGCCCCGAGCGCGACATGGACGTCGTGCAGCGGGGTGTGCTTGAGGGCGGT
The DNA here is from genome assembly GCA_035691925.1 of Gemmatimonadales bacterium. Classification (GTDB taxonomy): domain Bacteria; phylum Gemmatimonadota; class Gemmatimonadetes; order Gemmatimonadales; family GWC2-71-9; genus DASTHG01. Next base: position 22,257 of record DASSIL010000217.1, read on the forward strand.
GCCGGTATCGGTCATGGTCGTCAGCCCATCAGAGTGGCGAGCAGCGCCTTCTGGACGTGCAGCCGGTTCTCGGCTTCGTCCCAGACACGCGACTGCTTGCCTTCGATGACGTCGTTGGATACCTCCTCGCCGCGATGGGCGGGGAGGCAGTGCAGGAAAATCGCTTTGGGATCGGCGAGCTTCATCAGATCGGCATCCACCGTATAGCCCTTGAAGGCATTACGGCGGGCCTCGGCCTCCGTCTCCTGTCCCATCGAGGCCCAGACATCGGTGTTCACCACGTGCGCGCCTTCCACCGCTTCTTCGGGCACCTCGGTCACGACCACCTGCGCCCGCGCCGCGGCGCGCTCGAATTTCTCGCGGTTCGGCTCGTACCCCTCGGGACAGGCGAGGCGCAGCTCGAAGCCAAGCACCTCCGCCGCCTCGAGCCAGCTGTTCGCCATGTTGTTGCCGTCGCCGATCCAGGCGATGCGCTTCCCCTCCCACCCACCGAGCGCTTCCCGCACGGTGAACAGATCGGCGAGGACCTGGCAGGGGTGCGACAGATCGGTGAGGCCGTTGATCACGGGGATCGTGGCGCAGCGCGCCAGCTCTTCCACCTCGCCGTGATCGAAGGTGCGAATCATGATGCCGTGCACGTACCGCGACAGGACGCGGGCGGTGTCGGGAATCGGCTCGCCGCGTCCGATCTGGATGTCGCGCGACGACAGGAACAGCGCCTGGCCGCCGAGCTGGAAGGTGCCGGCCTCGAACGACACCCGGGTCCGGGTGCTCGACTTGGCGAAGATCATCGCCAGCGTCTTCCCGGCGAGGGGGGTCTCGCGGTAAGTGCGACGCTTCATCCGGTCGGCCAGGTCGAAGAGCCGGCCAATCTCGTCGCGGGTGAAGTCGTTGACGGCTAGAAAGTCCCGTTTCTGCATGGCTTCCCGAGGTAGGTCAAAATGACAGTAACCGCCTGCACACTTTACCTACGGCGGTGGAGGAGAGTCAAGCCGAGGGCGATTCCATGAAGTAGTCGTGCAGCGCGGGGTCGATGCGGCGCGGCCGGCCGGTGGCTGCGTTGATGGGACACCAGACGCTGCGCACGTCGGCCAGGACTGCACCGTCCGGCGCGCGCGTGAACTGCACGAAGCGCTCGAAGCGCGTCCCCGTCGCGTCGCCCACCCAGGTCGTGGCGATCACGCGGTCGCCGGGGCGCGCCGCCTGGCGGTAGTCGATCTCGTGGCGGAGCACGACCCACACGACCTCGGCCTGGATCTGCGCCGGCGCGGCGGCGCGCCAGTGCGCCGTGGCGGCCTCCTGCACCCAGCGCAGGTAGACGACGTTGTTGACGTGACCCAGCTCGTCGATGTCGGCAGGAGAGACGGTGACGGCGTGCTCGAAGCGGACGGGCCGCTGCCCACCTCCTGTCACAGGATGTAGCGCCGTAGATCCTCGTCGTCCACGATCTTCTCGAGCCGTGTCCGCACCGCCTGGGCATCGAAGACGATCTGCTTGGTGGGATAGTCGGGGAGCTCGAACAGGATGTTCTCGAGCAGGGTGCTCATCACGGTGTGCAACCGGCGCGCCCCGATGTTCTCCATGCGGTCGTTGACCTTGGCGGCGATGCGCGCGATCTCCGCCACGCCGTCCGCGGTGAAGGTCAGGGTCGCCCCCTCCACCTGGCAGAGCGCGGCGTACTGCTTGGTGAGCGCGTTCTCGGGCTCCGTCATGATGCGGATGAAGTCCGCCTCGCCCAACGGGGACAGCTCGACGCGGATCGGGAAGCGCCCCTGCAGCTCGGGGATCAGGTCCGAGGGCTTGGAGACGTGGAACGCGCCGGCGGCGATGAACAGCACGTGGTCGGTGCGGACGTAGCCATAGCGCGTCTGGACGGTCGAGCCTTCGACGATCGGCAAGAGGTCGCGCTGCACCCCCTCGCGCGAGACATCGGGGCCCGCGGTGTTGCGCTCGCCCGAGATCTTGTCGATCTCGTCGATGAAGATGATCCCGTGGTTCTCGACACGGTCGAGCGCCTCGTTCACGACGTCGTCCATGTCGACCAGCTTCTTCAGCTCCTCGTCGATCAGGATGCGGCGCGCCTCGTGCAAGTGCACGGTGCGGCGTTTCTTCCGCTTGGGGAGCATCTCCTGCAGCATCTCGGAGAAGTTGATGTCCTGCCCTTCCATGCCCTGGGGCGGCTGCATCCACTCGAGCATCGGGTAGCTCTGCTGCTGCACCTCGATCTCGACGTCGCGCTCCTCGAGCTTTCCTTCCTTCAGCTGCGCGCGCAGCTTTTCGCGCGTGCGGCGGCGCCGCTCCTGGCTCTCGACGTCGGCGTCGGCCGTCTTGGGAGTGACGTCACCCTTGGAAGAGACGACGAAGAGCGGACGCGCGCTGCCCCCGCTCTCTTCGGGGCGATCCGGCGGCCGGGCGGCCGGCGGTGCCGGTGGCGCAGGAAGCAGGATGTCGAGCAGCCGGTCCTCGGCGCGGGCCTCGGCCTGGGGGTAGAGCTCGTCCTCGCGCTCCGAACGGACCATGTTGATCGATACGTCGACCAGCTCGCGCACCATCGACTCGACGTCACGGCCGACGTAGCCCACCTCGGTGAACTTCGACGCCTCGACCTTGAGGAACGGCGCGCCGGCAAGCCGGGCGATGCGGCGCGCGATCTCCGTCTTGCCCACGCCCGTGGGCCCGATCATGATGATGTTGTTCGGGAGGATCTCGTCGCGGATATCCTCGGGCGCCTGGGAGCGGCGCCAGCGGTTGCGGATCGCGATCGCCACCGCCTTTTTCGCTTCGTCCTGTCCCACGATGTAGCGATCCAGCTCCGACACGATCTTGCGCGGCGGCAGCTCCTCGAGCCAGGGAAGCGGCTCCGACTCGATGACCGGCTGCCCCGAGGGCAGCGACTCGTCGGCAGGCGGAGAACTTGAGGTGGGAGTCGCCATCAGGACAACTCGAGAATCGAGATGTGGGCATTCGTGTAGATGCAGATCTCGGCCGCGATTTCGAGCGAGCGCTGCACGATCTCTTTGGGCGACTGGTTCGACATGACCAGGAGGGCCCGCGCTGCGGCGAGAGCGTAGCTGCCGCCCGAGCCGATCGCGAGGATGCCGTCGTCGGGCTCGATCAACTCACCCGTCCCGGAGAGCACATAGCCGTGCTCCTTGTCGGCGACGGCGAGCAGCGCCTCGAGCCGGCGCAGCACGCGGTCGGAGCGCCAGTCCTTGGCCAGCTCCACCGCGGCGCGCGGCAGGTTGCCGGGATAGCGCTCCAGCTTCTCCTCGAATTTCTCGAACAGCGTGAACGCATCGGCGGCGGCGCCGGCGAACCCCGCCAGGATGCGCCCCCCTTTCAGGGCGCGCACCTTCTGCGCATTGGCCTTCATCACGGTGTCGCCTACCGTCACCTGACCGTCGCCGCCCATCGCGACCTTGCCGTCTTTGCGCACGCACAGAACGGTGGTGGCGTGAAATGTCGGAATCACCTTGTCTCGTGGCATCGGGGGTCGTCGCGTCGCGTTATGCTCTCGGATGCGCCTGCTGATAGACCTGTTTGAGCCGCTCGACCGACGTATGAGTATACACCTGCGTGGTACTGAGCGACGCGTGCCCCAGTAATTCCTGCACTGCTCTGAGGTCGGCCCCGGCATCGAGCAGGTGGCTCGCGAACGAATGGCGCAGGGAGTGCACGTGCAGCTCGCGTCCCCGCGGCAGCCGGTCGAGCAGCCCGCGCACGGCCAACTGCACGCCGCGCGGTGTGATCCGCCCGCCCCGCGCGTTCAGGAACAGGGCACGGCGGTCCCCGGTTCCCATCCCCTCGCGCTGTCGCAGGTACGCGCGCAGCGCTCGTGCGGCATGACCGCCCACCGGCAGCAAGCGCTCCTTCTTCCCTTTGCCGCGCACTTTCACCTGGTCGGAGACGAGATCGACGTCGCCTTCGGACAATCCCGCGAGCTCGGCGAGGCGCATCCCGGTGGCGTAGAACAACTCGAGCATCGCCCAGTCGCGCGTCTGCAGGAACCCACCTTCGGCGGCGCGCCGTTCCGCCGCGGTGAAGAGAAGATCGGTTTCGGCCCGATCGAGGAAGCTGGGCAGCCGCCGTTCGAGCTTCGGGGTGCGTGCCGCGCGTGCGGGGTTCACCGCGACTCCGCGCGTCGCACCCAAGAACCGGTAGAACGTGCGCAACGCCGAGAGCGCGCGGGCAACGCTGCGGCGCGCCAGGCCGCGCTCGTCCATGCTGCCGAGCCAGCCGCGAATCGCGAGGCGGTCGACCTGCTCGAAGTTCCACCGCGCACCGTAGTATCGGTCGCAGAAGGCGGCGAAGTCCCGCACATCGCGCGCGTACCCCTGCACGGTGTGGGGGGAATCGTTGCGCTCCTTGTCGAGGAACGCGACAAATTCGTCGATCAGCGCGGCCGCGGCCGTCACGCGGCCACCAGCGCGCCGATGGTAGACGCAAACGCGTCACAGTCCCTGAGGGCCCGCTCCACCAGGTGCTCCTTGCGACGCGTCTTGTCGCGCACCGGGGGATCGAGCGGCTCGAGCAGTCCGAAGTTGGCGTTCATCGGCTGAAATCGCGCCGGATCGCACGCCGCGAGGTAGTGGTACAGCGCGCCGAGCATCGTCGTTGGTGGCGGCACGGCCGCCTGCTCACCGGCCAGGAGGCGCGCCAGGTTGATCCCGGCGAGCAGGCCTGACGCCGCCGACTCGGTGTACCCCTCGACGCCGGTGATCTGCCCCGCGAACACCAGCACCGGGTTGTCTTTCACCGCGAGGTGAGGCGACAGCGTCGCGGGAGCGTTGACGTAGGAATTCCGGTGAATGCTCCCCATGCGCAGGAACTCGGCACGCTCGAGTCCGGGAATCAGCGGAAAGACGCGGCGCTGTTCGCCGGTGCGCAGCCGCGTCTGGAAGCCGACGAGGTTCCACATCTGGCCGACGCGGTCCTCGCGCCTGAGCTGGACGACCGCGAATGGCTGCCGCCCCGTGCGCGGATCCACCAGCCCCACGGACTTCATGGGACCGAAGCGCAGTGTGTCCCGACCGCGGCGCGCCATCTCTTCCACCGGGAGGCAGCCCTCGAAGTAGGGTGTCTTGTCGAATTCGTGCGGCGGCTCGTATTGATCGGCCTGGACCAACGCCTGAACGAAGGCGTCGTACTGCGTCTCATCGAGGGGAGCGTTCAAGTAGTCGTCGCCGTCCCCTTTGCCGTAGCGTGAGGCACGGAACAGCACGCCGTGGTCGAGGGAGTCGTCGGCGACGATCGGCGCGATGGCGTCGAAAAACGCGAGCGCACGGGAGCCGAGTCGCCGGGCGATCGCCGCGGCGAGACGATCGGAGGTGAGCGGCCCCGTCGCGACGATCCCTGCCTCGGGCAGCTCCGTCACCTCACCGCGTACGATCGTGATCAGAGGATGAGCGGCCACGCGCTCCTGCATGCCGCGGGCGAACGCCGTGCGGTCGACTGCCAGCGCCGAGCCGCCGGGGACGCGGGCGCCGTCGGCCACCGCCAGCACCAGGCTGCCGAGGCGGCGCATCTCGGCTTTGAGCAGGCCGTGCGCGTTGCCCGTCTCCACCGACTTGAAGGAATTGCTGCAGACCAGCTCGGCGAGGTAGTCTGTCTGGTGCGCCGGCGTGTGAGTGAGGGGACGCATTTCGTGCAGCGTCACCGCCACGCCGCGCGCGGCGAGCGCCCAGGCTGCCTCGCATCCGGCGAGGCCGCCTCCGACGACGGTGGTCCTCAGGCCGCGTCCGGTTCCGCCGGTCCGCTCGCCTCCACGGTGTCCACCGTCACTTCGTGTCCGCACTTGAGGCACTTGCGCGAGGCTCCCATCGTCTTGGACTGCTTCTCTTCCATCCCCACGAATCCGCAATTCGGGCAGGCCACCGGGACGGGCCGGTTCCACACCGAGAAGTCGCAGTCGGGATAGCGGGTGCAGCCGAAGAAATTGCGTCCCTTGCGCGTGCGCCGCTCCGCGATGTCGCCCTGCCCGCACTTGGGACAGGTGATGCCGAGCGGCACGGGCCGCGTGTGCTTGCACTGGGGGAAGCGGGTGCAGGCGAGGAATTCGCCGAAGCGGCCGGTCTTGATCACCATCGGCGCACCGCACTCCTTGCAGATCTCGTCCGACGGCTTGTCGGGGATCTTGTCGCGGCCGATCGGCTTGGTGAAGCGGCACTCGTCGGGGTAGCGGGTGCAGGCGATGAACGGCCCGAAACGCCCGCTGCGCACTTCGAGCGGCGAGCCGCAGGTGGGGCAGCGCTCCTCGTGCAGCTTGGAGAGGTCGTGCACGTCGCGCAGGATGGCGTCGATGTCCACGCTCGCCAGCTGCGTGTTGAACGGTCCCCAGAAGTCGCCCAGTACGTGCTGCCAGCCGAGATCGCCTTCCTCGACCTTGTCGAGCTCGGTCTCCATCTGGGCGGTGAAGCCGACCTCGAAGGTGTCGGGGAAGCAGCGCCGCATCACCTTCCACACTTTTTCGCCGAGCGACGTGGGGGAGAAGCGCCGTTCCTTGGTGGTCGCGTACCAGCGGTTCTGCAGCGTGCCGATGATTGCCGCGTACGTGGACGGCCGGCCGATGCCCTTTTCTTCCAGCGCCTTCACGAGGCTCGCCTGGCTGTAGCGCGGCGGCGGCTCGGTGAAGTGCTGGGAGGGCACGATCTGGCGCAGCGTGGGGCGGTCGCCCTTGTCGAGCGGCGGAATCGGGCCGAAGTCGTCGCCGCTCTTGGCATCCTCGACCTCATGGCCCTCGTGGAACAGGACGCGGTAGCCGTCAAACAACACGACGGAGCCCGTCGCCCGGAAGAGGAAGCGGCCCAGGTCGAAGTCCACCGTCGTCAGCTCGTACAGCTCCGGCGTCATCTGGGATGCGACGAAGCGCCGCCAGATGAGCTGATAGACTTTGAACAGGTCGGACTCGAGGTGCGGCTTCATCGCCTCCGGCCGGTGGGCGACGTCGGTCGGGCGGATCGCTTCGTGGGCGTCCTGCACCCGCGAGGCGCCCTTCTTCCCCACGTGCGCGTTGGGCGCCGCGGGGAGGTACTTGGCGTCATAGTTGGCGGAGATGAACTCGCGCGCCTGGGCGATCGCCGAGTCGGCGACGCGCACCGAGTCGGTGCGCATGTAGGTGATGAGGCCGACGGGCCCCTCTGCGCCGATCTCGATGCCTTCGTACAGCGCCTGCGCCGCTCGCATCGTCCGCTTGGGTGAAAACCCGAGCTGCTTGGCGGCTTCCTGCTGCAGGGTGCTGGTAATGAAGGGGGCGGGCGGATTGCGGCGCCGCTCCTTTTTCGTGACATCGGTGACGACGAAAGGGAGCTGCGCGGCGGCGTCGACGATCTCGCGGGCGGCCGCCTCGGTCTTGATCTCGGGCTTGTGCCCGTCCAGCTTGTGCAACCGCGCCTGGAATCCCTGGCCGTCCTTTTCCAGCTCGGCTTCAATCGTCCAGTACTCTTGCGGAACGAAGCGGCGGATTTCTTCTTCCCGCTCGCAGATCAGCCGCAGCGCCACCGTCTGGACGCGTCCCGCCGACAGCCCTGACTTGATGCTCTTCCACAGGAGGGGGCTCGCCTTATAGCCGACCAGGCGATCGAGGATGCGACGCGCCTGCTGCGCGTCGACCTTCTTCTGATCGATCTCCAGCGGGTTCGCGATGGCGTGGGAGACGGCGTCCTTCGTGATCTCGTGGAACAGCACGCGGCGCACCTTGCCGCCGTTGCCGAGCTGCGAGGCGACGTGCCAGGCGATGGCCTCGCCCTCGCGGTCGGGATCGGTGGCGAGCAGCACGCGCTCGGCGCCCTTCGCCGCGCGCTTGATCTCGGCCAACGTCTTGGCCTTTTCCTTGATGGTGACGTATTCGGGAGTGAAGCCGTTCTCGACATCCACGCCGAGCTTGCGGGGCGGCAGATCGCGGATATGCCCCACCGTCGCCTTCACCGTGTAGCCGCGCCCCAGATACTTGCCGATGGTCTTCGCCTTGGTGGGCGATTCGACGATCACCAGCGAGCCACCGGGAGCAGACGACTCCTCGGCGCCGTCGTCCGACACCGGCTCGTCGGGAGCCGGCGCGGCGGCCTTCCTGGTACGGGTGCGTTTCGGCTGCTCCGCCGTTTCGTGCGTCACCGGCTTCTTCTTACCAGCCACCGATCAACCTTTCGTCAAGCGGCAAGGAGGAGGCATGTCTACCATCCTGCCCTGGTCCGCGCAAGTCGTACGATCTCCTCAACCACTTTGGCGGGCGCCTTGCGATCCGTCTCAACTGTCGCGTCCGCCATGACATAGAACGGCTCCCGCTCCTGGAGGAGCTGCCGCATCTGCGACGCGGGGTCCTCTCCCATCAACATCGGGCGGTTCCCCTGCGGCGCCGCCCGCGTCGCCGCGGTGTCGGGGCGCGTCTTGAGATACACCAGGAGCCCCCGCTGTTGCACCGAATCCAGCGCGCCTGGCTGCGCCGCCCAGCCCCCGCCGGGCGCGATGACCGCCGGCGCCCCCGCCAGCGCCGCTTCCATCTCGGCACGCTCCAGCTCGCGGAACACCGCCTCGCCCTTCTCGGCGAAGATCATGGAGATGGGCCGCCCTTCCTTCCGCGCGACGGTGGCGTCGATGTCCAGGAACGGAGCCTTCAGGGCGTCGGCGACCATCTTGCCGACTGTGGTCTTGCCCGAGCCGGGCAGGCCGATCAGCACGACGTGTCGGATCATGAAGCCGCTCCTCGCGGCATGCGCGCGCGTAGCTGCGCAAGATAGCCATCGACGTTGCGCTTCAGCTCCCCCAGTGAATCGCCACCGAATTTCTCCATGACGGCCTGCGCCAGCACGAACGCCGTCATCGCTTCCGCAATGACTCCCATCGCCGGCACCGCCGTCACGTCCGACCGCTCCGACTGCGCCTGGGCGACGGCGCCGGAAGCCAGGTCCACCGTCGCGAGCGGCGACATCAACGTCGAGATCGGTTTCATCGCCGCCCGCACGACCAGCGGCTCGCCGGTCGACATTCCCCCTTCGGTGCCGCCGGCGCGGTTCGTCGCGCGGGCGAACCCCGGAAGAATCTCGTCGTGCACCTCGCTGCCCTTGCGGCGTGCCGCCTCGAACCCGAGCCCGAGCCCCACCGCCTTCACGGCGGGAATCGACATGATCGCCTGCGCGAGACGGCCGTCCAGCTTCGTATCCCAGGAGGCGTGGGATCCCAGCCCCACCGGGAGGCCGATGGCGACGACTTCGACCACGCCTCCCAGCGTGTCGCCTGCCGCTTTGGCCGCGTCGATGCGGGCGATGATCTCGCGCTCGGCGTCGGGATCGAGGCAGCGCACCGGACTCTGATCCGCCGCCGCGTTGAGCGGCGACGGGAGGGGGGCCCGGGGATTCGCCACGATCCCGCCCAGCTCCACGACATGCGAGCCGATCTCGACGCCAAGCTGGCCCAGCAGGGCTCGGCACACGGCGCCGCAGGCGACCCGCACCGCCGTCTCTCTGGCGCTCGCGCGCTCGAGGATATCGCGCGCGTCGGCACGGTCGAACTTGAGGGCGCCCGTGAGATCGGCGTGGCCGGGGCGCGGCCGGGTGACGCGGCGACGCCGCTCCTCTCCCGGCGTCTGGGCCTCGGGCGCCATCACGTCCTGCCAGTGGGTCCAGTCGCGATTCCAGACGAGCATCGCGATCGGGGCGCCGATCGTCTCGCCGGCACGCACGCCCGCCAGCCACTCGATCTCGTCGGCCTCGATCTTCATGCGCGCCCCGCGGCCGTACCCCGCCATGCGGCGCTTCAGGTCGGCGTTGACGGTCGCGGCGTCGAGCGGCAGCCCGGCCGGCATGCCCTCCAGCACGCCGACGAGCCCCCGGCCGTGGCTCTCGCCCGCCGTGGTGAACCGGACGGTCACCGCCAACGCCCCGCGCGCATACACCGGACAATAGCACGCGAGCCCGACTTTTGGGTCGGGCTCGTGCCGGGGTGGACCGGGAGGGAGACGCCGCTCACCGGGTGCGGAGCGTCCCGGGGCTCGGGAACGGATTGACGACCGTCGCCAGCCGCACCATGACGAGCCCTCGCGCCGTGATGCCGAAGAGCAGCTGGTTGCCGGCGGCGTCGCGCGCGACGCGCAGCGGCCCGATGATCGGATCGCGGATCGGAATCGAGCCTACGACCCCGTAGAAGAAGGTGTCGAAGATGTCGATGTTCGCGTCGGGCCGCGCCGCAAAGAGAATGCGGTTGTTGGGATTGCCGGCGCCGCCGAACGTCGGCGTGCCGGGCTGCCCCGCCGCGAAGCTGTGATTGTAGTTCATGTCCATGCCCGGCGCCCCGATCGGAGCCACCGACGCGCCCTTCAAGCGCAGCCCCTCGTCGAGGAAGTAGATCGAGTCGGCACGGACGACGTTGGTCTCGCCGTTGAAGTTCGTCGCGATCGACGAAACCTTGACGCCGGTGTTGCTGATGAAGTCGCTGACGTCCACTCCCGGCGACATGCCGAAATCCACGTCCACGAGCCCGGTGTCCGCCGTGCCGCCGCCGGTGTTGCAGGGAGGTTGCGCCACATCGTGGACCAGCTGCTGCTTGGCGGAGTAGGCGAAGACGCGGGCGAACTGCGCCTGGATGCCGCCTTCGCCGATGAACGCGTGCGTGAAGTTGCCCGAGTTCCGGGCGAACGTCGAATCGCCCAGTCCGAACGTATTGAGCAGCACGTTCACCCCGGCGCACGCCGAGAGGATCGTCTTGGTCTGATTGTACGGCAAGCCGCGACGCAGCTCGATCCGCAGGGTGTCGGTTCCCGAACCGACCGGCGTGGTGCCGATCTCCCAGAAGAAGTGGCCGAACAGCTGGGTCGTGTCCTGCGTGTTCTTGAGCTTCTCCATGCGCAGCGTCGCCCGGCCGCTGAACGGCGACGAGCTGCTCTGCGTGGGCGTCGTGGAGTACACGGCAAAGATGGAGTCCGTCGCGCAGGCGGTGCCTCCGGCCGCGCGGCACACCGTCGCCACGTACTGCGGCCGGTCGGACACGTCATACACGATGATCTCGCGGCGGAAGCCGCCGTTCAACTGGAGCACCTTGTAGGTCTCGATCAGGTAGTTCGGCAGATCCTGCCGCCAGACGAGACGCCGGGCGCCCGGGCGGACATCGATGATCGACAACTCGGTGCCGCCGGAGTTCGCGACGACGATGGTGTCGCCGTAGTTGCCTACGGTGTCGCGCGGCCACAGCGCGATGCCCCACGGTTGCGGGCCGGCGGTGGGAATGCCGCCCGCCACGAAGGAGGTGTTGGCGACCTGGAAGATCTCGACGCGCGACAACGTCGGGTTGGTCAGGAAGAGCGTGCTGTCGTTGGCGTCGAAGATCGCGTCGGCGATGCTGCCGCCGGCCGGCAACGGACGCGTGACCCCGGCCACGACCGCCGCGGTATCGGCCTTGTCGGGAGCCAGCGGCACGGCGCCCTGCTGCGAGAAGGCGCAATTGCGCGCCGTTGCGCCGTCGCAGGCGTAGCCCTGGATGATGACGCTCGTCGGGAACGTGGTCACGATGGCGGCGAGCCCGAGCGGTATCGCGCGGGTGACGTCGGTGAGCTTGCCGGCCGAGACGTCGATCGTATCGAACACGAGCGTGGCGCCGCCGAGCGACTGGACGCGCAGTCCGATCCAGGTGATGGCGCTCGGGTCGGTGGCGTGCACGATCACGCTGTCGCTCACTTCGACCCGCGTGCCCACGGCGTCCGACACGGACGGCGGCGTATTGTCGGTGGCGGCGGTCTGCAACGTGACGGTCACCGGGCTGCTCGTGCCACGGCGCCCGCCGGAGTCCTCCGCGAACCCCGTCAGCGTGATCGTCCCGGTGGTCGCGGCGACCGTGACCGTGTCGTAATAGTTGACCGAGTCGGGGAACGGCGCCGTGTACGACACCGAGTCCGTCCCCGTCGGGTTGGTGACCGAGCCGGGGGGCGAGGACAGGAAGCCGATCTTGCGGATGCCGCCCTGGTGGAACGCGATGACCTGGATGGGCAGGTTGTTGCCCGTCGACGCCAGCGCGCCGTTCACCGGCTGCACGATGAGGATGTTCAGCGCCTGCACATTGATCATGAAGATCTGCAGCGTGTCTTCGGAGAAATTGCCGGCGCCGTCGACGGCCCGGCCGACGATGCGGACGTTGCCGCCGACCGTGGTATTCGCCGGGAACGTGATGGTGCGCTGGAAATTCACGGTGGGCGTGCCGATGGGGATCGTGCTGTCCACGGGGCCCGCGACGTAGCCGCCCGTATAGGTGAGGCGGATGAGCGAGAGGGTGAGGTTGTCGCTCGCGTTGACGGTGAACTGCAGGCCCGTCGTGACGTTCTGCGTATCGCTCGCCACCGGAGTCAGCGTGATCGTCGGGAGGGTGGTGTCCCGTCCGACGCTGCCGACGTTGCGGTTCGACTCACAAGCAAACACCGCTCCGCTGGCGGTCAGCAAACCCACGATCGCCCTGACGCGTGCTGCGCGCATATCCGCTCCTGACTAGTTGCTGCGGCTGGTCGGCACCGCGAGATCGTCCACGATGTGCGGCGTGATGAGGATGATCAGATCGCGCCGCTCCTCGGTCTGGGACGTGAAGCCGAACAGCCGGCCCACGATCGGCAGATCGACGAGGAAGGGGATCCCGGTCTTGGTGAGCGTCAGGTCGGTCTCGGTGAGGCCACCCATGACGATGGTCTCGCCGTCGTTCACCAGCACCTGCGCATCCGCCTGCTGGGTCTGGAAGGTGAACCCGATGTCCACCGACGCCGGCTTGACGGCCGAGCGCTCGGCGTGGAGCTGCATCAGAATCTGCCGGTTCGCCGTCACGTGCGGCGTGACCTTCAGGTTGATACCGGTCTGCTGGAAGCTCACGGTCGCGCGCGGCACCTGCGAACCGGGAGCGCCCGTCTGCTGCGACGACACGTCGATGATGCGGATCGGCACGCGATCGCCGACCAGCACCTCGGCGGGCCGGTTGTCGAGCGTGGTTACCGAGGGCTCGGCCTGCACGTCGGCAAGGTCGACGCTCTGCAGCGCCTGCACGAACGTGGTCAGCGTGAAGTTGCCGAGCGCCGTGGAGAAAATCAGTTTCAGCGCCGGATTGATGATCTGCTGATCGGCGTTGCCGATCGCGGACAACGAGTTGCCGCCGAGGTCGACGATCGTCTGATCGGGGCTGAACGGTTTGCCGGTGGAATCGAGGCGCGCCACGAGCTTGTTGAAGAACTGGGTCGGCGAGCCGAGGTCGTACTGCAACCCCAGGCTCTGCACGTCGGTGCGGTCGACCAGGAT
>DASSIL010000218.1:0-28417 GCA_035691925.1 Gemmatimonadales bacterium
GGACCCGCCGGAGAATGACGCCGGTGGCCATGGAGTTCGTAGCGCCGAGGTAGTCGGCGGCGTCGACCTGGGCGCGGGCGTCGAGCCAGTACTTGAACGCGCTGTCGGCGCTCTGGAAGACGAGGTAGCCGCCGTCGTACATCCCTGGGAGTGGCACGGGGCGGGGCGGTTGCTGAGCGCTGACGCTCGTCGCGACACACGCGATGGCGCCGAACGTGGCGATGCCGCGCAGCAGATATGAACGGAACATCATCGTACTCCTTCCGATGCAGCCATGGAGATGCTGGGCAGCCCCACGATGTCCTTCAGGGCTGCGGGGTAATTGAGATTCGGGTATCCCTCGAGACCCGCGGCAGCGACCGCGGCGCGCACCGCGCGTGGGTCGGCATCCTCGAAGGCGATGCTCACCCGGCGCTCTGCACCGATCTCGAGCTCAACCAGCTCGCCGGCGCATCCCGCCAGAGAGAGCCGGGTGCGCCGCTTGACGAGATCGACGCGCCGCAGGGCATCGTTCTTCCCCACGACATCCCGCAGCAGCGCATCGAGGCTCTCCGTGGCTCCGGTGGGCTGGGGCGCGATCCCCCACGCGTTCCACAGGGCACTCCGGGCCGCGTCGTCGAGTGGAAATGGCGAGTGCGCCGTGGGCCGCCACAGCTCCAGTCCACCTACGGCTCGGCGCTCGAGCCATTTGATCTCCAACAGCTGCTTGCGAATCTTGACGTTGTGCGGAGTGAGTGCCGAGAGGAGGTAGGTCTCCCCGCCAGCGGACGGCGACTCGGGATCGAGCGCCAGGCGGGCGGGATCGATCGGAAGACTTCGCGCGATCAAGCGCCATTCCCAGCGCGGTACGACAGGGGCAGGTGCTCCGGTCGGGTCATGCTGGGACGCGGGTGACCCGGTTGGGTGTGTCGGTTGGGCGCTCGGCATGACGCAGTCTCGACACAGCCTCCCGAAGGCATGCTGAGATCGGAGTGAGCGGGTCCTTAAGAGCCACGCCGGCAGGCGGATACACGCTACTGGCTGTCCCGGAGTCGCCAGACCGCCTTGACGCCGGCTCTTCGACTCCCTACGTTGTGCTGAAATTTCAGCATTCAGGGGTCGAGCCATGGCCGACATCAAACAGACGCTGTCCCGCCGCGAGCGCGAGGTGATGGACGTCCTCTACCGCCGCGGGGAAGCGACCGTCGCGGAAGTGATGGACGATCTGAAGGACCCGCCGACGTACTCAGCGGTGCGGTCGATCCTCCGCGTGCTGACGGAAAAGGGCCACATCGTTCACCGCGCGGACGGCCCACGCTACGTGTACGCCCCGGCTGTGGGTGCCGAGCGAGCCAGCAAGGCGGCGCTCGACCACGTCGTCAACACGTTCTTCGACGGCTCGGCGGAGCGGGCGCTCGCCGCGCTGCTCACGCGCTCCGACCTCGACCTCACCGAAGCGCAGATCGTCCACCTCGCCAAAGCGATTCGCAAGGCGGGAGAGGAGGGACGATGAGTACGTTCACGCTGTGGGCGTTGGGAACCCTCCTCAAAGGGACGCTGCTGCTGGGCGTCGCGCTGCTGATCGCGGCGGCTTTGCGGCACTCTTCCGCTGCGCTGCGGCACCTCGTCTGGGGCACGAGTCTCGTCATGCTGCTCGCGCTGCCGCTGGCGACGTTGTTGCCGTGGCGCCTCCCCGTGGGAGGCCTCGCGAGCGTGCTTCCCACGGCGGCCCCTCGGGTGGGGCAGAGCCATACCAAAGCGCAAGACGCCGCCACGCCACCGCAGATCCCGGCCGCCCCGCCGGTCCAGAATACCGGGACACCTGCCGGCGCAGCAGCGTTGACTGGTCCCAGCAGCACGCTATCGGTCTCACCGGCCACCCTGCTCTCGATCGTCCTGGCGATCTGGGCGATCGGCGTGGTCTGGCTGGTCGGGCGCCTGGTGCTCGGGGCGATACTGCTGCGCCGCGTGGTGCGGCGAGGCACGGCCCTCGAACAGACCGAATGGCGACGCCCGTTGCTCGAGGCCGCCGACCGGCTCGCGCTCGAGCGGCTGCCGCGCCTCGTCATGAGCGACCGGCTGCCGATGCCGTTCGCGTGTGGGGTGCTGCAGCCGGCGATCGTGCTGCCCACCGGCGCTGCGGAGTGGGACGATCGCCGCCGCCGGGCGGTGCTGTTCCACGAGCTGGCGCACCTGTCGCGCTACGATCTGATCGGCAACGCGCTGGGCCAGCTGGCCTGCGCCGTGTACTGGTTCCATCCGCTCGTCTGGATCGCGGCGCGCAAATTGCGCGTCGAGAGCGAGCGGGCGGCCGACGATCTCGTGCTGGGCGTCGGCACCCGCGCGTCGGAGTACGCCGACCACCTGTTGCAGATCGTCTGCCGCGCGGCGCGCTCACGCACGCCGGCGATTGCGCTGCCGATGGCGCAGCGCCACGAGTTCGAGGGTCGCATGCTCGCGATTCTCGAGCGCGAGGCACGGCGCGAGCCGGCGTCGAGCCGCCATGCTGCGGTGCTGGGGGCGCTGGCGCTGTCGCTTGTTATTCCTCTCGCGGCGCTCGCCCCGGCGCGGGCTGAGCCCCCGGCGGAGCCGGCGGTCTCGGCTGTGGCCCGCGACTCCGTGACGCCGCGTACGCAGCCGGAGTCCCGTCCGCTCCAGAATGCCAGCCCGGTGGCGCCCACGCGCAAGTCCGCACCGCCCGTATCCACCGCCGGAGTCGCAGGGAAGGCGGCGGTTCAGGGCGCGGATTCGACCGCCGTGATCGCTGCGCTCAAGCGAGCGCTCGAGGACTCGGTTGCATCCGTCAGGGAAAACGCTGCGTATGCCCTCGGTCGCCTGGAATCGCCGACCGCCGTCCCGGTGCTCGTCGCCCGGCTGCCGCACGACCCGGCGCCCAAAGTGCGCGAAATGATTGCCTGGGCACTGGGCCAGATCGAAAGCCATGCCGCGACCGAAGCGCTGGCGTCGACGGCGCTGCATGACGACTCCGATGAGGTCCGCGCCATGGCGGTGTGGGCGCTGGGTCAGGTGGAGGACGCCGCCGCCGTTCCGGCGCTGGAGCAAGTGCTGCACGATCGCTCGGCCGAAGTTCGCGGTCGGGCGGCCTGGGCCCTCGGCACGATCGCGCCCGCCAAGGCGCCCGGCGGTCTGATCGCCGCGGTAAGTGATCCTTCGTCGGAGGTCCGGATGCGGGCGGCGTGGGCGCTCGGTCAGATCGGCGACTCGACAGCCGCGCCCCGGCTCGCGGTGGCGATGCGCGACTCATCTACCGAGGTCCGGAAAGCCGCGATGTGGGCGGTAGGGCAGATCGGGGGCGACGCGGCGCAGGCGGCGCTGATCCAGGCACTCGACGACAAGGATCCAGAAGTGCGCGCCCGGGCCGCTCAGGCGCTGTCGGGCAGCCACGGCGACCCGTGGCCCTGGCCATGGCCGATGCCCATCATTCGCTGACTCCTTCCAAACGGGCGCCCTGATCGGGCGCCCGTAGTGTCTCCAGGGTCCCTCTTGACATACCGAGTCGTCTGCTGAATATTCAGCATAGTGCTGAAATTTCAGCATACACTTCGTTCGCTGCTCCCGCAGGGAGAGGGGACAGGGGTGAGGCCAGGGCGCGCAAACTCGGAGGAATTCCATGAATAGCACATTCGGCTCGGGCCTCTTGTTAGCGGCGTTCGCCGGCATCGTCGGTGGTGTCGGCACGGCGCTGGGTTCGGCGCCCGATGACGTCGCCCGGGCGCGAGAGCTCCTCGCCGCGGCCCACGGCGCTCCCCCGGTCATTTGCGCCCTGGCGGCGCGGACCGTCGAGCAGCGCTACGGCTTCAGCGCCTGGCAGCCGCCCGGTGGCGTCGCCGACAGCTCGGCGGCTCTCGCCTGGGCGCTGGAGCGCGACCGGCACGAGTCCGCCGCGTCGGTGCTGGTGGACGGCCTGGGCGACGATGATCCGTGCGTGCGTGAAGTCGCCGCCCGTCTCGTCGCGCGGATCGAGTCGCGCACCGCGACGGACGGAATGTTGCGCTCGCTCGTCGCCACCTCGGCCGGCACGCGTCGCGCCGCGGCGGTGGCCCTGGGCCTCGCCGAAACCACTCAAGCGCTCGATCCGCTGATCGCCCGGTTGGGCGACACCGACGCCCCGGTGCGGGCGGCGGCGGCGTGGGCGCTCGGCGGTCTCGACCAGCGTCGCGCAGTCGTGCCGCTGCGGCGCGCCTTGGCGGACCAGACCTCGGGTGTGCGCGCTGCTGCCGCCCAGGCGCTGGGTCGGCTCGAGGACACCACTGCCGTGACTGCGCTCGTGAATGTCTTGAAGTCCGACGCCGACGAGCGGGTACGGCTCGCGGCGGCCGAAGCGCTCGGGCGGATCGGGGCGAAGAGCGCCATTCCGGCGCTCGCCGATGCGTTGAGCGATAAGAGTGCGAGCGTCCGGCGCCTCTGCGCCTGGGCGCTTGGTCAGATGGAGGCCGGCGAGGCCGTGCCCGGACTCGCCAAGGCGACGGAGGACACCGATCGCGCAGTGCGCGAAATGGCGACCTGGGCACTCGGCGAGATGGGAGTTCGCGAGGTCGGACCCGTACTGATTCGCCGCCTGCAACAGGACGCCGATCCCGAGATTCGCGCGCGTGCGGCGTGGGCACTCGGCCAGATCGAAGACCACGCCGGTGTCGCGGCGCTCGGGGTAGCGCTGCGCGACGACAAGAATACCGACGTGCGCACCACGGCGGCCTGGGCGTTGGGGCAGATCGAAGACAAGGAGTCGGTGACGCTGCTCGCTGCGGCCCTGCGGGATAGCTCCGCCGAGGTGCGCGGGACGGCCGCGTGGGCGCTGGGGCAGATCGGAGCGGAGCATGCGCCACAGGCCCTCGTAGCAGCAGTCAAGGACCCCTCGGCTTCAGTGCGCCAGCGCGCCGCCTGGGCGCTCGGGCACATCGAAGACGCCAGTGCTGTCCCGACCCTGAAGGACGCGGTCCGCGATGCCGACCACGAGGTCAGCAAGACGGCGCTGTGGGCACTCTCCCAGATGGACGATGAAACGGCGCGCGCGGCTTTCGTCGATGTGTTGCGCAGCAGCGATCCGGAAATGCGGGCGGCCGCTGCCCGCGCCCTGGGCGGTGGTCACATCAATCCGTGGCCCTGGCCGCAGCCGCGCCCCATGCCCCGGCCATTTCCGTGATGCTGGTCAGCCGGGCGAGCGTGATCGTCGCTGCGGCGGCTGTGCTGGGCCTCCGGTTGGGGGCCCAGCACGGCGTCCTGCCATACGGGTTGAAGGCCGGCCACCACGCCGTTCAGGTGCGGACCAGCGGCGGTTTCACATCCTGGATGCCCACCGACTCGGGGACCTTCCCCGTGGTCGTGATCTCCGCGGACGGCCCATCGTCGCTCGACACCGTGCTACCGCGCTATCTGGCGTCTCATGGATACCGGGTGACTCGAGTCCGGGGAGACGGCATCGCCGCGACCATCCGTACGCTCGGCGACACCGCGCCGGTCGCCGTCCTGCAATGGAGTCGTGATTCCGCCGCCGTCGCGCTGCTCGACGGTCCCCAGCCGCTGTCGATTCGGATCGTTCACCCGGGAGACGGACCGGGCGGCCGCCTGCACATCATCCTGCCGCCACCGGGCTCGCGCCCCGACGCGGCCGCGCGCAGCCGGCGACTGCTCTGCGCGCTGACGCAGGCGATGCTGAACGCCACTCTCGAGGGCGTGCATCCCACCCTATCCGAGCTGGCGGACCGTTTGAGGGCGGCTGGCGTCGGGGGGACCTATATTCGTGCTTCGTGACGCTCGAAATCCCCGCCGCCCTCTCGACCGCACTCACCGGGCGCTACGAGCTGCGTCGTGTGCTCGGGCAGGGTGGGATGGCGACGGTGTACCTCGCGGCCGATGTCAAGCACGGACGTGAGGTAGCGCTCAAAGTCCTGCTGCCGGGGCTCGCTGCCTTCCTCGGCGTCGAGCGGTTTCTGCGCGAGATTCAGATCGCCGCCCGACTCACCCATCCGCACATACTGCCACTGCACGACTCGGGTGAGACGGAAGGCTTCCTCTTTTACGTCATGCCGTACATCGAGGGCGCTTCGCTGCGCCAGCAGCTCGGCGCCAATGCTCGATTCACCCCCTCCGAGGCCCTTGCGATCGCGTCGCCGGTCGCCGATGCGCTGAGTTACGCGCATCGCATGGGGATCTTCCACCGGGACATCAAGCCGGAAAACATCCTGTTCTCGCAAGGGCATCCGATCGTCGCCGACTTCGGGATCGCGAAGGCGATCAGCACCGCCGGCGGCGCGAACCTCACCCGCACCGGATTCCCGGTCGGAACGCCGGGCTATATGAGCCCGGAGCAGGCGGCCGGGCTCACGGACCTCGATGCCCGTACCGACGTCTACAGTCTCGCCGTGGTGATCTACGAGATGCTGGTTGGCGAGCTGCCGGGGCGCTGGCCGACCGAGGACGCCGTACGCCAGGGGCGGTTCCTCGAAGCTCCGCCGTCGCATCGGGCGACGCTGGCGCATCTGGGAGGGCGCATCGAGGGCGGGCTGGTGCGCGGTCTCTCGACGCGGCACGACCAGCGCACCCCGTCGCCGCTGGCGCTGATCGACGATCTCACCGGCGTCGCGCAGCCGGCGCCGCGCCGTCGTTACAGCGGAGGGGAAGTCGAGCAGATCGTGAAGCGCGCCTCGGAGCTCGAAGCGACGACGCCGACCGTCGGGGGGGCGATGACGATCGGCGGAGTCGAGGCGCTGGCAGCGGAGGTCGGCATCAAGTCCGACCTGGTGCGACAGGCGGCACAGCAGGTCGGGCGGCGCAGCACGCCCCCCACCGCTCCGACGCAGATGACACCCAACCGGTGGATCGCCGGGCCGACCCGCATCTACACCGAGCGCCTCGTGGAGGTCGAGGTCCCCGAATCCGAGTTTCCGATGATGGTCGAGGAGATCCGGCGCATCCTGCAGAACGTCGGCCAGGTCAACCAATTGGGCCGGTCATTCTCCTGGGCGACAGCGCGCGGCGCGTCCTCGCGACGCGATCTCGAGGTCGCGGTGTCGGTGCGTGGCGGCCGGACCCGGATCACCATCCAGGAGAACCTCGCCCCTGTGATCGGCGGGGTGTTCGGTGGGATCGGCGGTGGCATGGGCGGCGGGGGGATGGGGCCGATCATGGGGATCCTGGGCGGCGCACTGCATCTGGGACCGGCCGTGGCGGTCGTCGTCCCGCTGTGGCTTGGCACGACCTATGTCATTGCGCGCACGGTGTACCGCAACATCACGACGAAGCGCGTGCGCGAGCTCGAGAACCTGGCGGACCGGCTGGCGGACTTCGCGCAGGACATCGTCCCCGAGCCACGCGCAATCCCCCGCTCGAGGCAATAACGCGTTTCTGAACGACGGCTACTCGTATCGCAGCGCCTGGACCGGATCCACCTGCGATGCGCGGCGCGCGGGGATGTATCCCGCGCCGAACGCCACCATCGACAGCGCCACCAGCGCGAGGCTGAACACCAGCGGGTCGTGCCCCTGCAGTCCGAACAGCAGCGAGCTGGCGGCGTGGCCCAGGCCCACCGCGGCCACGAGACCGATCCCGCCCCCGATGAGCATCATGCGTACCACCTGTCCGAGCACCATGCTGCGCACGCGGGCGGCGTCGGCGCCGAGCGCCATACGGACGCCGATTTCGCGGGTCCGCTGGGTCACGGTGTAGGCCAGCACGCCGTACAGGCCGATCGCCGCGAGTAACGTGGCGAGCACGGCGAACGATGCCGACATGGTGCTGATCATCCGGTCCAGAAACACATTGTCCCGGACCTGCTGCGGCATCGTCTTCAGCTCTTCCACCGGCAAACCGGGGTCGATCGCCTTCATCGTGCTGCGAATCGCGCGCAGCATCGTTTCCGGTTGCGGCGAGCGCACGTAAAAATTCACGCCCGAGACCCGGCTGTCCTGCCGCCAGGGCGTGTAGAAAACCGGTGGGACGGGCAGTTTGACGTCGCTGTACTTGATATCGGGAATCAGGCCGACGATCTGCATGTTGAGCGAGTCTTGCCCCTTGGTGGACATGAACTTGCCCACGGCGTCCCGGCCGAGATTGAACTTCTTGGCGAAGGCCTGGTTGACGATCGCGACGTCCGGCGCGCCCAGGTGATCCGCGACCGTGAACTCGCGTCCGGCGATCAACCGAACCCCGAGCGTCGCGAAATAGGCCGGTCCGATTTCGTTCAACCGTGAGCCGTTGTCGACGTCGGGGCCGGGGGGAAAGCCCTCCACGTAGACACCGTCTCCCCAGTTGTCGCCCGCGAGGAGGGGGACCAGCGCACTCGTTACCCCGGTGACGCCGGGCAGGGCGGAGAGCGCCTCCTCGACCCGGGCGTAAAGCAGCGGCGTGCGAACACTGTCGTAGCCCGCGCGTTCCGGATTGATATAGAACGTGACGACGCTGTCGACGTGCACCCCGATATCCACTCGCGTCACGTTCACGAGACTGCGCATGAACAGCCCGGCGGCGATGAGCAGAGCCGTGGCGAGGCTGATTTGGACGGTGACGAGCGCCGCGCGGAAGCGGGCGGCGCTTCTCGCGCCGGCGATCTGGCCGGCGTTGGAGCGGATCGTCGTCACCAGGTCGGCGCGCGTGTTGTGCCACGCGGGGAACAGGCCGAGCGCGATGCCGGTCGCGAGCGCGAGGGCGGCCGCGAAGTAGAGCACGGCGGGCTGCAGCGTGAATTGCAGGGTGGTGGACGCCTCCGCCGGGAGCATTGCGGCGATGCCGTGGAGCGTCCACTGCGCGACGAGCAGGCTGGCGAGGCCGCCGAGCGCCGCGAGCAGCACCGATTCGACGAGCAGCTGGCCCACGAGTCGCCGCCGGCTCGCGCCGAGCGCCAGCCGGACGCCCATCTCCATCGCGCGTCCCGCGCCGCGGGCCAGCAACAGGTTCGCGATGTTCGCGCACGCGATGAGCAGCACGATTCCCGTCACGCAGAACAGCATCAACAACGGCGTGCGTGCCTCACTGTGGAGGCTGCTCTGCCCGCGCCAACCGGGTGTGAGCACGATCTCCTTGGCCTTGAACCGGGCGAGCGTCTGCTCGCTCATCCCCTTTTGCAGCGGGGCTTCGACGTCGGTGATGATCGGATGGTAGAGGGCGTTGAGTCCTGCACTGGCCTGGGCGAGCGACACGCCGGGCTTCAGCCGTCCGAAGACGTAGATCCAGTAGCTGCGCCGGTTATCGAAGCTGCGGAACCCTGCGGAGAGCACGCCCCGCATGTCGATCGGGACGTAGATGAGCGGCAGGATGCCGGCCGTCGTCCCCCGAAACTCGCGCGGGGCGACGCCGACGATCGTCATACTCTGACCGTTCACCTTGAGCGTCTTCCCGATCACCGAGCGGTCCGAGCCAAAATGCTGCTCCCAGAATCCGTAGCTCAGGACGACGACGAAGTCGCCGCCGATCGTGCGGTCGTCATCCGGAGTGAGCAGCCGTCCGGCCGCCGGTTTGAGGCCGAGTGTCGGGAAGTACGATCCCGAGACGTACATCCCGTCTCCGGTGAGCGGCGCATCCTGCCAGTTGAGGCTCGCCCCGAAGCGGTCGTGGGCGGCGAGCCCGGTGAAGACGGTCTGCTCGCGCTCGAGGTCGCGGAACATCGGGTAACTGAACACGACGTCGCACTCGCCCGCCTGCCCGCAGGAAGTCGATCCAGGTTTCGGCCCGGGTGCCGCGAGGTTGACGAGCCGGTCGGCCTCGGGCACGGGCAGGGGACGCAGCATGATCTGATCGAACAACGAGAAGATCGCGGCGTTGGCGCCGATGCCCAGCGCCAGGGAGAGGACCGCGATCGTCGTGACGAAGGGGGTGCGGAACAGCGTGCGGAACGCGAACGCGAGCTGGCGCATCAGGAGTCCCCAGGGGAGAAGATCGTAGACCCGACGTCTGAACCCGCCCTCGAGTTTCTCGAGCCGAACTTCACCCGCTCCCGGAGATGGGCCCCCAGGTCGATGGCCGTCTTGAGGCCGACCAGCAGCACGATCGCGGCGACCGGGGACCCCAGCGCCGTCACGAGGAATCCGCCCAGCAGCACCGTCAGGTGCAGGACCACGATGCGGCCGTAGGGTCGAAACATGAGCTGGGGCAGGAAGACCCGCTGGTACTCGCCACCTCCCAGGTAATTATGGAAGAAGGAGAAGCCGTGGCTCGCTACCAGGGCCAGCACCGGGACCGTGAGACCGGCGCCGCGCACGGCCCCGAGCAGGGAGGCGCCCGAGAATCCGCCGAACTTCGCGCCGCCCCCGAACAAGGCGAGCACGAACATCCCGTGAACGAAGGTGAACATCCCATAGTGGACACAGAAGAACGGGATCAGGAACAGCTTCCCGGCCCAGGTGATCTGGCTTTTCGGTTGCGCCGTGAGCATCCGCAACACATTGAATCCGCCCACTACGACGTTCTCGCACCAGTACAGGAGCAGCACCTGGAACACCGTCCAGTGATGCAGGACGACGCCGATCAGCGGAATCAGGTTCGTCGCCAGCAGAACGTACGCCGACGGCGGGACGTGGTCCGTCTGGCCGGCGGGTTCGGGACGCGCGTAGATTGGCGGTTCGCTCATGCCCCCAGGATGTTCATGACCGTCGCTTCTCGCAATCTCTCGAGCCTCCTCCTGCCGCTCGTGACCGTGCAACTCGCAGCGGCGCAGGCGCTGCCGCGTACGACCGCCGAGCGCACCAGCTACCAGGCGACGTCGACGGACGCCGACGTCGGCGCGTTCCTCGACAGTCTGACGCTCGCTGGCGCGCCGGTCGCCATCTCCGAGATCGGGACGTCGACCCTCGGCCATCCGATCTACCTGGTGATCGCGTCGGAGCCCGCGGTCACCACGCCGGGGGAGGCCGCCGCGAGCGGGAAGTTGGTCGTCTACATCCAGGCGAACATCCATGCTGGAGAGGTCGAGGGGAAAGAGGCGGTGCTGGCACTGCTGCGGGAGATCGCGGGCCCGCGCCGCGCGCTGCTGCAGCGGCTCGTCGTGCTGATTGCGCCCAACTACAACCCCGACGGCAACGACGCCTTCGGCCCGCAAGCGGTGAACCGCTCCGAACAGAACGGTCCGGAGCAGGTGGGGCAGCGCGCCGACGGCATGAACCTCGATTTGAATCGCGACTATTTCAAGGTCGAGGCTCCGGAGACTGGAGGGTCGTTGGCGCACGTCCTCACGACGTGGGATCCGGCGCTGATGATGGATCTCCATACGACCGACGGCACGCGCCATGGCTACCTGCTGACCTATGCACCGCCGCTCGACCCGGTTGGACCGGCAGGACCCACGGCGTATGTCCGCGACCAGATGCTCCCAGCGCTGCGCAAGACGCTGCAGGATCGCTACCACGAGCCGATCTTCGACTACGGCAACGTCGACGATCCCATCGCCCCCAAGAGCTGGGACACCTACGCTCCCCTGGGATGGTACGGCACCAACTACGTCGGGTTGCGCGGGCGCGTGGCCATTCTCTCGGAGGCCTACTCGCACGCCGACTTCAAGACGCGCGTTCAGGTGACCCACGACTTCGTCGCCGAGGTGCTCGACTACGCCGCGCTGCACGCCGACGACATCCGGCGCATCGAGCGGGACGCCGATCGGCAGACGACCCTCGAGGGGGCAGGGCAGGCGCCCCGGCCGTCGCTCGCCGTCGCCTACAAGCTGGCGAGCCGCGGCGTCGAGCCAGTATCCCTCGAGGTGATGAAGCCGAGCAGCGATACCGGTAAGAACGCTCCGCCACTGCCGACCGGGACGTTGCGCACCTGGCAGCTTCCCGTGAACGACCACTTCGTCGATTCCGCCACGCGCGCGCTCCCCGCGGGGTACATCCTTCCTGCGGCGTCGTCGGATGTCGTGCAGTTGCTGCGCCGACACGGCATCGCCGTGCAGCGTCTCGAGGCGGCTTCGACCGACACGGTGGAAACGCTCGAGGCGAGCGACCTCACCTGGTCGCCGCGCGAGTTTCAGGGGCACCATCTCCTGGCCGTCACCGCCGCGACGGTGCGATCGCTGCGCACCGCGCCGGCGGGCGCGTACTTCGTTGCGACGGCACAACCGTTGGGCCGTCTGGTGTTCGCGCTGCTCGAACCGGAAGGGTACGGCCTGGCGCGCTGGGGGATGTTCGACCGGCTGCTCGGCTCGGAATTCGGCTCGTACTCGGGGCTCGTCTACGGCTCGGTGCCGGCTCGCGAGTTCCCCGTCTGGCGGGCGCTCCGGGCGCCGCGCGTGGGAATGCGGCGTATCGACTAGGCAGATTGCCGTACGCGAAACACGAACAACGCCGTGGCGCCCGTTGCTTGCTCCTGCCGAGCGGGGCCCTAATATTGCCTGCCCGATGGCCGACTCCCCCGCACATCGGGCACCACCCCGCCGTCTGCTCTCCGGAATCTCAATCGCGTACAAACTGCCCCTGTTCGTCTCGGTGCTGCTGCTCACCGTCATCGTATTGTCGTCGTGGGCAGGCTACCGCGGTGTGCGGGATGCCGCCTTCACGGCTGCGCGAGTGCGCCTGAACGGCGTCGCTGATCAGTTCGCTGCGCAGCTGCAGTCCCAGGCAGTTCAGGTGGCGGCTGCCGTCGCCAGGGCGGCCGCCAACGACACCCTGCGGCGGTTTCTCGAGGCACCGACCGCGAAGACCCGTCTCGATGCCCTCAGCGTGATGCGCCACGTGGGCCCCGCCGTTGAGCAGGTGATCAGTGTGGAGCTGTGGAGCACACAACACGAGCGGCTGCTCGTCACCGGGACCCAGGCGGCATCCATCGCATCGGGCCGCCAGACCGAAGGGATCCAGTGGGCGCCGCAGATCGACACCGGGCGCGCCGGGCGATTGCAGCTCGGCGGGGACTCGGTCCTCTACCCGGTGTCGGCGCTCGTGCCGGGCCCGCGCGGCCCGCTCGGGTACGTCGTCCAGTGGCGACGGGCGACATCCAGTCCGCAATCACGCGACAGCACCGTCCAGCAGATCGGTTCGGGTGCCGCGCTGTACGTTGGAAACGACCGCGGGGATTTCTGGACGGATCTCCTCGTCCAGGCGCCCGCGCCACCGGTCGACGTACGCAACGCGAAGGGGTTCCTCACCTACGAGCGCCCGCAGACCGGTCGCGTGATGGCGGTCGCACGGTCGCTCTCCCCGCTGCCGTGGGTCGTGCTGGTCGAGTTGCGAGAGCGCGACGTCGGTGCGGCCGCCACGGCGGTCACTTGGAGACTCGCGTTCGTCGAGCTGGCGCTCGTCGCGCTCGGGCTCTTTGCCGCCTCGGCGATGGGCCGCCGCATCTCAGCGCCGCTGCGCGATCTGACGGCCGCGTCGGCGGCGATCGCCGCCGGTGACTACTCGCGCGACGTGGCAGTCCGCCGCGATGGTGAAATCGGCAAGCTCGCCGCGACGTTCACGGCGATGGCCCACCGCGTGCGGGAGGCGCAGAACCGGCTCGAGGATCAGGTACGAGAGCGGACCGCCGAGCTCGAAGAGCGCAACGACGAGCTGGAGGCGTTCGGATATTCGATCTCGCACGATCTGCGCGCGCCGCTGCGTGCCATGCAGGGCTTCAGCCAGGCGCTGCTCGATGATTGTGGCGACCGCCTCGACGCTATGGGCCGCGAATACGCGGAGCGGATCGTTGCCGGTGCGAGACGGATGGACGAGCTGATCCGCGATCTGCTCGCCTACAGCCGCGTCAGCCGGGCGGAGCTGCAGCTGATGCGTGTGCCCTTGTCTCCCGTGGCTCACAGCGCGCTCGCCGAGTTGAGCGGTCCGCTGCGCGCCCGCAACGCCAACGTTCAGGTCGATGAGCCGCTGCTCGCGGTGATGGGTCACCCGGCGACGCTGTCGCAAGTCCTCACCTATCTGATCGGGAACGGGTTGAAATTCGTGCCGCCCGAGCGCACCCCCGAGCTCCGCATCCGCACCGAGCGGCACAACGGCCTGGTGCGGGTGTGGGTGGAGGACAACGGCATCGGTATCGCCCCCGAGCATCAGGCGCGGATCTTCCGCGTCTTCGAGCGATTGCATTCCGCGGACGACGATCCGGGGACGGGAATCGGGCTTGCGATCGTGCGGAAGGCGGTGCAACGGATGGGCGGGCAGGTGGGTGTGGAATCGATGCCGGGGCACGGCAGCCGCTTCTGGGTGGAGCTGCAGGCGGCAGTCGGAGAGGGGGTCTGATGCTCCAGCGCGCCTGCGGCAAGGCCCGCATTCTCAATCCAATCCGCACCCTGTCGAACCGTGGTGAGGCGGCGGCCCGTCAGGTTGCTGTTAACTCGCCAGGGACTGGCCCGGGGCCCCCGGGTTAGGGATGTTTGACAGAGGCCGTCTCCACGTGGAGCGAGGGTCGTGCGTAGAAAGGCGATGATCCAAAAGGGCTTCTGGTGCGCGACGGCTGTGCTCGGGGTGGCGTGCAGCTCCCGTGCGGCCACTACTCTCCCTCGCATACCGGTCACCGTGGTTCGGGCCGAACGGCGCTCCGTGCCGTTCCAGGTCCAGGCGACGGGCACCGTCGAGTCGATGCGCTCGGCGGCGGTGGTCTCGCAGGTCGGCGGGCTGCTGCAGCACGTCCGGTTCCACGAGGGAGACGAGGTGGCGCCGGGGCAGGTGCTGTTCGAGATCGATCCTCGGCCGTTTGCCGCGGCGGTACAGCAGGCGGACGCGAATCTCAGCCGCGACCTCGCCCAGACGGACGCCGCCGTACGCGATGCGGCGCGCTATGCAGCGCTCGTCAAGGACAAGTTCGTCACCGAAGAAGACTACCAGGCGAAGCAGGCGGCGGCCGATGCGTTAACCGCAACCGTGCGCGCCGATTCGGCGGCGCTGACCATGGCCCGGCTGAACCTCGGCTACGCCACGATCCGGGCGCCGATCGCGGGCCGTACCGGCAGTCTGCTGCTGCACGAAGGCAATCAGGTGATCGCCAATCAGTCAGCGTCGCCGCTCGTGACGATCAACCAGCTGCGGCCTATCCTCGTGCGCTTCCCCGTCCCGGCGACCCAGCTCCCCGAGCTGCAGCGCCGCGCCGGGCAGCGACTGCACGTGCTGGTGCGTCCCGCGCAGGATTCGGCGGTATACGAGGGTGACCTCGCGTTCGTGGACAATCACGTCGATGCGACCACGGGGACGGTGCTGCTGAAAGGACACTTCGACAACGCCCGGGGGCGGCTCTGGCCCGGGGAGTTCGTGGACGTGACGCTGGTCCTGGGCGATCAGGCCGGCGCCCTCGTCGTCCCGGCGCAGGCGGTGATGAACGCGCAACAGGGGACCTACGTGTTCGTCATCACGCCCGCCGGGACGGCGAAACAGCAGCCGGTGAAGGTGCAGCGCACGCTCGATACCCTGGCGGTGATCGCCCAGGGGGTCGCGGCGGGAGACATGGTGGTCACGGACGGCCAGTCGCGTCTTACCAACGACGCACGGGTGGAGGTGCGCGGCGAGCCCTCGAACGAGGGCGACCCGCAGCCCGCGCCCAACACGAAGAAGCCGTGAGCATCTCCGAACTGTTCATCAAACGGCCCGTCGCCACCACGTTGGTGATGCTGGCAATTCTGCTGTTCGGCGTGATGGGGTACCGGTTGCTGCCGGTGAGCGACCTGCCCAACGTCGATTTTCCCACGATCACGGTCAACGCATCCCTGCCCGGCGGCAACCCCGAGACGATGGCGGCCGCCGTGGCGACGCCGCTGGAGAAGCAGTTCTCGACGATCGCCGGCATCGACGCGATGACGTCGTCGAGCACGCAGGGGAACACGTCGATCACGCTGCAATTCTCCCTGTCGCGCGACATCGACGCCGCCGCGGCCGACGTCCAAGCCGCCATCGCCAAGACGCTCCGGCAGCTGCCGCAGAGCATGCAGCCGCCGTCGTACCAGAAGGTGAATCCCGCAGACTCGCCGATCCTGTATCTGGCGCTGAGCTCGCCCACGCTGTCGCTGTCCGCGCTGGATGAATACGCCGAGACGTTTCTCGCCCAGCACATCTCGACGGTGGATGGGGTCGCGCAGGTGCAGGTGTACGGCTCGCAGAAGTACGCCGTGCGCATTCAAGTCGATCCCCAGGCGCTCGTCTCCCGCGGCATCGGCATCGATGAGGTGGCCACGGCGGTCGACGCCGGCAACCCCAACGTGCCGACCGGCACATTGTGGGGCCCGCACCGGGCGTACACCGTCCGCGCCGACGGGCAGATTCAGAGTGCGCCGGAATTCCGCCAGCTCGTCGTGGCGTACAAGAACGGCGCGCCGGTGCGGCTGCAGGATGTGGCGAACGTGTTGGACGACGTGCAGGACAACAAGACCGCGAGCTGGTTCGACGGCAACCGGGCGATCGTGCTCGCGATTCAGCGCCAGCCGGGCACGAACACGGTGGCCGTGGCGGGGCGGGTGCGCGACGCCATCGCGACCCTCGGGCCGCAGCTGCCGGCGTCGGTGACCATTCAGACGTTGTACGATCGCTCACAAGCGATCGACGATTCGGTGCACGACGTCAAGGTGACGCTCCTGATCACGCTGTGTCTCGTGATCATGGTGATCTTCCTGTTCCTGCGGAATCTCTCGGCGACGGTAATTCCGAGCCTCGCGCTGCCGCTCTCGATCGTCGGGACGTTCGCGGCGATGTACCTGCTCGGCTACAGCCTCGACAACCTCTCGCTCATGGCGCTGACGCTGTCGGTGGGGTTCGTGGTGGACGACGCCATCGTGATGCTCGAGAACATCGTCCGGCACATGGAGATGGGTAAACCGGCGATGCGGGCGGCGCTCGACGGCTCGCGCGAGATCGGATTCACGATTTTGTCGATGACGCTGTCGCTCTCGGCGGTGTTCATTCCGGTGCTGTTCATGGGCGGCATCATCGGGCGACTGTTCCACGAGTTCGCCGTCACGATCGGCGTCGCGATCATCGTCTCGGGGTTCGTGTCCCTGACCTTGACCCCGATGCTCGGCAGCCGCTTCCTGCGACCGCCGAAAGACGAGCGGCACGGCCGTTTCTACGAGTCGACCGAGCGGGTCTATCAGCGGTGGCTCGGGTTGTATGAGCGCACCCTCGGCTGGGTGATGGACCACCGGCGCCTCGCCCTCGCCTTTTCGGCCTGCATTCTGCTCGGCACGGCAGGGCTTTTCGTGATCGTCAAGAAGGGCTTCATCCCCACCGAGGATGCGGGCTTCATCTCGGGCACGACCGAGACCCTGGAAGGCACATCCTTCCAGGCAATGGCGCAGCACCAGCAGCTGGCGGCGGCGATCGTTGCGGCTGATCCCAACGTCGAGCACTTCATGTCGTCGATCGGCGGCGGCACGATGAACCAGGGGCGTATCAGCATTCACCTCAAGCCCCGCAACGAACGGCCCCTCGACGCCGACGCGGTGGCCCGCGAGCTCACCCAGCGGCTGAACGCGCTCACGGGGATTCGCACCTACCTGCAGGTCCCGCCGGTGCTGCGGATCGGCGGCCGGCCCACGAAGACGCAGTACCAGTTCACGCTGCAGGGCGCCGACATCCAGACGCTGTACGACCAGTCCGAAGCGCTGCGCCTCAAGATGCGCACGCTCCCCAGCCTCACCGATGTGACGACCGACCTGCAGATCAAGAACCCGCAGGTCAACGTGCACATCGATCGCGACCGCGTCGCGGCCCTCGGCCTGACGGTCGAGCAGGTGGAGCAGGCGCTGTACAATGCCTACGGTGCGGGGCAGGTCTCCACGATTCTGACGCCCAACAATCAGTACTGGGTCATCCTCGAGTTGCTGCCGCAGTACCAGCAGGATCTGGGCGCCCTCGGGATGCTGCACATCCGGGCGCCGTCGGGCGCCCTGGTCCCGCTCTCGTCGGTCGCGACGGTAACGCCGGCGGTCGGCCCGCTGAGCGTGAACCACAGTGGCCAACTGCCCTCCGTCACGCTCTCCTTCAACCTCGCGGCGGGAGCGTCTCTGGGCGACGCGGTCTCCGAGGTGCAGCGGCTCGCGCGCCAGACCCTGCCCGCGACGATCACGACCGGGTTTTCGGGGACCGCGCAGGCGTTTCAGGCGAGCCAGCAGGGGCTGTCGTTTCTGCTGCTGCTCGCGGTGCTGGTGATCTATATCGTGCTGGGGATTCTGTACGAGAGCTTCATCCACCCGATCACGATCCTGACCGGGTTGCCGTTCGCGGGATTCGGGGCGTTGCTCACGCTGGTCGTGTTCCGGACCGATCTCAGCATCTACGCGTTCGTGGGCATCATCATGCTGGTGGGACTCGTCAAGAAGAACGCCATCATGATGATCGATTTCGCGATCGAAGCGGAACGGCAGGAAGGGAAATCCGCCCGCGACGCCATCATTCAGGCCTGCAGCGTCCGGTTTCGGCCCATCATGATGACCACGATGTCCGCCCTGATGGGGACGTTGCCGATCGCGGTTGGCTGGGGGGCGGGGGCGGAGTCGCGGCGCCCGCTCGGTCTGGCGGTCGTGGGCGGGCTGGCCTTCTCCCAGATCGTCACCCTGTACGTGACGCCCGTATTCTATACCTACCTCGACGCCCTCCAGGCGCGACTGGGGCGGCACCGGCGCGTCGCCCCGGGCGGCCTTCCCGACGTCGTGCCCGTCGACTGACCGGGTGCCCCGCAGCAGCGTCCGGCCTCCCCCGGCGTGATGGAAATCACCCGGCCAGTGGCACAAAGCCGCTATGGTTAGGCCGGTGAACCACATGACCCCGGTGATTCCCTCGGCGCCCGTCAAACGTGCGCTGGCGCTGTTTGGTCTGGCCGCGATCTACTTCGCCGCCGGACGGTTAGGCATGCGCCTCGCGTTTCTCAATACGAGCGCGACCCCCGTCTGGCCGTCGGCGGGAATCGCGCTCGCGGGCTTTCTCATCCTGGGCACCCGGATCTGGCCCGCCATCCTGGTCGGGGCGTTCCTCGTCAACTTCACCGTCGCCGGGGCTCTCGTCCCTTCGGCGGGGATCGCCATCAGCAATACCCTGGAAGGCCTCGTCGGCGCGTTTCTCATCAATCGCTACGCCAATGGCCGGGAGTGCTTCGGCCGTCCCGCGGACATCATCCGGTTCGCCGCCATCACGGCGGCGATCAGCAACACCATCAGCGCGTCGTGCGGGGTCACCATCCTGTCCCTCACCGGGCTGGCGCGCTGGAGCGATTACAGCTCGATCTGGCTCACCTGGTGGCTCGGGGACGCTGCCGGGGCGCTGGTCGTGACGCCGGTGCTGGTCTTGTGGAGCAAGCCGTCCCGCAGCCTGTGGCGCCGCCACCAGTTGCTCGAGGCGACGGTCCTGCTCGTTTCCCTCCTGGTGATGAGCCAGCTCGTGTTCGGCGGGCTGTTCCCGGACAAGAATTACCCGCTCGACTTCCTGTGCCTGCCGTTCCTGCTGTGGGCGGCGCTGCGGTTTGAGCCGCGCGAGGCGGCGGCCGCGGTGCTGCTGCTCGCGGGGGTGGCGATCTGGGGATCGCTCTGGGGGTACGGCCCGTTCGTTCGTCCGTCGCAGAACGAGTCGCTGCTGTTATTGCAGTCGTTCATGGGCGTGGCCTCGGTCATGACCCTCAGCATCGCGGCCGTCGTCTCGGCGCGGCGGCGGGCTACGGACCAGCTCCGCCTCCTGACGATCACCGATCCGCTGACGGGGCTCGCCAACTATCGCCAGCTGATCCACGTGCTGGAAAGCGAGATCCGCCGGTCCAGCCGCAGCGGCCGGACCTTCGGCATCCTGTTTCTCGATCTCGATCGCCTCAAGGCGATCAACGACCGCCACGGCCACCTCGTCGGCAGCCGGGCGATCTGCCGCGTGGCCGACGTGGTACGGGGGTCGATCCGGTCGATCGACACCGGCGTGCGCTACGGCGGCGATGAGTTCGCCGTCATCCTCCCCGAAACCGACGAATCGGCAGCCCATCGCGTGTCGCAGCGCATTACTGAGCGGCTGGCCCAGGACCTGGAGGACCCGCCGGTGAGCGTGAGCATCGGCGTGGCGGTCTACCCGCGGGACGGTGAGACGGCCAAGGCCTTGCTCGCCACGGCGGACAAGAACCTGTACGTGAAGAAGTCGCAGCGGCTTGGCCTTGCGGCGGGTGCGTCAGTCGCGGCCCAGCCGAGCGTAATGTGAGTCACGGCGGCCGCATGGCGGGGCGCTCAGGTTGTACGATATGCGGAAGGGAATGCGCCGCCCAGATGTGCGGGATATCGTCGCGCCGCTGATTGCGCTCGCCGCGCTCACCGCGCTGGCCGCCCTCACCCTCGCGGGCTGATCACCCCACCGGTAGCTTCGGGGCGATGCCCCAGACAGCAACCGATCTCACCATCACCCTGCAGGATGACCGCCCCGGTGTGCTCGTCGGGGCGCTCGAAGCTATCGCGCGGGCGGGGATCAACCTCGAGGGGATGGTGGAGCTCGATGGAAGGCTGCACGTGGTCACGCACGACCCTTCCGGGGCGACGCGGGCGCTGCGGGCGGCTCGCATCCGGGTGGGTGCCGAGCGGCCGGTGCTGATGGTCGACCTGGAAGACCGGCCAGGGGCGGGGGCTGCCGTGCTGCGTCGCCTCGGGGACGCGGGGCGCAACGTCGAATACTGCTATCTCGCTACCAATACACGACTTGTGATCGCAGGGGACGATCCGAAGCAGTTGGCCCAGGCCCTGGAGTAGTGCGCGGCAGCCCCGAGTATCACAAATTGTCGGGTTCATGACTCCTTCTACCGTCGCCCTGCGGCTGGCAACAGGCGCCGCCCTCGCTGTCTTGTGGGCCTGCGGTCCCGGCCCCGACCCGGCACCGGTGCCCGTCGCCGATACGGCAACGGCGCCCGCCCGGGTCGTCACCGAGACGGTGACCGTGCGCGACAAGGACTTGGAGCAACGCGTCTCGCGCCTGGAGCTTGCCTTGATGGACCGGGACGCCCAGGTGGAGGATCTGCAGAATCGTCTGGAAGAGACGCGGCGTGAAGTGGTGCGCTCGATGGCGAAGGTGCAGACGTTGGCGACGCGTGCAGAGGCGGCTTCGGGAATGGCCGAGGCGGAGATCGCGTTGCAGACGCTCAAGGCCTCGTCACGGGGCGGCGGCTCGGCCGACGTGGCGCGGGTGAACAAGCTGCTGGTGGACGCGACCAACGAATTCAACAAGCAAAATTACGGCGGCGCGCTCTATCTCGCGAATCAGGCGAAGAGCACAGCGGGCATCGGGCGGACGCGCAGCTCCGGCGGAGAGTCCCCCTCGCTGCGCCCTGGCGAGGTCACCTTTGCGGTCCCTGTCGAGCTGCAGGCTACCGCCCGCTGCAAGCTGCGTGAAGGACCGGGGACCACTTTCCGTGTCCTCGCCACGCTGGAGAGCGGCGCGACGCTCACCGGCCTCTCCCATGTCGACCAGTGGGTGCGCGTGTCGACCGACAATGGAGTGACGGGGTGGGTATTCTGGAATCTGGTGCAGCGGCGCACGGACGCAGGCAACAAGTAAGCCGCGCAGCGAGGATCAGCCGGCGCGCTCCGCTGGCTTCCCCCGAACGAGCTTGAGTCCCGCACGGCGGACCTTGTCGCGTCCTTCACGCTTCGCTTCGTACAGCGCTTCGTCGGCCGCCCCGACGACCTGATCGGCGGTTCCCCCGTGCAGCGGGAACTCCGCTACTCCGATGCTCACGGTCATGTGGCGCCCGTGGAAGACCTCCGCGGCGATCCGGGTGCGGATCCGTTCGGCGATGTCCTGGGCCTCTGCCATCCCCGTCTCCGGCAGCAGGATCAGGAATTCCTCGCCGCCGTAGCGGGAGACGAAATCCACTTCGCGGGTCGCCTCGCGCAGCAGGGTGGCGACTCGGGTCAATACCGCATCGCCCGCCTGGTGGCCGAAGCTGTCGTTGTACTTCTTGAAGTGATCGACGTCCACCATCAGAACGGCGAAGGTGTGCTTCAGCCGCTGTGACCGGCGGGTCTCGTCGGTGAGGGTCTCCATCAGGCGGCGCCGGTTGTAGAGGCCGGTGAGCCCATCGGTCACCGACAGGCGCTCGAGCTCCTCGTTCTTGCGACGCAGCGTCTCGTTGGCCGCGTCGAGCGCTTCGCGGCCCTCGCGCAGCCGCACCACCATCGTGTTGAACATCTGGGTCAGGTAGCCGACCTCGCCGCCGGTGTGGACGGGGAGATCGACGTCGAGGTGGCCGGACGCGACCTTCGCCGCTCCTTTCGTGAGGCGGTCGAGCGGCCGGACGATGAGCAGGCCGAGGAAGTAGGCGATGAGACCGATCCCGGCGAGCAGCGCCGCGGGGACCAGCAGCATCAGCCGGCGCAGCCACGTGACCTGACGGAAGGCCGCGGTCGCGGGCTCTTCAGCGACGACCGCCCAGCGCAGCCCCGGCTCGCGATACAGGCTGGCGACGACACGCTGCCCATCGTAGCTGCGATACGCCACCAGCGCGGTGTCTCCGGCCAGGAGACCCTGTAGCGCCGACGCCGACAGGCGCGTACCGGAGCCGCGGCCCGTGACGATAGCCCCGGCCGGCGACGAATCGGTCGTGACGAGGAAGATGCGGCCCGAGTCGGTCGGCGCATACTGCCGGAACATCTGATCGACCGTGCCGAGTGAGATCTTGGCGGTGAGTGCGCCGAGAAACCGGCCGCTCTGCACGTGAATCGGGGTTGCGACGACGACCAGGGTCGCCCCGAGGCCTTCATCGCGATACGGATCGCCCATTGCGGGCTGGTCGTCCAGGACGTCGTTGGTCCAATGCTGGGGCATCTGCACCGGCCGGATCTGGCGGGCGCTGGTCGCGATCACGCGGCCCTGGGGGTCGACCACCATCAGCTCGACGTACTCGCCGAACCGCTCGCGGACCGAGCTGAGGTAGTCGCTGAGGCGGCGCTGGCTGGGCACCGCTCCGCCGCGCCGCTGCGTCAGCTCGAGGTTTTCCGTTACCTCATACGAGACCGCGAAGGTGCGTAAGTCGACGAGGCGCTCCTTCAGCCAGAGCCCGACCGCGTGGGCGCTTTGCTTGCTGGAGTTGGTGATCTCCTGGGCGACTTTGTCGTTCACCGACCGCTTCAGGTTGGTATAGGCGATCCAGGCGGTGGTGATCGAGGGGACGAGCGTTGCGAAGAGGGCGAAGAACAGGATCCGGCTCCGGATGCTGTCGAGGCGCAGCACCCGGGATGGCTTCGAAATCGACTGTTCCAGCTCGCTAAACCGCATGGCGCTCCCGTGAGTCGCAGCAATGATTCACCCCGGACCTTTCCCCGCAAGTAGGGTGCCGATCTCTCGGCGTGGAAGGTCAATCGTATGAATGAGTTGCCGCTCCAGCATACCTGCGACCGCACTGCAATATGCTGTGAGCCCCGTCACGAGGGGAGATGCTCGGGGCATCACGCGCAACGCACGGGGTGGCGCACGGCGCCGCCTACGAACGCTCGGGCGTGGCCATCGAGCCACGCCGGGGGTGCGAGTGCAACCAATCCATGACAATGACCGTCTAATGCTGAGCCTGCGAAACGCCAGAGTCATTCCGTCACGATCGAGGTGAGCCATGTCGACACGCTCCGCCGTCAGCACCATGCTGCTCCTCGTCGCGGCCAGCGCGCTCGCCGCCCAGGAGGCCCCGGACGAATGGTTGGCGCAATGCCGCCATGGATGGAAGAACTGGGATGCACGCGCCAGGGTCTGCGCCGTGCGCGAGACCGGATTCCGTCCCGTCGGTGGCACGCTGAGCGTCGATCCGAGTGAGAACGGCGGCGTAGCAGTATTCGGGTGGGACCGCGACTCGATCGCCGTGGTCGCGAAGATCGAAGCGCAGGCCGGCACCGACAGCGCCGCGCAAGCCCTGATCGATGCCGTGCAGATCGAGGCTGCGGGCAGGCAGATCAGCGCCCGCGGGCCGGAGAGCGCGCGGCGCGCGTCGTGGTCGGTGAGCTTCGACGTCTACGTCCCGCGCCACACCGACCTGTCCCTCTCGACAGAGAACGGCCCGCTCTCGGTCGAAGAGGTCATGGGAGCGATGCAGCTGCGTGCGATCAACGGACCGGTCACGTTGCGCGCGGTAGGGGGCAACGTGACGGCCCGCGTGCAGAACGGGCCGCTTTCGGTCGAGCTCTCCGGCTCACGGTGGGATGGTGCCGGGCTCGATGCCGAAGCACAGAACGGACCGGTGAGCCTGGGCATTCCGGACGGCTATAACGCTCGCCTCGAGACCGGAACGGTGAACGGTCCCATGAACCTTTCCTTCCCGCTCACCGTCACGATCCAGGGGCGCATGACGAACCGCATCCAGACGACGCTGGGTGATGGCGGCCCATCGGTACGAGTCGTGACGACGAATGGACCGCTGACGATCCATCACGCTCGTAGCTGAGGGCGGCGCAGGTCCTGCATTGGCCGTCCGACGGTACGGTGTGAGAGTCCGGCAGTCCTCTCACAGCGTACCGTCCTCCAACGTCGCGTCGTAGCTTCCTCCCATGTCCGATCTGACCCTCCCCCCGCGCGGGTTCCGGGGTGAGCTCGCCGCGATGGCGCGCATCGCCGCGCCGGTCGTCGTGGTGCAGGTCGGGTGGATGGCGATGGGTGTCGTCGATACGCTCGTGGTCGGGCGCGTTTCCGCCGACGCGATGGCGGCCGTCGCGCTCGGGAACCTGCTCTTCCTCGCCATCTCAATTTTCGGGATGGGCGTGTTGATGGGACTCGATCCCGTGATGGCGCAGGCGATCGGCGCCGGCGAGCACAGCGCCGTGGCGCGCAACGCCCAACGCGGGCTGTTGCTGATCGTCGGCCTCACCGTACTCTCAACCGTGGCGCTGTTGCCGGTGCGTCCCTTCGTTGCGCTGCTGGGGCAGCCACCGGAGGTCGTGCCGCTCGTCGCCCGCTACGTGTACGTCGCCATTCTGGGGTTCCTTCCATTCTATGTCTCGGTACTGGCCCGAGTGCTGCTCCAGGCGACGGGGGCCATCCGCCCCATGGTGTGGGCGATGATCGCGGCCAACGCGTTGAACCTGGTGCTGAACTGGGTATTCGTCTTCGGGCATCTGGGCGTGCCGGCCCTGGGAGCGATCGGATCGAGCTGGGCAACGACGTTGTCGCGTTGGGCGCTGGCGATCTTTCTCGTCGCCTTCGCCTGGCGCAGCCTGGGGGAATGGATCCGGCCGTGGCGGCCGGGGGTGCTCGATCTCGGGGCGCTCGGCCGCCTGCTCCGGTTGGGCGCGCCGATCGGCCTCCAGTACGAGCTCGAGCTGGGAATCTTCAGTCTCGTCGGCGTGTTGATGGGCCGGCTCGGCGCCGGCGCGATGGCGGCGAATCAGGTGGCGCTGAATCTCGCGTCCATCACGTTCATGGTCCCCCTCGGCGTGTCGATCGCGGGAGCGGTTCTCGTGGGACAGGCCATCGGCCGGGGCGACCCCACCGAAGCACGGCGCGCCGCGCTGGCGGCGCTGGCGTGCGGCGTCGGATTCATGCTGGTGAGCGGCATTACGATGCTTTCGTTCCCCGACCTGCTGGCGCGCGCGTACACCTCCGACCCGACGGTGCAGGCGATCGCGGCGACGTTGATTCCCCTCGCCGGGGTTTTCCAGGTGTTCGACGGGACCCAGGTGGTGTCGATCGGGATTCTTCGGGGCACCGGGGATACGCGTACGCCGCTCGTCGTGAATGTCGTGGGCTACTGGCTGATCGGGCTGCCGCTCGCCACCTACCTCGGGCTCGGCACGACACTCGGGCCGCCGGGGCTGTGGTGGGGACTGGTGGTCGGGCTTGCGGTGGTGGCGTTGATCCTCGTCGCGCGCGTGCGGACGAGACTGCGCGGGAAGCTCGAGCGGCTGGTCGTTGAGAGCGCAGCGTCGGCGGGTACCTTGTACCGAGATGCGTGAGCAGTGAGCGGTAAGCGGTGAGGGGACCACCCCCGTACCCACGGCTCACCTCTCACCGCATACCGCTCACGCCTTTTTCGTACTGTCTCTTTCTCGGAGCGCCCATGTATCTCTCGCGTCGTCAGTTCGTGCAGTATGCCGCTGTCACCGGGTTGGCCGCGCCGCTCTCAGCCGGTAGACTCGCCGCCGAGTCGTTGCCCCCGGGCCAGGCGCCCGGAAAGCCCTACGCGCCCCCGCCGGCGTTCGCGCTGGAAGAAATCACGATTCAGCAACTGCAGGATGGTCTGAAGACCGGCAAGTACACCTCCCGACGCCTCGTCAGCGCCTACCTCACACGCATCCAGCAGATCGATGGGCAGGGCCCGACGCTGCGCTCGGTGATCGAGACCAACCCCGACGCGCTGGCGCTGGCCGACGCCGCGGACGCGGAACGCAAGGCGGGGAAGGTGCGAGGGCCATTGCACGGCATCCCGGTCCTGATCAAGGACAACATCGCGACGGGCGACAAGATGCAGACCACTGCCGGGTCGCTCGCGCTCGCGGACGCGCCGGCGCCGCATGACTCGGCGGTCGCGCAGCGGCTGCGCGATGCCGGGGCCATCATCATCGGCAAGACGAACCTCTCGGAGTGGGCCAACTTCCGCTCCACACATTCGGTCAGCGGGTGGAGTGGGCGGGGCGGATTGGTGAAGAACCCCTATGCCCTCGATCGCAACGCCTGCGGGTCGAGCTCTGGTACGGGCGCGGCGATCTCTGCGAATCTCGCCGCGGTGGGCGTCGGGTCCGAGACCGACGGCTCGATCGTCTGCCCGTCGAGCGCCAATTCCCTCGTGGGGATCAAGCCGACGCTCGGGCTCGTCTCCCGCCGCGGCATCATCCCGATCTCCCACACCCAGGACACGGCGGGGCCGATGGCGCGGACCGTGGCCGACGCGGCGGCGTTACTCGGTGTGCTGGCCGGCGTGGATGCTGGCGACGCCGCCACCGCCGCAGCGGGCGGGCATATCGAGCCCGACTACACGAAGTTCCTCGATCCCAACGGGCTGAAGGGCGCGCGGATCGGGGTCGCCCGGACCAAGTTCTTCGGCTACTCCGGGGTGACCGACAAACTCGTGCAGGCCGCGATCGATGCGATGAAGCAGGCCGGAGCGGTGATTGTCGATCCGGCGGATATTCCTCATGCCGGCGAGTACGACGACGCCGAGTTCACCGTCCTGTTGTACGAGTTCAAGGCGGATCTGAACGCCTATCTGGCGGGACTCGGGGCCCAGGCGTCCAACAAGACGCTCGCCGACCTGATCGCCTGGAACGACAAGAATCACGATCGCGAGCTGGCCTATTTCGGACAAGAAATCTTCACGATGGCGCAGGACAAGGGGCCGCTCACCGACGACGCCTACATCGAGGCGCTGGCGCATTGCCGGCGCCTGTCACGAACCGAGGGTCTCGACGTCGTGTTCGCCAAGGAAAAGCTCGACGCGCTGGTCGCGCCGACGGGGAGCCCCGCCTGGACGACCGATCTCGTCAACGGCGATCATTTCCTCGGTGCATCGTCGACGCCGGCGGCCGTGTCGGGATATCCGAGCATCAGTGTTCCAGTCGGGTACGTGCGTGGTCTCCCGGTGGGGATGTCGTTCATCGGCACGGCGTGGAGCGAGCCGACGCTGATTCGGCTGGCCTACGCTTACGAGCAGGCGGTGAAGCCGCGGCGTGCCCCGCGCCTCCTGCCGACGGCAGACCTCTCGGCGCCGTGACGGCTCGGACGCGCCGACTTGCACGAGACTCGAATCGGCGGCAAGATACCAATCCTGCCGTCGTATTTCGGTACAACCACCCTGGAGGGACCGTGGGCAAACGACTTTGTCTGCTGATGGCCGCGCTGGTCTTAAGCGCGGCCGGGGCGTGGGCACAGGGAGGAGGAGGCGGGGTCCGTCAGATCACGGGTGCCGTGACGGCGAGCGGCGGAGGTCCGATCTCCGGTGTGGCCGTTACGGTGACGGGTACCGCGTTCGCCACCGTGTCGCACGATGATGGCCGCTACGCCATCAACGCGCCGTCCGGTGCGGCGACGCTGGTGTTCCGCCGCATCGGGTTCAAGCGCAAGGAAGTGCCAGTCGCGGCGGATCAGGCGAGCGCCGACGTGCAGCTCGATGCCGACATCTTCAATCTCGAAGCGGTCGTCGTCACCGGGCAGCAGACCGGCGTGGAGCGCCGCAACGCGGCGATTTCGTCCACGACGCTGGCCGGTGCGGAAGTCGCGACGATCCCGGCGCCGGCGCTCGACCGCGCGCTGCAGGGCCGGGTTCCCGGCGCGTACGTTCAGCAGAACTCGGGTGCCCCCGGCGGCGGGACGCAGGTGCAGATCCGCGGATCCAACACGGTCGTCGGCTCCGCCGATCCGCTGTACGTGGTGGACGGCGTGATCGTGAGCGATGCGTCGATCTCCACCGGGTTATTCGCGATCACGGCGAGCGGCAACCCACAGTCGACTCGCAACGACGGCGAGAAACAGGACGATCCGGTCAACCGGATCACCGATCTGAATCCCAACGACATCGAGTCGTACCAGATTCTGCGTGGCGCCGCGGCGACCTCGATCTACGGGTCGAAGGGCGTGAACGGCGTCATCATCATCACGACGCG
>DASSIL010000219.1:0-2071 GCA_035691925.1 Gemmatimonadales bacterium
CG
Organism: Gemmatimonadales bacterium; assembly: GCA_035691925.1. Taxonomy (GTDB): domain Bacteria; phylum Gemmatimonadota; class Gemmatimonadetes; order Gemmatimonadales; family GWC2-71-9; genus DASTHG01. Next base: position 3 of record DASSIL010000219.1, read on the forward strand.
CGCTCGAGGGCAGCATCTTCATCGCGGGGGCGGTGGTGCAGTGGCTGCGCGACGGCCTGGGCATCATCCAGGCGTCGTCGGAGGTCGAAGCCCTCGCCGCCCAGGTCGTCGATCCGCAGGGGGTGTATCTCGTCCCCGCATTCGCGGGGCTCGGGGCACCGCACTGGGACCAGTACGCTCGCGGGCTCGTCGCCGGGATCACGCGCGGCACGACGGCCGCCCACATCGCCCGGGCGGCGCTCGAGGGAATCGCGTTCCAGGTCGCCGACGTGCTGCGGGCGATGGAGGCGGACGCGAAGATCAAACTGAAGGAGCTGCGCGTGGACGGCGGCGCGTCCGCCAACAACCTGCTGATGCAGTTCCAGTCTGATCTGCTGGGGGTTCCGGTGGTGCGGCCGAAGGTCACCGAGACGACCGCGTTGGGCGCGGCGTATCTCGCCGGGCTCGCCACGGGCTTTTGGAAGGATCAGAAGCAGATCGCTGCGCAATGGCAGGTGGACCGCCGCTTCCAGCACCAGATGAAACCGGCGCGGCGCCGGCAGCTCGCGGCCGGATGGCGCAAGGCGCTGGAGCGCGCCAAACGGTGGGAAGAAGCCGGCTGAGGCCTACGACGCGCGGCGGGCGGCTCTGCGGACCGGGAAGTACCCGATGAACCCGGCCGCGACGAAAACGTAGAGAATCCACGGAATCAGGGTGACCGCAAACAGCGCACACCCGATGGCGAAGATCCACATCATCGCTTCCCCCAGAAACGCCTGGCGCCATTGTGGCCGAGTGCCGCTCGCTTCCACACGCGGCTCGAACGCCGGCAGCAGCGCCGGGACCGCGCGCACGTAGCGGCGGTACGCCGCGCCCTGAATCGCCTCGAGCTCCGCCTCCTCGTGACCGATGAGCCGCAGCACGAAAATCGTGAGACCACCCACGATCAGGAAAAATCCGGCCGGGTTCGCCATCAGGCCAAAACTGATTCCCAGGAGGATGGTGCCGAAGTAGAGCGGATTGCGCAGGTGGCGATAGGGCCCGTCGGCGACGAGCCGGTCGGCATGGATGTCGGAATCCTTGACGACGCTCGAGTGCAGGTAGGCGCTCGCCCAGGTGCGGATCCAGGCGGCGAGAAACGCGAGCAGGGCGCCGAACGTGAAGACGAGCTGCACCCCGAAGCGCGAATCCTGGCGGATGAGTCGGGCGAACATCTGCGCCGCAGTGCGGTGGTCCACGGTGTACAGTGCGAACGCCGCGAAAAACAGCGCGGCAATCACCCAGAATCGATTGCGAAACTCGAACTCGCTGGCGCGCATGCCGTCTAGTCTACGGCGTCCGAGCCTCCGAAGTTCCGATGTCCAGCTCCACCCGCTGCCCCAGCTTCAGCGGCGTCGGCTCGAGCAAGGCCACTTTGACGAGCAGCACGCGCGTATCCTGCGGCCTCCCCGGGTCCTGCGGCTTGAGACGGCGTCCCTGCACCACTCCCGGGATCTCCTCGATGCGTCCCTGCCAGCGCTGCCCCGCGTACCCCTCGGCCCGCACGGTCACCGCCGCGCCGAGCCGCACGCTCCCCGCGTCGAACTCATCCACTTCGCCTTCGACGCGCATCCGGCCCAGGTCGGCGACACGCGCGACGGCTGCCCCGGAGGACAACGCCTGGCCGGGCTCGACCAGCCGCTCGAGCACAACTCCGTCGATCGGCGCCGTGATCGACGACTTGTGGACTACCGCTTCGAGCCGCTGCACCTCGGCCTGGGCGAGTGCGAGCCGGGCCTGCGCGGCGTCGCGGTCGTGGAGCGCGCGGTCGAGGCCCTGTTGGGACACGAGGGACTGATCCTTCAGCGCCTGTACCCGCGCGAGATCGGTTTGCGAGAGCCGCAAGTCGGCGTCCGCCTCCGCGCTCCTGGCCTGGGCTGCGTTTCAATGCTAAACAAATGCCACAGAATGACTTATTGAAGATTGCTAGCCGGCTGCGGCAGTGATCGTGCGCAGCGCCTCTTCGACGTGCCGCACTGAGTCGGTCTGCGAGGAAAACACGTGGCGCACGATGCCGTCCTTGTCGATCACGAAGGTCACGCGGCCCGGCC
>DASSIL010000220.1:0-5462 GCA_035691925.1 Gemmatimonadales bacterium
TGTCGCTGAGCTTCTCGCAGGTGACCGGTGGGATCTCGGTCACCTTGCCCGCCAGTGGCAACATTGCGCCGCCCGGACCGTACATGCTGTTCCTGGTGAACGGCAACGGCGTTCCGTCGATCGGGAGGATCCTGATACTGCGGTAGCCTTGCCAGCCCGGCTCCGGTCCGTAGCTTGCTCCCACACCACTCGGTACCACTACGCTGCCGGAGCTAGCGCCGTCATGAAACCGACCCTGCTGCTGCTCGCCGTGGCCTTGGCCAGCGCCACGGGCTGCGTGCGCGACCAGCAGCGTCGCCTTTCCCGCATGGTCGACTCGCTGCGTCGCGCCGGCGCCCTCGACCGGACGGCGGATCGTACCACCCACGACCCCTGCGCCCTGCTCACGCGCGCCGAGGCCGAGCAGGTGCTGGGTCCGCTGCGGCACGACCCCTATCGTGTCGAACCGGGCGGCACCCCTGCGCCGGATGGTGCCGCCTGCCGCTATGAGACACCGGTCGGCCGCCACCTCGTCATGGATGTCACCTTCGACGGCGCCGTGCTCGGCATGCGCGCCATCAACCTCGGCGTCCAGATCGCGAGCCCGGTGTTCGGCAACGACAGTGTCCAGCTCGCGGCGCTGCACGGCCGCTGGGACGAGGTGCACCTGATCCCGGGGCACCTCATGGTTCGCAAGGGCGACGCGATGGTCGACGTCGGCTATCAAGGTAGCGGCGCTGGAATCGGCGGAGCGGCGAAGCTCGCCGACCAGGCGCTGGCCCGCGTCGGCACACCGCTCCCCTACGACGGTGGTGCCGCAGCCCGCTCGGCGCCGGGTCCGCTCGTTCCGGAGCGCGATCCCTGCACGCTGGTGCCGCGCCCCGAGGTCGAGGCGATCATCGGCAAACTGGCGCGCGATCCGCAGAACGCCGCCGACTCGAGCAGCTGCACGTTCACGCTCGCGGCCCGACGGGGGCTCGGCGGTCAGACGGTGCTGCTCACGGTGCAATGGCGCGACGGATTCGCGGGTCTAGAGGGCGCCAGGTACACCGCGAGCCTCGTGCAGCGGCAGGTGGGCGGTCCGCCGCCCGGCCTGCCCGCGGGCGATTCCCAGTTCGGGAAGTACATGCAGCAGGTGCAGGGAGCGATGCGTGCGCAGGGCGTCGGAACGCAAATGGGTGAGGGAGGCCTGAAGACCGACACCGCGGTCGCCGGCCCCTGGGACGAAGCCGCGTTGCTCTCCGGGCTCGAGTTCAGCGCCGTCAAGCAGGACGTGATGCTGTCCGTCGACCTGCGCACCATCCCCTACGATCAGGCGCGCGCGCTGATCGCCAAGGCGGTCGAGCACCTGTGACCCGGTCCGCGGTTGCGGTGCTGGTGTTGTTGTGGGGGAGGAGCGCCTTCGCGCAGCAGCCGGCGGCTCCCGATACCGCAGCCGCCCGGCAGCCGTTGTTCGAATCGAACGAGCCGCTCACGCTCGTGTTCCGCGCCGACTTCGGCGCGCTCGGCAAACAACGCGGCACCAAGAAGGACACGCTCCCGGGGACGATGTCGCTCGTCGCCTCGTCGGGGGACACCGTCACCGTCAAGGTCCTGGTGTACACGCGCGGCCACTACCGGTTGAAGATCTGTCAGTATCCGCCGCTCAAGATCGAATTCGATCGTGCACAGGCGGCCGGGACGGTGTTCGCGCATCAGAAGGGCCTGAAGCTCGTCGGGCAATGCCGCGGCGGTCAGACCTACGGGAACTACCTGCTCGAAGAGCATCTCATCTACCGAGCCTACAATCTGCTGACCGCCATGAGCTTCCGGACGCGGCTCGCGCGGGTCACGTACGTCGATGCCAATCCGAAGCATCAGCCCGATACGCGCTGGGCCTTTTTTCTGGAGGACGACGACCGAATGGCCCGGCGCAACCACACGACGGTCTATCCCAGCGGCGTCAACCAGGGCGAGACCGACCCCGACCAGATGGCCCTCTTTGCTCTCTTCGAGTACATGATCGGGAATACCGACTGGGCGGTGTCGGCACAGCACAATGTCGTCGTGCTGCGCGATTCGACCGGCGCGTTTTACCCCGTCCCATACGACTTCGACTGGTCCGGTGTGATCTGGCCGCCGTACGCGAATCCCGATCCCTCGCTGAATCTCGTCAACGTGCGCCAGCGCACGTTTCGGAATTCGCAATGTTACACCCCCCAGATCCTCGCGTCGCGGTACGCGCGCTTCAACACCGTGAAGGACTCGATCTACGCTCTGTATCGTGCTCAGGAAGGGCTGGAGCCGAAACGGGTGAAGCAGGCGCTCGACTACTACAACGACTTCTATCACACGATCAACGATGCTGGTTCCGCGCGGCGCGAGTTCATCGATGGATGCGCGCGCCGCTGATGTGACTCGCCGGTGGGGTCTGCCATAGCCGAACGCCGCTGGGACATCCCCACCACGGCGCTGCTCGACGAGCTGCTCGCCGCGCCGCTGCCGCTCGGGCTCGCCGCCGGACGCCCTGAGCACACCTTCTACCGCGACCTCTACTTCGACACGCCGGAGCGTGATCTCGCACGACGCGGCGCGCACTGTCGCCTGCGCTTCGACATGGACGACCGCCGCTCGTTGGCGCTCGAGGCTCCCGGCGCGCACTGGGAAACGGCGGTCGCGGAGCTCGACCCGCGCGACGTGTTCCGCGGCGCCGCCGAGCCCGCCCGCCGGCTCCGCGCCCTGGTCGATCCCGAGCGGCTCGCACTCCACCTCGAGTTGCAGGTGGAACGGCGGCTGCGCCGGGCGCGGCTCCCGATCGTCCCCGTGGGACAATTCCTCCTGGCCTACGACACGATCACGACGCGCCGCGGCGGCAGTGGCCTCGCGTTTCACGAGCTCGTCGCCTGGCGGGATCGGTGGGGAGTCATTCCCCTCGCCCGCCTGGCGGAGACGATCGCCGGGCGCTACGGGATGGCGCCGACGTTGCTGGGGCGCCTGGAGCGCGCCGAGCACCTGCTGCAGGCACGATCGGCTGGGGCAGCCGAGGCCGCGACGACGTCGCGTCGGGTGGCGGTGGTCGCGGTCGCGCACGGTCGCATGGCCCTGTGCCATGCCGGTGCGGCGCTGCAGCTCCCACTGGAAGACGGAGCCGGCCAGGACGCCTGCCGCCGAGCCATGCGGCGCTGGTTCGGCAGCGCCGAAGGCGACATCCGCCTGCTCGGCGTCACTCCGGGCGGCGACGGACAGCCCGTCGTGGAGGTGTGGCTGGTGCGGCGGCTGCGGCGCGACCTTTCGGCGGCGCCGCCCGCGGGCCTGCAATGGTTCGCTCCGGCCGACATCGTGACGCGCGTCGGATCGCCGGTGCTGCGCGACGCGGCGACGCTCGCGGCGCTCGCGGTGGCGGCACGCTCGGAGCTGGTGCCCGAGTGGTCCGCGGCACCACTCGAGGCCGACGCGCCGGCCGCACCCGGTTCGCGGGGTACGACCGACGAGCGCGCCCGGCTCACGCTGAGCGAGCTGCGCGTGCCGGTCCTCCCTGCGAAACTCCGCGACGCCGGAGCCCGAGCTCCGGACCAGTTCATCAACGTCGAGCTGAGCTCACTCGAATTCAACGCCCGTGTGCTGGAGCTGGCAGAGGACCCCGCGACGCCGCTGGCGGCACGGCTGCGCTTTCTGTCGATCTTCAGCACGAACCTCGATCACTTTTTCATGGTCGAGGTCGGTGCGCTCAAGGAGCAGGTCGCCACGGGTGTCGTGGAGCCGTCTCCCGACGGCATGTCGGCCCCCGAGCAGCTCGACGCGATCGCCATTCGGCTGCGCCCGCTGGTCGCCCGCAAGTACCGCGTGCTGTCCGAGCTGGCCGCGGGCCCACTCCCTGCAGCGGGGATCCGGCTCCGGGAGTGGGCCGATGTGGGGGCGGACGAGCGCACCCAGCTCGCGCAACGTTTCCGCGCCGAGATCATGCCATTCCTCACTCCCAAAGCGCTCACCCGCGCCCCCGGACACCGGTTTCCGCAGCTCGGCGATCGCCGGGTGGCGCTCGCCGTGATGTTGCGCGATCAGGCGGACGGTCCGGTGCACTTCGCCGCGGTGGAGCTGCCGGCCTCTCTCCCCAAGCTCCTCGCGGTGCCGGGAGGGATGGTGCCGACCGAATGGGTGGTCCGGGGCCATCTGGGCGAGCTTTTTCCCAGCCGCGACGTCGTCGCGGCCCATGCGTTCCGGGTCACGCGCAGCGGCGATATCCACCTCGACGAGCTGGGCACGGCGAGCTTCGTCCAGGCGGTGGCCGAGGAAGTGCGGCGCCGGCCGTGGGGTCCGGTGGTGCGCATCGAAGTCGAGCGCAGCATGCCGCAGGAGCTGCGCGATCTGCTGCAGCGCGAGCTGCGGTTCGAGGAGAGTGAGCTGCACAGCGCGCTCGGGCCCTCCGACGTCTACGAGGCCGAGGGGCCGGTCGATCTGAGTGCGTTGGATGAGATCGCGACACAGGCGTCCCGGGCGGGGCTCGACTACCGTCGCTTCGCCGCGCGCGACCCCTTCGCGGGGGAGCGCTCGATCTTCGCGGCGCTCGATCGTGGCGACGTACTGGTGCACCATCCATTCGACTCGTTCGCGGCGAGCTTCGAGCGCTTCATCACGGAGGCGGCCGACGACGCCGCGACCGTGGCGATCAAGCTCACGCTGTACCGGCCTGGCGGTCCATCGGCGATCGGGGACGCGCTGCGGCGCGCCGCCGCGCACGGCAAGGATGTCTCGGTGTTCGTCGAGCTGAAGGCACGCTTCGATGAAGAACTGAACATCGCGTGGGCCCAGAGTCTCGAAGCCGCGGGGATTCACGTCATCACCGGGCTCGCGACGCTGAAGACCCACGCGAAGATCGCGCTCGTCGTGCGCCGGGAGGGGAGCCGCACGCGGCGCTACGTGCACGTGGGGAGCGGGAACTACAACCCCGACACGGCGAAGGTCTACACCGACCTCGGTCTGTTCACGGCGGACGACGAGATCGGGGAGGACGTGCACGCCTTGTTCAACGAGTTGACCGGGTCGTCACGCCCGCCCCAGGCCGCATTCCGGCGGCTGCTCGTGGCTCCGACCAACATGCTGGACCGCTTCCTCGCCCTGATCGCGCGCGAAACCGAGCACGCCCGCGCCGGACGCGGCGGCCGCATTCAGGCGAAGCTCAACGGCCTGGCCGATGCCACCGTGATCAGTGCGCTGTACCGCGCGGCGCAGACCGGCGTGCAGATCGACCTCGTCGTGCGGGGGCTGTGCATGCTGCGCCCCGGGGTTCCCGGACTTTCCGAGAGTATTCGCGTGGTCAGTGTGCTGGGCCGGTTCCTCGAGCATGCGCGGATCTACCGCTTCGAGAACGGCGGCAACCCCGAGTACTTCACCGGATCGGCGGACTGGCGTCCCCGCAACCTGCGGCGCCGGGTCGAAGTCATCACGCCCATCGTCGCCACGGCGGCGCGGGCGCGGCTCGACCGCATTCTCGCGCTCGAGCTCAC
>DASSIL010000221.1:0-24711 GCA_035691925.1 Gemmatimonadales bacterium
CGGCAACACCGTGCTGGTCGTGGAGCACGACGAAGAGACGATTCGCGCCGCCGACGAGATCGTCGATCTCGGGCCGCGCGCCGGACGGCACGGCGGGGAAGTCGTCGTCGCCGGAAAGCTCCCCGCGGTGCTGCGTCACCCTGACTCCCTCACCGCGCGCTACCTGCGGGGCGAGCTGCGCATCCCGCTGCCGCCGCGTCGTCGCGTCGCCGATGGCGAGCGGACGCTGCGCGTCGTGGGCGCCCGCCAGCACAACCTCAAGGACCTCACCGTGACGGTGCCGCTCGGCTTGTTCGTCGCCGTCACCGGGGTCTCCGGGTCGGGGAAATCCACCCTCGTCACCGATATCCTGTACCGGGCGCTGGCGCGGCATTTCTACCGGGCGAAGGTCATGCCGGGCGCCCACCAGCGGATCGAAGGGCTCGACCACGTCGACAAGGTGATCGATATCGATCAGAGCCCGATCGGCCGCACCCCGCGCTCCAACCCCGCGACCTACACGGGTCTCTTCACCCCCATTCGCGAGCTGTTCACGTTCCTTCCCGAATCGAAGCTGCGCGGCTACGGGCCGGGACGATTCTCCTTCAACGTGAAGGGCGGTCGCTGCGAGGCGTGCCAGGGGGACGGGCTCGTGAAGGTGGAGATGCATTTCCTCCCCGACGTCTACGTCCCCTGCGAGGTGTGCAAAGGCCGGCGCTACAACCGCGAAACGCTGGAAGTGCGCTATAAAGGAAAGAGCATCGCCGACGTGCTCGACCTGACCGTCGCCGACGCCCTCGAGTTCTTCGAAGCCCAGCCGCGCATCCGTACGAAACTGGAACTCCTGAATGACGTAGGACTCGGGTACATCCACCTGGGCCAGTCGGCGACGACCCTGTCGGGCGGCGAGGCCCAGCGCGTCAAACTCGCGACCGAGCTCTCCAAACGGGATACCGGCCGTACCCTGTACATCCTGGACGAACCGACGACGGGTCTCCATTTCGAGGATGTACGCCTGCTGCTGGAGGTGCTGCACCGGCTGGTGGACAAGGGCAATACCGTGGTCGTGATCGAGCACAACCTCGACGTCGTGAAGACCGCCGATTGGGTGATCGACCTGGGGCCCGAGGGGGGCGAGCGTGGCGGCGAAGTGGTCGCGGCGGGGTCGCCAGAGGACGTGGCGCAGGCCCGCGACTCGTTTACCGGTCAATATCTGCGCAAGGTGTTGCGAGTGGGGGACTGAGGCATAGGTTGCACGGCAGGCAGGAGGACGCCGTATGGGCAGCGAATGGGCTCCAGCGCTCACGTTCAGCATCATCTCCATATCGGTCGCCGCCATTTTCGTCTTGCGCGGACCGGTGGGGAAGGCGCTGGCGCAGTGGATCGGGGGATGGTCCCACAACGAGTCGAAGTGGATCGAGGCCAAGATGCGAGAGGCGGGTGGTGGGACGAGCGGCGACGTCGACCAGCTGCGCGCCGAGGTTGACGAGCTGCGCGGGCAGCTCGCCGAGGTACATGAGCGGCTCGACTTCGCCGAACGGATGCTCGCCAAGACGCGGGAAGCAGAGCGCCTCCCGCCGGTGCGCTGACCCATGGATATCGAAGGGATTCTCGCGATCATCTTTCTGTTCGGCGGTGGAGCGATGGTGGCGCTGGGGTTTTCTCCGGTCGGCAAGGCGGTCGCCGATCGCATCCGTGGCAAGCACGCCCTGCCCGACGTCGAGGAGCTTCGCTCGGAACTGGCCGAGGCGCGCGACGCACACGGCGCGGACCTGGAACAGGTCCGCCAGGAGGTGGCGGATTTGGCCGAGCGCCTCGACTTCGCCGAGCGCATGCTGGCGCAGCAGCGTGAAGCGCCGCGCGTCGGCCCGGGAGGGGAGCGATGAGCGGTCAGGAAGCGGTCGTCGCGTTGGTCTTCTTTGGCGGGGTGTTCTGGGTGCTCAGGCCCGTCGCCGGCGCGCTCGCCAAGCGGATCGGGGGCGAGGTCCATCCGCCTCGCGCCCCCGAGGCCGACGAAGCGGTGCACGCCGAGTTACAGCAGCTGCGTGAGGACGTCGATCAGCTGGCGGAGCGGCTCGACTTCGCTGAACGACTGCTCACGAAGCAACGCGAGCAGCCGCGCATCGGGCAGGGTAGTTAGCGATGGACCCGCGGTTCTTTGTCGTGTTCGCGATGATCGCAGTCGGCGCCGTCCTGCTCCGTCCGCTGATCGGCGCGCTTGCCGACCGCATCCGCCATCGTCCCGAGATCGCACCGGACGGGAGTCAGGAGTTGGTCGACGAGGTGCGGGCGATGCGTCAGGAGCTGGCCGAGCTGGCCGAGCGCGTCGACTTCACCGAGCGACTGCTGGCGAAGGGCGAAGCTGCGCGGCCCGAACCGCGAAGGGGCTGAGTATGGATCCCGCCGTCATCGGCGTCTTCATCCCGATCGTGGCGGTTGCGGGCTTTTTCGCCTGGATGATCGCGCTGTCGCCGGTGGGCAAGGCGTACGCCGAGCGGATGCGCCTGGGCTCCAAGCGGGAGGCGGAGGGTGGGGATCATGAGGAATTGCGCTCCACGGTCGAAGAACTGCGGCGGGAGGTGGCGGAACTGGCCGAGCGGGTAGATTTTACCGAGCGGCTCCTGGCAAAACAGCAACCGGCGGAAAAGCTGCCGCCGGGGCCTCCGGTTTCCGGATGAAACACTGGTGTCGAGGACGGCGTAGATGAATGCAATGCTGCTGATGACGCAAACACCGGCGCCGACGCCGCCCGTCATCGTGTCGGTGCCGCCGGGGCCGCCGTCCATCCCGGTCGATCCGAACCTGGTGGTGAACCAGATCGTCCCGCTGGTCGGGGTGGTCGTGGGGCTCCTCGCGGTCGTGCTGGTGGCGCGCTGGTTCTTCCATTCGCCGATCGGCGAGGCCATCGCCGAAGGGATCCGGCTGCGGCGGCGCCGGCGCTACGGTCTGCCGGAAGACGGGGCGGAGGAGTCGAAGGTCGTGGCGTTGGAGGAGCAGGTGCGCCTGCTCACCGCGCAGGTGGGCGAGTTGGGTGAACGTTTAGATTTCACCGAGCGGATGCTGGCGACGCAAGCTCAGCGCCGCGTCGGCGCGGGCTCTTAAAGTCGGAGATCGAGGACCGCTATGGGGATCTGGGACCGCCTCTCGACGCTGCTCCGGTCGAACATCAACGACCTGATTTCGCGCGCCGAGAATCCGGAAAAAATGCTGAACCAGCTGATCGTCGACATGCGGAGCCAGCTGGCCAAGGCGAAGCAGCAGGTCGCCTCCGCCATCGCCGACGAGAAGCGGCTGGCGGCCCAGGCCGAGCAGGAGAAGAAGCTGGCGGAGGAATGGGAAAAGCGAGCCGAGCTCGCCGTCCGGGAAAACCGTGACGATCTCGCCAAGCAGGCGTTGCTGCGCTACAACGAACACGTGCAGGGCGCGGTGCAGCTCCAGGAAACCTGGGTCAAGCACCGTGAGGAGACGGAAAAGCTCAAAGCGTCGCTGCGGCAGCTCAACGACAAGATCGAGGAAGCGAAACGCAAGAAGAACATCCTGATCGCGCGTGCCAAGCGGGCCGAGGCGCACAAGCGCATTCAGGAAACGATGTCGTCGATGTCGGACAAGAGCGCTTTCGAGACGTTCGAGCGCATGGCGGAGCAGATCGAGCACGAAGAGCGCAAGCTGATCGCCGCGGCGGAGGTGAACGAGGACCTCTCGGGTGACTCGCTGATGCAGCAATTCCATTCACTCGAGAAGGCCGATGCCGACCAGCAGCTCGTGGCGCTGAAGCAGCGGATGGGCTTGCTCGGGGCCGGCGAGCCGCCCGAAACCAAGCAGCTCGGCAAGGGCGCGACCGAAGCCGAGCTGGTCGACGACGACGAGCACCAACCCTGACCGACGCGCCGTCGCGGACCCGCCTGTCGAGCGCCACGTTCGTGGCGCTCTTTGTTGGCGCCCTGGTCGTGTGGCTCGCGATCCGGGTCGTGGCGGTGCTGCTCATCGTGCTGCTCGCCGTGTTGCTCGCCGTGTTCCTGAGCTCGGTGACCGACCTGCTGGAGCGTCGCTTTCGCATGGCCCGCGGCGTTGGGCTGACCATCGCCATCGTCGCCTCCACCGCGGCCCTGGTGGCCCTGGGATCACTGCTCGTGCCGCCGGTGATCGTCCAGACCAGGGCGCTGGTCGGGGGACTGCCGCAGACCCTCGCGGCGGTGCAGGCCGCGCTCGAACGCCTGGGCCAGGAATACCCGGTCCTGCGGGAGACGACGCTCGCCGATCCGCAATCGGGGTTCGTGGCCGGCGTGGTGGCGGACGTGACCGAATATCTCCGCGGCGCCATCGTGCTCTACCTGCGCGCCGGTGGAAGGCTGCTGCTCGACGGTGCAGCGATTCTCGTCATGGCGGCGTACTTTGCCGTCCGGCCGACGATCTACCGGGACGGTCTGCTCGCCCTCGTGAGCCCGCGCTATCGCGATCGCGGGGCGCTGATTCTCGCCGACATGGCCGCCACGCTGCGCGCCTGGGTCACCGCGCAGATCCTCACCATGGTGATCTTCGCTGCGACGACGGCCCTGGGGTTGTGGGCGCTCGACGTGCCGTTCTGGCTGGCGTTCGGGCTGTTCGCCGGCCTCGCCGCCCTCGTCCCGTTCTTCGGCACCATCGTCTCCACCGTGCTCCCCGCGCTGTTCGTGATCGGTCCCGGAAACTGGCTGCACGTGCTGGCGGTGCTCGCCCTCGGCGCGCTCGTCCACTTCCTCGGCAGCAACGTCTTCGTGCCGTGGATCATGGCGCGCACCGTCGCTATCCCCCCGGCACTGACGATCGCGGGCGTCCTCGCCATGGGGACGCTGCTCGGACCGATCGGCTTGATCGTCGCCGTCCCGCTGCTTGCCCTCGGACTCGTGCTCGTCCGCCACCTGCTGCACGGCGAAGTGTATGGCGAGGGCCCCGACTTCCAGCCGGCGGTGTTGCGGCCCAGCCGCGCCCACCGTACACCACTCCCCGCGACCCCGTGATCGCTCCCGACCAGCATCGATTCCTCATCGTCGCCGACGGACAGTTCGGCCCGATGACCTCGAAAACGGCGAACTCGTGCATCCGCTACTTCCCCGAGCGGATCGTCGCCGTGTTCGACCGTCAGGCGGCGGGAACCACGGTGCAGGACGTGCTCGGATTCGGCGGGGCGATCCCCGTGGTGGGGGACTTTGCGGCGGGGTTGGCCGCGGGCGGCGGCGCCACGGCGCTCATCGTGGGCATCGCACCGGCCGGCGGCCGCCTTCCCGACGAGTGGCGCGCCTGGCTCAAGCTCGCGATCGAGCGAAAGATCGAAGTCTGGAGCGGGCTCCACACCTTCGTCTCGGACGATCCCGAGCTCGGACCCCTCGCGCGCCAGCTCGGCGTCCGCATCCTCGATGCCCGCAAGCCGCCCACCGACCTGCCGATCGCCGATGGCCGGGCCGGCGAAGTGGACGCCTACGTGGTGCACGCCGTCGGGTCGGACTGCAACGTCGGCAAGATGACGGCGATGCTGGAGGTCCGGAACGCGCTGGTCCAGGGCGGCCACAAGGCCCGCTTCGTCGCTACGGGACAGACCGGAATCTTCATCGAGGGGTGGGGCACGGCGGTGGACGCCGTCGTCGCCGACTTCATCGCGGGCGCGGCGGAGCAGCTCGTCCTCAAGGCCGCGCAGGACTCCGACATCGTGCTCGTCGAGGGCCAGGGCAGTCTGCTGCACCCGGGGTACTCCGGCGTGACCCTGGGTCTCCTGCACGGCTCGATGCCGCGCGCGTTGATCCTGTGCCACCAATCTTCGCGGGACTACATCGGGGACTATCACGGCCGCACGCCGTGGGTGAAGATCCCGCCCCTCGCCGACCTGGTCGCGCTGTATGAGGACGCTGCGCGTCCGGTATTCCCGACGAAGGTGATCGGAATCTGTCTCAACACATACGATCTCGATGAGACCGCCGCGCGCGCTGCGGTGCGCAGCGCGCAGGAGGAAACCGGCCTCCCGGCGACCGATCCGGTCCGCTTCGATCCCGCGCCCCTCTCTCGCGCCGTGAGCGAAGCCGCGCGGGCGTGGCAGGAGAGCCAGCGGGACTGACGGTCGCGTCATTTCGCGCCGCCGTGCAGGAATTCGGTACCACTCCCCACCACCCGCCATCCCATCCTTCCGCATGGGCTTCCTGCACTGCGCCCTGTCGGAATGGCCATTCCTCAGGATCCGGCTGCTCCGCTCGCGTCTCGGCGTGTGGCTCGTACTGCTCCTCGCTGTGGTGCTGCGGCTCGACCGCGCTGCTGTTGCACGCGATCCGCTCGCTGCCGTGCTGCTCGTGGCGAGCGGCGGTGCGACGCTGTGCGTCGCGTATCTCGCCGGGGCGCGTGCCGATCGCGCCGCACTCGGGCTTGCGCTGCTCCATCCACGATTCCCCGGTGCGGTGACCGTGGGACGGTGGCTCGCCGCCACCAGCGGTGCCGCGATCCTGGTGCTCATCGCCGCGATCCACGCAGGGCCGGGAGTCGCATGGGCCGGGGTCCTGACCGCAGCGACGATGAGTGCGTGGACGCTGGCGCTCGCGTGGTGGGGCGGGAATGTCCCCGTCGGAGCATGGCTGATCTGGCTGGCGCTCACCGGCGGGGCGTCGCCCGAAGCCGTATTGGCACATCCACATCCCGGCGCCGCGCGGTACGGCGTAGCGGCGGCGCTCGAGCTGCTGCCGGCGCTGTGGCGCTACCGCGGGCTCGCGATCGGGGAGCCGGGCGCGGCCGCCCATGCCGCGGTCTGGATCGTCATCGGGCTCGTGAGCGCGCGCGCCCGCGCCGCACGAGCGATCGCCGGGCAGCCATGACCGGCGCGATCCAGGCCCGCGGAGTGCGGCGCATCTTCCGGCGCGGGTGGGGCCGGCCGGCGGTGGTGGCGGTCGCCGAGGCGACGTTCGAGATCGGGGCGGGGGAAGTCGTCTGCCTCGTCGGCGCCGCCGCCAGCGGCAAGACGACGTTGTTGCGCCTCGTCGCCGGCGTGTTACCCCTCACCGCCGGCGTCATCCGGATCGCGGCCGTGAGCGCCGGATCCGATGTCCGCCGCTGCGTCGGCTTCGCGCCCCGCGACCCGGCCTTCCCGCCAGGCTTCACCGTGCGCGAGGTGCTCGCGTATTACGCCCGCGCCCATGCCCGAGGCCGGGAAGGCGACGCCCAGGTCACGGATGCGCTGGAGGCGTCGGGGTTGAGCGAGCGGTCCACGCGGCGCGCCGCGACGTTGCCGCTCGCCGACGGGCGGCGCCTGCTCCTCGCCCAGAGCCTGCTCGGCGGCCGCCGCATCGTGGTGCTGGACGAACCGTTCGCGGGCCTCGATGCGCCGACGCGCCGCGATCTCTCCGACCGGTTGCAGCGGCTCGTGGTGACGGGCGGGAGCGTGCTGTTGTCGTCGGCCGATCCCGTCGGGCTCGAGCGTCTCGCCGACCGCGTGCTGGTGCTGCGCGCGGGGAGGCTGGTCGTCGACGCGCCGGCCACGGCGTTGCTGGGCGGGCGCATCCTCGAAGTGGTGCTCGACGTGCCGCCCCGCGAGCCGCCGCCCGGGTTTCGACTGACCGCGACCGGCCTGGAAGCCGATCTCGGCTGGCGCAGTCCCGAATCGGCGCTGGCGGTGTGCCGGGCGCACCGGCTGCACGTGCGGGCGTCGCGCGTGCGGCTGAAGACCCTGGATGAAGCGACACACGACGCGGACGGTGTGCCGCGTTGACGCTCCGCGGGGCCGTTTCTACGTTTCGGCCACGATGCAGCATCCGCCCACCTCCGCTCCCCCGTCCGCTCCTCACGATTCCGCCGGAGTCTGGCACTACCTGCTGACCACGCTGCGGCTCGACGACGCCGACTTGCTTCGCAAGCTGCTGCAAACGGCGCTCATCGTCGTGGTGGCCTGGGGTGCGACGCGGTTGCTCCGAGGACTGTGCCGGCGCATCGAGCGCGCCGCGCAGGAGCACGACCCCACCCGGGTGTCCGACGCGGAGCGGCGTGGCCGCACCCTCGCCGGGTTGATGCGGAGCATCGGGACCACGGTCATTGTGATCACCGCGCTGCTGACGATCCTCGACCTGTTCGTCAACGTGGCCCCGCTGCTGGCCGGACTGGGCGTCGTGGCGCTGGCGTTCTCGCTCGGCGCGCAAGGGCTCGTGAAGGACTTCATCGGCGGTTTCTTCATCCTGCTGGAGCATCAATTCCGCGTGGGGGATGTGGTCCGCATCGCCGGCGTCGAGGGGACCGTGGAGCGGCTCACGCTGCGCTCCACGACACTGCGGGACGGCTACGGCGTCTCGCACTTCGTCGCTAACGGACAGATCACCGTCGTCTCCAACCTGACCCGGCAGTGGTCGCGGGCGGTGGTCGACGTGACCGTCGCCTACCGCGAAGATGTCGACCGCGTGCTCGCGCTGCTGGGGGAAGAAGTGCGGCAGTTCGCGGCGGATCCTGCTTGGAAGGCGATGGTGAGCGGGGAGCCGCGCGTCGCGGGCGTGGAGCGTCTGTCCGAGACAGGGGTCGTGGTGCGACTGTGGGTCGACGTCTTTCCCGGGACGCAGTCGGACGCGGAACGTGAGGTGCGGCGCCGCATCAAGAACCGGTTCGACCGCGAGGGGGTCGAGATTTCGGTACCCCGGGTGGTGCGCGTCGAGAACGAGCCGCGCCCATGAGCCTCCGCCTCTACAACACCCTCACGCGGCAGGTCGAGCCGTTCACCCCGCTGGCCCCGCCGCGCGTGACGCTCTACACCTGCGGGCCCACGGTGTGGAACTACGCGCACATCGGCAACTTCCGGACGTTTCTGTTCGAAGACCTGCTGCGCCGCTGGCTCGAGCACTCCGGGTACGACGTCTTCCACATCATGAACCTGACCGACGTGGACGACCGCACGATCAAGGCCGCGGCCGCGGCGGGGAAGTCGCTGACGGCGCATACCGAACCGTTCACGCAGGCGTTTTTCCAGGATCGCGACTTCCTGCGTCTCGAGCCGGCGCAGGTGTATCCGCGTGCCACGGGGACGATCCCGGCGATGGTGGGGCTGGTCGAGCAGCTGATCGCAAACGGGGTGGCGTACAAGGGTGAGGACCAGTCCGTGTATTTCGCGATCGATCGCTTCCCCACGTACGGACGGCTGTCGCGGCTCGACACGCGCGAGATCAAGGTCGGCGCGCGTGTCGCGAGTGACGAGTACGCGAAGGAGAACCCCAGCGATTTCGCCCTGTGGAAAGCGGCCGATGCGACCGACGAGCAGGTGGGGGCCGCGTGGGACGCCCCGTTCGGGCGCGGCCGCCCCGGGTGGCATCTGGAATGCTCGGCGATGGCGCTCGGCGAGATCGGCCGCCGCTTCGACGTGCAGACGCTCGACATCCACGCCGGCGGTGTGGACCTGATCTTTCCGCACCATGAGGACGAGATCGCGCAGTCCGAAGCAGTGACGGGCCAGCCATTCGCGCGGCTGTGGATGCACGGCGCGTTTCTCAATATCCGCGGCACGAAGATGTCGAAACGCTACGGCAACATCCTGACCGCACGCGACCTCAAGGAAGAAGGCGTGGATGCGGGAGCGATCCGGCTGCTCAGCTTCCAGACGCACTACCGCAAGGAGCTCGACTACAACGATGACGCGTTAGCAGGAGCGCGGGACGCCTCCCGGCGCATCGGCGTGTTCCGCGACCGGCTGCTGGCCGCGGGTGCCGGGAAGGGCGACGCCAGGTTCGATGCGCTCGCCGCCCAGGTCGCCCAGCAATTTCGCGAAGCCCTGGACGACGACCTCAACGCTCCACGGGCGCTCGCCGCGGTGAGCGAGCTCGTGACGCACGGCAACCGGCTGATGGACGAAGGCGCGAAACCCGGAGCGACGGTGCTCGAGACGTGGCGCCTGATCGACGGAGTGCTGGACGTGTGCCCCGCCGCCCAGGCGCTCGATCCTGCCTTGGTGGCGTGGGTGGAGGAGCGGATCGCGGCTCGCGCAGCGGCGCGGGCAGCGCGCAACTTCGCGGAGGCGGACCGGATCCGTCAGGAGCTGCGCGACAAGGGGATCGAGATCGAAGACACCCCCCAGGGAACGAAATGGCGGCGGGTGTAACCCCGCCGCCATTCCCGCTCCGGCCGATCGCGCTCCCGGCTACATCCCCATCCCGATCCCCGGGCGCCAGGCGAGCTGTGCGACGATGGCGCCGATCACGAAGTACAACACGATCGCCACGATGATCACGACCGCGGCGTAGCCGGCCGCCTTGTCCTCGGGCGCTTTCATCAGGACCGGGAGCCCCAGGAACATCAGGTAGCAGCTGTACAGGGCGGCGAGCAGGCCCAGCAGCGCGATAGAGGGGAACAGATTGAAAATGCCGCCGACCCACGCCGCGGTATACGAGTAGGCCGACACCTTGAGCGCCTGGATCTGGTTCTTCTGTCCGCCGAACGTCGGGGCCAGGGCATCGATGATGAGGGCCAGCACGAACACGCCAAGCAGACTGAGGACGTAGACCACGACGGCGTTCCGCACGGCGATGCCTATGGGATAGCGGATCGCGCCGAGCCCGGGCACCTGGAATCCGAAGACCGACCAGCCGACGATGGACGCGACCGGGCCGATCAAGGCGAGCGGAATGATGTACCCGGTGTAGAGACTGCCCGTCGTCGCCTGTTCACCCTCGATTACCGGCCACTCGGTCTTTGGCTGCAGCAGGATGTTCTTCGCCCGCTCCATCAGACTCATGGGTTGTGCCTCCCGATCGGGTGACGGTCGTTGCTGCCTGCGACGACCACCACCATGCGGCCCGGGCGCCGATTGCGCAACTCCCGCGGTGCCGCATCTTCCCGCTGCAACACCGTGCCTTCGGAGGGACGGATGCGCCGCTTGTGGGTGGGGTTGTTCTGCGCCGTCACGCTGTGCCCGGACACCGGCCATGCCCAGGTGTCGCAGCAGACCGCCGACATGCTGCGGCGCATCTTCGCCACGCGGGACTTCACCGGGACCGGCTTCGGCGAAGTGCGCTGGATCGAGGGCGGCGTGGCGTATCTGACGCTGGAGCCCTCGGCGCTGGCGCCCGGGTCGTCCGACATCGTGCGGTATGAGAGCGCCACGGGCGCGCGCAGGATCCTCGTCTCGGCACGCGCGCTGACGCCTCCGAACGCGCGCGAGGCGCTCGACATCGACGACTATGACTTCGCCCGCGGCGACTCGTTGCTGCTGGTGTTCACCAATACCCGCAAGGTGTGGCGTCGCAACACCCGGGGTGATTACTGGGTGCTCAATACCAAGCGCGGGACGCTCACAAAGGTGGGGGGCCGCGGCGCAGCGCCGTCGTCCCTGATGTACGCCAAGTTCTCCCCCAGCGGCGACCGCGTCGCCTATGTGCAGCGCGGCGATCTCTACGTCGAGCGTCTGGCGGACGAAGCGATCACGCGGCTGACGATTGACGGCGACTCGCTGCACGTGAACGGGATGACCGACTGGGTCTACGAAGAGGAATTCGACCTGCGGGACGGCTTCCGCTGGTCCCCCGACGGCACGAGAATCGCCTTCTGGCACTTCGATATGAGCGGCGTGCGCACCTTCACGCTGATCAACGACACCGACTCCTTGTATCCCTACATCACGCCGATCCAATATCCCAAAACCGGAACGCCGAACTCGGCCGTGAAGGCCGGCATCGTGAGCGCCGACGGGGGCCAGCCGACCTGGATCTTCTTCCCCGACGACCTGCGCGACAACTACCTGCCGCGGATGGAGTGGATCGACAACAAGGAGCTGGTCCTGCAGCGGATGAACCGCCAGCAGAACACCGACCGGGTGCTGATCGCCGACGCGGTCACCGGAGGGACTCGTACCGTCCTGACGGAGCGCGACAGCGCCTGGGTCGATGTGGTGGATGACTGGCAATGGCTCACCGGGAAATCCCGCTTCCTGTGGGTGAGTGAGCGCGACGGATGGCGGCATCTCTACACCGTTACGCGCCAGAGCGGCTCCCTCACGCTGATCACGCGAGGCGCGTTCGACGTCATCGCCGTCGCCGGGATCGACGAGCCGGGGGGGTGGGTGTACTACATCGCGTCGCCGGAGGACGCTACGCAGCGCTACCTCTATCGCGCGCGCCTGGACGGCGGTGGGATCGAGCGGATCACGCCGCCGAGTGCACGTGGGACCCACGACTATGACCTCTCCCCCGATGCCCGTTGGGCGGTGCACCGGTCCTCGGGGTTCGACAGTCCACCGGTGACGGACCTCGTCCGCTTGCCGACGCACCAGGTCGTGCGGACCCTGGCGGACAACGCGGCGTTGCGTGCGGCAGTCGACTCGCTGCACGAGCGCCCCGTGGAGTTCTTCAAGGTCAGAGTCGGTGACAAGGTGTCGCTCGATGGCTGGATGCTCCGGCCGCGCGATTTCGACTCCACCAAGACGTACCCGCTGCTCATGTACGTCTACGGTGAGCCGGCGGGACAGACGGTGCTGGATCGATGGACCGGAGCAAGCGGGCTGTGGCATCGCCTGCTCGCCGACCAGGGCTACGTCGTGGCGAGCGTCGACAACCGCGGCACCCCGGCGCCCCGCGGCCGGGCGTGGCGCAAGGTCGTGTACGGACAAATCGGGGTGCTGTCGAGCCGGGAGCAGGCCGACGCGGTGCGGGCCCTCACGCGGTCGCGTCCCTATCTCGATTCCACCCGTGTCGGGATCTGGGGATGGAGCGGGGGGGGATCGAGCACGCTGCAGGCGATGTTCCGCTACCCCGAAGTGTACGCCATGGGGATGGCGGTCGCCCCCGTTCCCGACGAGCGCCTGTACGACACGATCTATCAGGAGCGCTATATGGGGCTGCCGTCGGAAAACGGCGAGGGCTACCGGCTCGCGTCGGCGATCACGCACGCCGATGGCTTGCAGGGGCACTTGCTCCTGGTGCACGGCTCGGGCGACGACAACGTGCACTACCAGGGATCGGAACGGCTCGCCAACCGGCTCGTGTCGCTCGGCAAGCAGTTCGACTTCATGGTGTATCCGAATCGCACGCACTGCATTTGCGAGGGTCGCGGCACAACGCTGCATATCTACACGTTGCTCACGCGGTACTTGTTGGAGCACTTGCCGGCAGGGCCGAAATAGGGGACGGTAGGGGACGGTAGGGGACGGTAGGGGACGGTAGGAGACGGTAGGAGACGGCAGGATGAGCGTGCCCCCACCGTTCCCTACCGCCTCCTAGCGACCTCCACTCGGCCATCGTGATCGACTTCTGAACCAGATTGCCAATCCCGCAACGCACCAGATTCCGAACGCGACCCATTCCGGTCCACTGAAGCTTCCCGGAACAAGCGGGACCAGCTTCATCAGCACAATCGCCATGCTCACCACCACTCCGGCGACGCCCATCCACGCTGTTTCGCCGCGACGTCGTCTGCGTACGATCAGCGCGATGCAGGCGGCACTCCAGCCGAGCCCGGCTGCAAGGGAGCCGACCTCCGTAATCGGAATGAGGACGGCGTCGCCGAAACACGCGGCCAGCGCCGTGACGAGCGCCAGGGCCGTGACGGCCACGGCGGGGGTGCCGAAACGTTGATGCACACGACCGAGCGCAGCGGGCGCCAGGTTGCGGCGCCCCAGTGCGAAGAGCAGGCGTGTCGCCGCGACGAAATTGCCGTTGAAGACCTTGATCAGGGACAGCAGCGCGCCCGCGATGATCAGCCGGGCGATCGCAGTCGAGCCGAACGCCCGCGCGAACACCGTATCGGGGCCGAGTCCCTGGTCCACGATCTCGCGCCAGGGTGAGACAAACACGGTGGCGGCGATGACGAGCACGTAGAACACCGCTGCACCGATCACCGCTTGTGTCATCGCCCGGCCGAAGCCGCGCGGATCGAAATCGGGGCGTGCCTCCTCCGCTGCCTTGCCGATCGATTCGAACCCGGTCATGAAATAGGGCACGATTTGCAGGACGAGCAGCGTCGAAACGAGGGCACCGGTGGTCCCGGGTCGGGCGAAGAGCGGTGGCAGCTGCGCCGGGTTCCCCCGCACCAGTCCGAGGACGACGAAGACTGCGACGCAGGCCAAGAGCCCGATCGTCGTCGCCGTCTGCAATCGCCCGCTCGAGCGGATGCCGCGGAAATTGACGAAGCCGATCAGCGCTGTCAGACCGAGACCGACCGCGAGCCGCGGAGCATACATCGTCCGTTCCGCCACGGCGTAGAGCGCGCCGTGGTTGATTCCGGGGAAGAGGCGAGCGAGGAGGTTACCGATGGCCACCGCTTCCCAGGGACAGACGATGGCATAGGCAAGGACCATGACCCAGCCTGCGCCAAAGCTCGCCACTGGCGGGAGAATCCCTTCGGTGTACGCGACCTCGCCGGACGCGTCGGGCAGCTCGCGCACCAGCGCGCCGTACGACCGGGCGATCGGGAGCAGGCACACGCCGCCGGCGGCGAAGGCGAGCGCGGCCCCGGCCGGGCCCCCCCGGCCGAGCCAGTCTCCCAGGACGACGAGCCAGCCGACCCCCACCATACTGCCGAAGCCGAAGCAAAAGTACTCGAGGGGTGAGAGGCGTCTGTGAAGGGGCACGCCCAGCCAGCCTCAGCCGCTCACAGCACGTCGGGATTCGCACTCGAGTCCACGCGAGTGAATCCCTTCGGCTGCAGCTGGGAGTCGACGACGTTGAGGATGCACCGGTGATACAGCTCGCTGTTCAGCGGCGTCGCGCACCCAGGTGTAGGGCTTGAGGCTCGAGAAGCATGCCATTTCGCACTCCAGCGAGCTCGGTGGCGAGGCAGCGGCCCTACTTAGCGCGCGGCTGGAGGTCTGTCAAACCGGTCGCGACGGCGCGCGCGCTCGGCGACGCCTCGCCGAGCTTTCCGGCAATCTCTACTTTCTGTTACATGAGGTACCCTTTCGCTCGCCGCAGTCCCGCCGCCTGGCTTGAGCGTGACCGCGTCTTCATCGCCCTCACGCTCAAGGGAGAGGACGGCGGCGAGTCCGCTCTCCGGGTCGACGGACTGGCGCTGCTCGAGCCGTGAGCATCACGCACATCTTCTTCGATATCGGCGGTGTCCTGGGGACCAATGGATGGGACCAGGGGCAGCGGGCCGCCGCCGTGGCGGCATTCCACCTCGACGCCACGGAATTCGACGAACGGCACGAGGACGCGGTCTCCGTCTGGGATACCGGCGGGATGTCGCTCGATGACTACCTTGATTGCACGGTGTTCTTTCGTCCGCGACCATTCGGCCGGGACGAGTTCCGCACGTTCATGCTGAGTCAAAGCGTCGCGTTTCCGGAGACCATCGCGGTCGCCCGGCGGCTCGCCGGGTTGCAGCGCTACCGGCTCATGACGCTCAACAACGAGTCGGCCGAGCTCAACAGCTACCGGGTGGCGCTGTTCGGCCTGCGGAACATCTTCATCGCGTTCTTCACATCCTGCTGGATGGGAGCGCTCAAGCCATCGCGCCGGATCTACGAGCGGGCGCTGGAGATCGCGCAGGCGCAGGCCGCGTCGTCGCTGTTCATTGACGATCGCGAACGCAATCTGGAAACCGCGCGGCAGTTCGGCATGCAGACCATTCTCTATCGTAACCCCGCACAGCTCGAGCGGGATCTGGCATTTCTGAACGAAGCGACGTGAAGGAGGCGCAGCGTGCAACTGGCGATGATTGGATTGGGCCGTATGGGCGGCAACATGGTACGGCGTCTGTTGGAAGGCGGCCACCAACTCGTGGTGTACGACCGCAGCCCCGACGCCATTCGGGCACACGAGCAGCTCGGGGCCCGGGGCGCGAGTGATCTCCCCGACGCCTGCAAGCAGCTCGGCGGCCGCCGCGTGGTGTGGATCATGGTGCCGGCCGGGCAGCCCGTGGAGAACACGATCGACACGCTGCTGCCGCACCTGGCCCGGGGCGACATCCTGATCGACGGGGGGAACTCGAATTTTCGCGACTCGATGCGCCGCGCGGCGGCGTTGCGCGAGAAGGGGATCGAGTTCATCGACGCCGGCACGAGCGGCGGGATCTGGGGGCTGACCGTTGGTTACTGCCTGATGATCGGCGCGTCGGCCGAGGCGTTTCGTCATTGCGAACCAGTCTTCAAGACGCTCGCCCCGCCGGACGGCTATGCGCATGTCGGACCACCGGGTGCCGGGCACTACGTGAAGATGGTGCACAATGGAATCGAGTACGGCATGCTCCAGGCGTACGCCGAGGGCTACGAGATCCTGCACGCCTCGAAGGATTTCTCCCTCGACCTGCGCGCCATCGCCAGCCTGTGGAATCACGGCAGCGTGGTGCGGTCCTGGCTCAATGAGCTGGCCGCGATGGCGTTCGAGAAGGACCGCGACCTGGCCGCCATCAAGGGATACGTCGAGGATTCGGGCGAGGGGCGGTGGACCGTCGAGGAGGCGATGCATCTCGATGTGCCGGCGCCCGTGATCACCCTGTCCCTGCTGACGCGGTTCCGCTCGCGGCAGGCTGAGTCCTTCGGCGCCAAGGTGATCGCGGCGCTGCGCAACGAGTTCGGGGGGCATGCGGTGCAATCGACATGACCCCCCGGCTGTCGGTTGCCGTCCAGATCGAAGAGGCGCTGCGGCGTCCCGCGTTGGCGTCGAAGACGCTGGATCCCTGCACCCTGATCATTTTCGGCGCGGGCGGCGACCTGACGCACCGCAAGCTGGTGCCGGCTCTCTACCGGCTCCTGTCGGACGCCGCTATGCCGTCGGCGTTCAGCGTGATCGGTGTCGCGCGCGAGCCGCTCGACGACGCGTCGTTCCGCTCTGGCATGCGGCAGGCGCTGGAAGAGTTCGGCCCCGCGGACGACGATCTCGCGCTCCGCTCCACGTTCGTCGACCGTTTGTCCTATGTGCACGGAGAGCTCGATGATCCCGCGACCTACGCGGTGCTGCGCCAGCGTGTTGAGTCGGCCGAGGCAAGCCTCCCGGTGCCGCGCGGCCGCCTCGTCTACCTCGCCATTCCACCAAGCGTCTATCCCGATGTGATCCGCCAGCTGCACGACAGCGGCGTGGCCCCCCGTGTGCACGAGGCCACCGCGGACCGGTGGGTCCGGGTCATCATCGAAAAGCCGTTCGGCCACAGCCTCGAGAGCGCGCGGGCGTTGAACGCCGTGGTGCGGCGGGCGTTCGCCGAGCACCAGGTGTACCGCATCGACCACTACCTCGGCAAGGAGACGGTGCAGAACCTGCTGGTGTTCCGGTTTGCGAATTCGATCTTCGAGCCGTTGTGGAATCGCCAGCACGTACACCACGTGCAGATCACGGCAGCCGAAAGCGTCGGTGTGGAGCACCGCGGGCGCTATTACGAAGAGGCAGGCGTGGTCCGCGACATGTTCCAGAACCATCTGCTCCAGCTGCTCACGCTCACCGCGATGGAGCCGCCGGTCGTGTTCAACGCCGACGCGGTGCGCGACGAAAAGGTCAAGGTGCTGCGTTCCATCCGGCCCATCCATCCAGCGGAGATGCACGACTACCTGGTGCGGGGGCAGTACGGCCCAGGCACGATCGACGGTCAGCGCTGCCCGGGATACCGCGAGGAGCCCAATGTCGCACCGCAGTCAGGCACGCCCACGTACGCGGCGGCGCGCTTCATGATCGACAATTGGCGCTGGCAGGACGTGCCGTTCTACCTGCGCTCCGGCAAGCGATTACCGCGTCGCACCACCGAGATTGCGATTCAGTTCCGGCAGCCTCCGCATTTCATGTTCCCGCTGCCTCCGGGACAGCAGCTCGCGCCGAACGTGCTCGCCGTCCGGGTGCAGCCGAACGAGGGCATCGCCCTCCGGTTTGAGGTCAAAGTGCCCGGGGTGGAGGTCCGCATGGTATCGGTGGACATGGACTTCGACTACCACCAGGCATTTGGTGAGGCGAGTCCGGAAGCCTACGAAACCCTGCTGCTCGACTGCATGTTGGGCGACGCGACGTTGTTCACCCGCTCCGACGAAGTCGAAGCAGCCTGGTCGGTGGTGGATCCCATCACCAGTTTCTGGCAACAGAAGCGACCCGACCATTTCCCCAACTACGCCGCCGGAAGCTGGGGCCCCGAGGTTGCGAACGAGTTCATCGCCCGGTTCGGGGCGGTGTGGCGCACCCCGTGAGTCCGAGACGTCAGGTGGACGGTGACAGCACGGCGTACACGGGGTGGATCTCCCACAGGGCCCGGAGTGACGAGTTGCACCGCCCGTGCCCTCCATCGGTGCGATCGCGCTTGCGCGTCGTGCGTCGGTGCTGGCCGTCGTAGAATGCGGCGCCGACGATGCGCACCTCGAGCGGCGCATCCAGGTCCCCCTGTTTGTCGAGATGCCGCCCCGCCACTAACCGGCCGAGCCGGGAACGCGCCCCACGGTACCAGGGGCTCACCGTGCCGAGTGGAATCTCCACGACGATGCAGGAATCGGGGGGGCTGGTCGGCCCGGCGGTGAGCTCGATGTGCCAATCGCCGTCGTCCTTTTCCGTCTCGATACGCCGAATCCAGCCGCGGACGACGTAGACGTTCAGCTCGCGCTCGGAGCGAGCCCGGCAGCGTTCGTCCGGTCCGATCGGCGGAACTGCCCACGTCGTCAGGATGTCCGTGACCGTGGTGGGTGTGGGGGGCTTCCGGGCGAGCGAAGAATCGGTCTTGACGCTCCACCGGTAATGGGGCTCATCACAGGCCTGGGCATGGGTGACCCGCCCGGACGCGGGCAGCAGACCGGTTGCGGCGAGCGCCGGCGCCCACCACCGCCGGACACCGCGTGCCGTGGGTCTCGGCGTCACGGCCGGTGGGGGTGCAATACCGCCACGAGCGCTCCCACGCCTGTGCCGAGGGCCGCACCGCCCAGCACGTCGGTCGGGAAATGGCTGCCGCTCGTCACCCGCAGTACGCCGATACCGGCTGCGCCGGCGAACAGCAGGAGCGTATTGCGCGTGTGGTGGGGAAGATGCTCGCGCTGACCCATCACGAGATAAGCAGACGCGATGGAAAAGGCGACGGAGGTATGACCCGAGGGAAACGATCGCTGGTTGTCGGGTGCCGCCGCCGCGGCAACCGCGCCGCTCGTGTACAGCACCGGCCGCTTGCGGTGCACCAGGACCTTGAGCCATTCCGTCGACGCGGCGGTCCAGCTGATCGAGTTTGCGAGTACCGCAAGGTTGCCGCGCACCTGTGACGCAGTAAGGTCGTGTGTGACCAGATACGCCGACACGCCTCCGACGCCCGCCAGCATCACGTTGCTTCCCGACCCGGCAAGAGAGGAGCTCCGGCCCACGACCCAACGGTCGATGCCGGGGAGTCCCGACGTGCTGCACGGCGCGCACGATGGGGCACCGCTCGGCAGCTTCAGCAGGCCCGGGAGGAGCGAGGCGACACCGGAGGCCGATACCGCGGCGACATCGGCCCAGCTGGCGGTGTAGACCGTGCCGGAGGACTGACCATACGCATGGCCGGGGACCACCGGCATCACAAGCAGGCACAGTACTGTGAGCGGCCAACGCACTCGGGATCTCGCTGGAAGAGAGGGCGCCAATCTACACTCCGTTCGTGGAAGGTCGTGGGAGGGCACCGCGCCGAGCGTAATGGCCATCCGGGCCGAGATCCCACGCGGTTGAATCTGCCAGCTCGGCGGTGAGGATATCGTCGAGCCGTCGACGGCAATCGGCCTGCAGGACCGGGGCGACGACCTCGACGCGGCGCCTCAGGTTGCGTGGACGCCAGTCGGCAGACCCGATGTAGTACTCGGGGTCCCCACCGTTGGCGAAGTGGAAGACCCGGGCGTGCTCGAGGAACCGCCCCAGTACGCTGACGACCCGGATGCGCTCGGAGAGTCCCGGGACGCCGGGGCGGAGGCGGCAGAGGCCGCGACAACAGATCTCGATCTCGACGCCGGCCTGTGCCGCGCGGTAGAGCGCGAGAATGATCTCCGTGTCCGCCAGGCCGTTGAGCTTGACCCGAATGCGGCCAGCGCGACCCGCCCGTACGTGCTCTGTTTCCCGATCGACCAGCTCGAGGAAACGCGCCAGCAGATGCGTCGGCGCGGCGAGCAGTCGCCGGTAGGGTGACTGCGGCGCCCGGGAAGAGCCCGAGAGCTCGTTGAACAGATCATTCAGGTCCGCGCCGAAATCCTCGGCGGCCGTCAGGAGGCCGAGGTCGGTGTACAGCGCCGCCGTCGCCGGGTTGTAGTTGCCGGTGCCGATGTGCGCGTAGCGCCGTACCAGGCCAGCTTCGCGGCGGACGACGAGCGCCGTCTTGCAGTGTGTCTTGAGCTGCACGAGACCATGGACGACGTTGACCCCGGCTTCCTCCAGCTTGCGGGCCCAGTCGACATTGCGCTCTTCGTCGTACCGGGCCTTGAGCTCGACGAATACGAAGACATCCTTCCCCGCTCGCGCCGCCCGCATCAGCGCATCCACGATGGCGGAGCGCCCACCGGCGCGATACAGCGTGAGCTTGATGGCGACGACGCCGGGATCGTCCGCCGCCTCGGTGAACAAGCGCTCGACGGTGGCACCGAACGCATCGTACGGATGGTGCACCAGTACATCGCGCTCTTTGAGCAGATCGAAGATCGAGCGGTCGGAGGGCAGGGGCGCGCGACCCTGGAACGGGGGGTACTGCAAGTCGGTATGGGGCAACGCGGCGATTTCACGCAGCGCGCCGAAGTCGACGAGCGACGGCGCTTCGTACAGGTCGCCGGAACCGAGCGTGCTGACGTCGCCGCCTTCCTCGAACTGCAGCTCTCGCACCAGCAGCTCGCGCACCGCCTGCGGCATGTCGTGCTCCACCTCGACCCGCACCACGCTCCCGAAGGGACGTCGCCGGGCCTCTTCTTCTACGATCTGCAGGAGACTCGCGGCGTGGGCCTCGTCCAGCTCGAAGTCGCCGCTGCGGATCACGCGAAACGCATACGCGCCTTCCACGCGCCGTGCCGGGTACAGCGCATCCAGGCTGCCGCGCACGACGTCCTCGACCGGCACGAAGAGCTCAGGGGCCAACGGGACGAAACGCGGCAACCCCTCCGGCATCTTCACGCACGCGAAGTGCAGCGCGCCGCCGCGGGGGTCGCGCACCACGGCGGCGAGGCAGAGGCGCCCGCCCGGGATGAGGGGAAAGGGGTGTCCCGGCGCGCGCGTGATCGCCTGTGGCGTGAGGACGGCGAACACCTGATCCGCGAAATACTGCCGGGCGCCGGCCTGCTGCTCCTCGTCCAGCTCGGCCCACTGCAGGACGCGAATGCCGTGTTCGCCGAGTGCCGGGAGGCAGGACGTCGTCCAGCAACGCGCCTGCCGCTCGAGCAGGGACGCCAGTCGCAGGGTGATCGCGGCGAGTTGCCCGCGCGGCGTGAGGCCGTCGTCACTGCGTTTGGTGTCGCCGGCCGCGACGGCTCGAGCCACCTCCGCGACGCGACCCATGATAAACTCGTCGATGTTGCCGCTGAGGATGGACAGAAAGCGGACCCGCGCGAGGAGCGGCACGCGCGGATCCTCGGCCAGCTCGAGGACGCGCTCGTTGAACGCCAGCGTCGAAAGGTCTTCGCTCAGGAGCTGATCGGCAGCGGGCGACGAGGAGTCCTGCGGGAGCGGAGCGCTCGGAGACTCGACGACGAACGGCGCGGAGTCGGTCGTCGAGAGGCCGGGACTCTGCAGGACACCGGCGTTCGTCGCCACCGCCAGCGCCGCCAGGGTGCGGGGGTCGCGGATGGCCGGGGACCCGACCCGCTCGAGCACGTCGTGCAGGGGCAGCCAGCGGTGGCCGGTTCGGCCGGCGTCTCCAGCGGCGACGCGCCGGGCCATCCACACTTCGAGGACCGAGCCGTCGCCGGGCTCGGGGGCGAGCCCGAGGTAGCGCAGCTGCGCGTCGCCGCTGCCGAAGCAGCTGCGCAGCAGGTGCCGCGATCCCTCCTCTCCGCTGCCGCTCGCCACCGGGAGACTGAGCTTCCCGTGGTCGTCGCGCAACGCGATGCGATCCTGCTCGAGGGCGATCAGCGCGATCTCGCGGTGGCCATGCGCGGCCCGCGCCACGCTCTCCGCGTCGAGCTCCCGGGCGACCCGTTCGGCGCGCTCGAACTTTCCGACGAGCAGCGGCCGCAACCCGTACGTACACTGGAGCGTCTCCGTCACGGCAGCGAGATCGGGTCGTCCCTCGCGCAGGCACCGTACGGTGACTTCCTGGAATCCCTGCGACAGCTGCTGCCGGCGGACGGTGACGGCGTCATAGAGGAGCTCGAGCTGCGCGCGAGCGAACAGCCGCGGGCGGGTGCGCCGCAGCCGGCGACTGGTCTCGAATTCGATCCGCGGTGCCAGCAGCGCCGGTTCGATCATGGCACGCAGTCGCCGGGCGGGATCGGAAGTGCCGGCGAGCGCCTGCTCCCCGGAGAGCTCCGACACCTCGGCCTCAAACACCTGCGGCACCACGACGACCGCGGCGCCCTCGGTGCGTCCCAGACTCCGCACCGTCAGGATACGCCGATCGTCCAGCCGCACGCGAAATCGGCAGGTGACCCCTCGACGCCGCAACGTCCAGTCATCCGCGTCGAAGTACACGTCGCGATGGAACGTCTGCTCAGCGGGGGCGGCCCGGAGCCCCAGCGGCAGGGGCTCCATCACCATCCGCTCCAGGAGATCGAGGCTCGGTACCTCGCCGCGCCATTCGCGCAGTTGCGGCTGGGGCATGGTCCTAATAGGAGAA
Organism: Gemmatimonadales bacterium; assembly: GCA_035691925.1. Taxonomy (GTDB): domain Bacteria; phylum Gemmatimonadota; class Gemmatimonadetes; order Gemmatimonadales; family GWC2-71-9; genus DASTHG01. The sequence continues at coordinate 22,618 of DASSIL010000221.1, forward strand.
GCCGGCCCGGATGTAAATCGCCGTGCGTTCCACGGAGCGCGCCGCCGTCACCACTAGCGTGTTGGACCGATTGAGAAATGCGAACCACACACCGCCGCCGACGGCGCCGTGCCACACAGCGGAATGCTCACCCGAGAGGAAGACGCGCCCGGCATCGGCGAGACCAAAGCCGCCGAACTCGACCGGCATCAGAACGTAGGCGTGGCCGAGCGACGCGCGCAGCTCGGCATTTCCCCACACCGCCGCGTCGCCGGCGAATCGATGCTCGGCGAATCCCCGCAGGGTCGTAGCACCGCCCACGAACGCCGCGTCGGAGAACGGGTACGTGCCGAATACTCGCGAGCCGCCGACCCGCAGCGCGGCGGTCGGTCCGTGCGGAACGGTGAGATACGTCGCCGCCTGCGCGGTCACCCCCGCGAACGCGCGCCGCACGTCCAACGCGCCGGGATAGCCGGTCCCGGAAACAGTCACGTGCACGCCGCGCGTCGCCCACGCGGAGCGGTCCCGCGTATCCAGCTGCAGCTCGGCGGTTGCTCCGACCTGCTGAAAGGAGCCGACGCCGTAGGGCCGCACGATTCCGATCAGCCGCATGGAGTCAGGCGTGGTCTCGGCGTCCTTCACGATCATCCCCAAGGACACCTGGGTCGCTGTTGACGCACCCCACGTGACGGCAGGGGCGATCAGGTACTGCTGTTGCGGCACCGCATGAAAACTCGTGGAGCCGGAGTCGGAGGTCTGATTCCCGAACCCGTAGAACCGCACCACGTCGATACCCGACGCCCGCAGATGCAGCGTGGTGGCGGCGCGACCGGGAAAGTCCCTGATTTCGTGCAACAGGTCGGCGCGACCGCTGGCCGCCCCAGTGGCGTATCCGGCCCGGACCGTGGTGCGGGAATGGTAGGGAAGTTTTCGGAACCCGTACTCGGTGTGCTGCCATCCGCCGCCGATGAACAACCCGATGTCCGGCCCGAAGGAGACCCAGGTGAAGGGGACGCCGCGTCCACCCCAGTCTCGTGGTCTGCCGAGCGTGTTCGTGTCGAGCGGCGGCTGTTCATAGCGATGCGTGTCGACTCGTGTGCGGGGGCCGGGCACGAAGCGATTCGCGCCGCGATCGTCGTAGAACCGCACAGCGCTGCCGGTCGAGGAATCGACCAGCACATCGCCGCCCCCGCCCCCGATGACGCGAATCACGGGACCGTTGCCGGACCCGCGGACGACGACGCGATCTGCGGCCCCGTGCAGGTACAACCGGACCTCGCGCGTCTCCCGTGGGTCGAACGAGCGCGAGTAGTAAGACCGGCCCTGGGTCGTTACCTGCACCAGCGTGCTCTCCGGCCGGCGGTCAATGACGGCGCTATCGACCTCATCGGTCGCGTGGATGTCCACGTACGCGGCGACCAATTCGTAGAATTGGCGAGCCGCGTCCGGCAGGTGATCGCGTCGTTGCCGCAGGGCGTCCGCCAGGTGCGCACCGCTCCCACGACGATAGGCGTTCGGCAGCCGCGCCACGGCCTGCTCGATGACGGAATCGGTGAGTCGCGCCTGCAACGCGGCGGCGGTCGAGTCCCACACCGAACGATCGAGCTCCACCAGCAGGCGGCGATCGAGGACCTGTCCGGTGAGGGTCAGCCGGAACAGGCTCGGGTACGTCTCGTCGAAGCCGATGATCTGCGGGAAGTACACCGCCGCGAGCCGTACCAGCAGCCCGTCGAGCCGTGAGAAGGCCTGATCGCGGTCGCGTGGGATCGGGCGCCACCAGCGCAGGCCTGCCTCGTCGAAGCGCGCCCAGCGCCACTGGTCCTGGTGCCGGTCCCAGTCACCGAGATACACATCGAGCAGGCGAGCGGCCAGGAACGCCCGGGCATCCACGCGATTGGCGGGATTGCGCTGCAGCCGGTCGAACAGCTCTGCCGTGCTCGCGATGTCCGCCGCGCCCGCGAATCCGGGTTCTTCATCCGACCCTCCCGTGGGGCGTTCCTCGATCATGCCCAGCATGCCGGCGTACACGCAGTCGAAGCCGGCCAGGCGAGGATCTTCGGGGAGGACGTATAGCGACGGCGTAGCGTGGAGGATCCCGGTGGCCTCGAGCAGCGG
>DASSIL010000222.1:0-23145 GCA_035691925.1 Gemmatimonadales bacterium
CGCCCCAGGCGCACCGTCTCGCGTACGCGCTGCGGGAAGAGGTTGTCCTCGCGCTGCGGCACGACCCCCACGACGCGCGCCAGCTCGCGGCGCGGCCACTCAGCGGCCGCTCGACCCTGAACCAGGGCCGACCCCGCAAGCGGCGTCTGCAACCCGAGGGCAACGCGCACCAGCGTCGTCTTGCCGCTGCCGTTCGGGCCCAGGAGGGCGACGAACTCGCCGCCGGACACGTCGAGCGACACGCCGCGCAGCGCGTCGCGCGCGACGCCGCGGTAACGGAACGTGACGTCCCGTACGTCGAGAATCAGTACGCGGTCCATCGCCTCAGCAGCACAGCGAAGAGGGGGACGCCGACGAGCGCCGTGACGATCCCGACCGGCAGCTCGCGCGGCGCCACGACGGTGCGGGCCAGCGTGTCGGCCAGGACGAGCAGCGTTCCGCCCGCCAGAAACGACGCGGGGAGGAGCCGCAGGTGCCGGCCGCCGACGAGCGCCCGGCCCACGTGCGGGACAATCAACCCGACGAACCCGATCACTCCCGCCACCGCGACCGCCACCGCCGTCAGGAACGACGCAGCGAGATAGACGCGCCGCTTCACGGCGCGCACGTCGGCACCGAGGTAGCGTGCCGGCTCCTCACCCAGGGCGAGAAGATCGAGCGGCCGCGCGGCGGCGAGCAGGACGAGGACCGGTAGCGGCAAGCAGACCGCGATCACGCGCAGCGTGTCCCAGGACGCTCCCGACAACCCGCCCCAGAGCCACAAGTAGGCGTTGCGCAGCTCGCTCGCCTCGGCGAGCGAGACGATCGCCGTCATCACGGCGCCGCAGAACGCGCCGACCGCCACGCCGCCCAGCAAGAGAATCCGCGGGTCGAGCTCGGCGCCACCGACGAGGCCGAGGCGAAACACGAGCCCCAGCGCCACGAGCGCTCCCGCGAACGCGGCCAGCGGAATTGCCCACGGACCGCCCAGGTGCAGCGCGATCGCCAGCACCGCGCCGAGGCCTGCGCCCCCCGAGAGGCCAAGCAGGAAGGGATCGGCCAGCGGGTTTCGCACCAGGGACTGCAGGCTCGCGCCGGCGAGCCCCAGTGATCCGCCGACGAGGAGCCCGAGCAACGCACGCGGCAGCCGCAGATCGCGCACGATCGGTGAGTGCACGAGATCTGCGATCGGGACGGCCGCAGGGCCGAACACGATGCCGGCGAGGAGGGCGCCAAGGAGCGCTGCGACAAGCCAAAGCCATCTCATGGCGACAACAACTTCTTAAACTCGGCGATCGCCTCACGGGCTCGTGCGGAGGGCTGGCCGAAGAGATCGGCGGGGAGCATCAGAAACCGCCCCTGCCGTACCGCGCGTACGACCCGCCATTCCGGGCGGCGCGACCAGGCGGGCGGCTCGTCCCCGACGCTGTCGCGTACCACGACGATCCAGTCGGGATCGCGCGCGACGATCGTCTCGATTGACACCGTCGCCGAGGGCGTCGCGATGTCGTGAAACACGTTCTCGGCGCCGGCGCGGCGCGCCAGCTCGTCCAGGAAACTCCCCGCCCCGATCACGATCGGCGGTGCGTCCCATACCACGTACGCTATCCGGCTCCGCACCGGCGGCAGCGGTTGCGCGAGCACCGAGTCGACCGACCGCCCGAGCGCCTGACCGCCCGACTCCTGTCCCGTCGCCCGCCCCAGGAGTCGCGCCGTGCGCGCAATGTCCGCCAGCCTGTCGTGCCGCACCACGAGCGTGGGGATGCCGAGGCGCTCGAGCTGCTGCGCTGCGGCGTCGGTATGCGCCGAGCGGTAGAGCAGCACGAGATCAGGGTGGCGCGCGACGATCGCTTCGACGCTCGGATTGAGGCCGTCCCCCACGGCCGGGACCTGCAGGGCGGCCGGCGGATACTTGTCGTAGACGGTGCGGCCCACGACCTGATCGCCGGCACCGAGCGCGAACAGCAGCTCGGTGATAGACGGGGCGAGCGACACGACGCGGTGGGCGGGCCCGGCGAGCCGGACCTCCCGCCCCGCGTCGTCGGTGAGTACGAGGGGCCCGGTGGCGCTCTGCTGCCGCGCGGCGCCGTGACAGGCGACGCCCAGCAGGGCGACGAGCCGGCCCGCGAGGTGGGTGCGATGTGCCCAGCGGCGCATGCAAAAAGCCCACCCCCGTCGGATCGGAGATGGGCGAGCGATGCAGCGCCTCAGTGCGCTGCGACGCCACCATCCCTCCCGCGAGGGACTGCAAGGTGGCGCGAACGGCGAGGTCTCCTGGCTCCGGGCTCTAGGGCCTCGCACCTTCCCGGTTTCCCAGTGGCGCGGGGCTAGAGTGACTGCCCGTTACAGTGGCGGGGCCGCGCCGGACTCACACCGGCTTCCAATGATCCCCGTTCGCGATGTACTGGCTACGGTAAACGTGGAGGCAGCGGTGCGCAAGCTGTCAGCTATCAGCCGTCAGCTATCAGCTCATCACTGCTGAGTGCTGACCGCTGACGGCTGAGAGCGCCTCAATGCGATCCACAACCCCGCCCCCATCGCAACCACAACGAGTCCCACGATAGGCAGCAGGAACGCTTCGATCCGCAATCGCGCCGCCGGAAACGCGATGCGCACGGGGGCGCCGGCGGGGAGCGAATCGGCGCGATAGCGCGCGAAGCGGCGCTGCTCGATCGTCTCCATTCCCAGGCGCGCGAGACCGGGCGCCGTGACGGCGGTCGTCGAATCTTCGAACAGCAGATCGAGCTCGTCGGTCGGCTGATCGATCGGTAGTGCGAGCGACCGCACCGAGCCCGGGAGCACGTAGCGGTACGAGAGCTGGCGCCGGCCCTGCGGCTGTATCGGCCCGAACAGGCTCACCCGTCCGGTGCGCTGCGACACGACGTCGTTCGAGAAATCGCTCGCCTGCATCGCGAACTCGAGCGCCTCGCCCGGGATCGCGCCGGTCCAGGTGGGATGCAGCGTGTCATTCGACACGCGCGTCGTCTGACCGGGGTTCTCGAGCTCCAGGATCTCGAGCACCTCACGCGAGCCGTCGGCCTTGGGCCGCGCCACGGTGAGCAGGCGCCGCCGCTCGCGAACCGCGGGGCCCGTCGAGCTCGTGTCCCACACGACCAGCGGGTCGGCCGCGGTCGTCTGCCCGACCGTGAGGTGCAGCGGGACGGAGAAATAGGCGAGGCTGTCGTGCTGGGCGCTGACGACGTACATCGCGGTGCTGTCGACCTCGGGGATGCGGATCCGCCAGTGCCCGGCGGCGTCGGTCCGCACGGAGTCCACCGGCCCGCCGTCGCCCATCGTGATGCGGTGCAGCACGACGAAGCGCCCGGCCACCGGACGCCCTGCCGTGCCCAGCACGACGCGACCGGTCACGGTCGCGCCCTGGGCGGCGAGGCTCCCGGCGGGAGCCGCCACCAGCGCCGCGAGCACGCCGAGCGTGCCGCTACGGCGTGAACTTCCCGAAATCCTCAGGATCGAGATTCTGGAGGTGGTTCTTCAGCCAGTCGGAGTCGACCGGCGGGGTGGTCGTGTCGGGCGACAGCTCGGAGGTGTCGACCGAGGTGTGATCGAGCAGCTCGTCGCTCGTGAAGATCGGCGCCTTGAGGCGCAGCGCCACGGCGATCGAATCCGACGGGCGTGCGTCGATGTTCACGATCGCGTCACCACGGTAAATGTGCAGCTCGGCGTAATAGGTGTTGTCCTGCACCTTGGTGATGATCACCTTGCGCAGGTCGGCGCCCAAGCCGACGATCACCTGCTTCAGGAGGTCGTGGGTGAGGGGCCGGGCGAACTTCATTCCCGCCAGCTCCATCGCGATCGCGCTCGCCTCCGCCGGCCCGATCCAGATCGGCAGCACCCGCTCCCCGTTTTGCTCCTGCAAGATCGCGACCGGGGTGTTGGTGGTCTTGTCGAGGCCAAGGTGGGCAACGCGGACTTCGATCACGAGCGCCGCCTCAGGTCCCCTGATCCCAGGAGGCGAGGTAGCGCTGCTGCTCGGGGGTGAGCGTGTCGATCCCCACGCCCATCGCCGCGAGCTTGAGCCGTGCGATTTCCCGGTCGAGGTCCGCCGGAATGCGGTGCACGTCCTTCCCGAGCGACGCCGCCTGGCGCACCACGTACTCGGCGGCCAGCGCCTGATTGGCGAACGACATGTCCATCACGCTCGCCGGATGGCCCTCCGCCGCCGCCAGGTTCACGAGCCGCCCTTCGGCCAGCACGAAGATCCGCTTGCCACCCAGCCGCCACTCCTGCACGAACTCGCGCGCCCGCGTCGGCCCCTGCGCCTCCTTGGCGAGCCCGTCGAGATCGATTTCGACGTTGAAGTGTCCCGCGTTGGCGATCACCGCACCGTCCTTCATGCGCCGCATGTGCTCGAGCCGCACTACGTGGGTGTTGCCGGTCATGGTGACGAAGATGTCGCCGACCGCCGCCGCTTCCAGCATCGGGACCACGTGGAATCCGTCCATCTGTGCTTCCAGGGCCTTGAGCGGGTCGATCTCGGTCACCAGCACCGTCGCTCCCGCGCCGCGCGCCCGCTGGGCGAAGCCGCGGCCACACCATCCGTACCCCGCCACCACCACCGTGCTCCCGGCGATGAGGAGATTGGTCGCCCGCAGGATGCCGTCGAGCGTCGACTGGCCCGTGCCGTAGCGGTTATCGAACAGGTGCTTCGTCTCCGAATCATTCACCGCGATCACCGGGAACTGCAGCACCTTGTCCTTCGCCATCGCCTTCAGCCGGATCACGCCGGTCGTCGTCTCTTCGGTGGAGCCGATCACACCGCGCACCAACGCCGCGCGATCGGCGGTGCTCAGCGTCTCCACCCAGCGGCGCACCGGCGGCGGCAGATCGTCGAGCCGGTTGAGCGCCACCATGTGGAGCGCGCCGACGAGATCCGCGCCGTCGTCCATCGTCACGTCGGGACGGTGCGCCAGCGCCGCGCGGATGTGGTCGTAGTAGGTCGCGTGGTCCTCGCCCTTGATGGCGAACACCTTGATGCCGTGGTCGGCGACGAGGTGCGCCGCCACATCGTCCTGCGTCGACAGCGGATTGGACGCGCACAAGGCGACGTCCGCGCCGCCCGCCTTGAGGGTAACGGCGAGATTCGCCGTCTCGGTCGTCACGTGCAGGCACGCCGACAGCCGCCGCCCCTTGAGTGGCTGCTCGCGGGTGAAGCGTTCGCGGATCTGACGCAGCACCGGCATCGAGCGCTCCGCCCATTCGGTGCGGCGGCGCCCGTCCGGCGCGAGTCCCTTATCCTTGACGTCTGCGGGGATGCCGTGCGCGGTCGCGGTCATGCCTTCGCCTTTGCGGGTGCGTAGTGTTTGGAGCGCTGTACGGCGAGCCGCAGATCTTCGACGCGGTTCGCCTGCTCCCAGGTGAACAACTCGACGTCCTTCCCCCCGGCGCGCCCCGTGCCGTGCTCGCGGCCGAAATGGCCGTAGGTCGCCGTGGGCCGGTAGATCGGGGCCCGCAGCTTCAGCGCCCGGTTGATCCCCTGCGGCGTCAGGTCGAACACCTCGCGCACCGCCTCCTCCAGCGCCTCGGGCGCGACCGAGCCGGTGCCGAACGTCTCGACCATCACGGAGACCGGCTCGGCGACGCCGATGGCGTAGGCCACCTGGCACTCGCAGCGCCGTGCCAGCCCGGCCGCCACGATGTTCTTCGCCACCCAGCGCATCGCGTACGCGCCGGAGCGGTCGACCTTCGAGGGATCCTTGCCGCTGAAGGCGCCGCCGCCGTGGCGCGCCATGCCCCCGTACGTGTCGACGATGATCTTGCGTCCCGTGAGGCCGGCGTCGCCCTGCGGGCCACCGACCACGAAGCGGCCCGTCGGATTGACCAGCACGTCGGCGTCGCTCACCGCGAACCCCGAGTGGCCGAGCACCGGGCGCACCACGTGCTCGATCACCCCCGCGCGCAGATCGGCGTGGTCCACCTTGTCGGAATGCTGGGTGGAGACGAGCACTTTTGAGACGGCGACCGGGCGGTCGCCTTCGTACACGACGCTCACCTGCGTCTTGCCATCGGGCCTGAGCCACGGCAGATCGCCGCGCTTGCGCACCGCGGCCAGCTCTTCGGCGAGCCGGTGCGCGAGCACGATCGGCAGCGGCATCAGCGCCTGCGTTTCATCGGAGGCGTAGCCGAACATCATCCCCTGGTCGCCCGCCCCACCCTTGTCGACGCCCAGGGCGATGTCGGACGACTGCTTGTCGATCGTGGTGAGCACGGCGCAGGTCTGCGCATCGAAGCCGAAGTTGGCGTCGGTGTAGCCGATCGACTGGATCGTGCCGCGCACGATGTCGGGGATGTGGACGTAGCAGTTGGTGGTGATCTCGCCCGCGACCACGGCCATCCCCGTCGTCACCAGGACTTCGCAGGCCACCCGCGCGTCGGCGTCGTTCGTGAGGATGGCGTCGAGCACCGCGTCCGAAATCTGGTCCGCGATCTTGTCGGGGTGTCCTTCGGTGACCGATTCGGATGTAAATACGTGCCGTGTGGAGGGCATGGGCGCCTTGGGAGAGGGGGAGGGCTTCAACGGTCCAAACTAGCCCGCCGCCTGTAGCCGGGCAACAGGCGGACGCCTAGCGCGACCTCACAGGATGGCCGGATCGATGCCGCATGCGGCAACGCCAGCGCGCAGCACGTCCAGCACGTCGGTGTCGGTGCGCGCATCGAGCGCCGCGTGCGCGGCGGCCCGCGCGGTCTCGCGGCGCACCTGGCGCACCAGCCAGCGAATCCGCGGCAGCGACGGCGGCGCCACGGAGAGTGTCTCATATCCGAGACCGATCAGCAGGAACGCCGACAGCGGATCGGACGCCATTTCGCCGCACACGCTCGCCGGCTTCTTCGCGGCGCAGGCGGCATCGGCCACCTGCTTCAGCAGGCGCAGCACCGCCGGATCGTGCGGCGTGAAACGATCGGCCAGCCGCGCGTTGCCGCGATCCACCACCAGCGTGTATTGCGTGAGGTCGTTGGTGCCGACGCTGAGGAAGTCGCTCGCCGCGACGAAGCGGTCCGCCAGCACGGCGGCCGCGGGCGTCTCCACCATCACCCCGATCGGCACCGACGCCGCCGCGGCGACGCCTTCCCGCTTGAGATTCGCCGCCTCTTCCGCAACCAATGCGCGCGTCCGCTCGATCTCCGACACGCGCGTCACGAGCGGGATCATGAGGTGCACCTCGGACTGCGCCGCGGCGCGCAGGATCGCTCGGATCTGCGCGCGGAACAGCTCCGGCTGGTCGAGGCACACCCGGATGGCACGCCACCCGAGGAACGGATTCGGCTCGGTCGGCGCCTGGAACGCCGCGGGAAACTTGTCGCCTCCCAGATCGAAGGTGCGGATCACCACGGGGTGATGGGGGAACGCCTGTGCCACCTTCGTGAAGTAGCGCGCCTGTTCGTCCTCGGTCGGCAGGTCGGTGTGGCCGGTGACGAAGAACTCCGTGCGCAAGAGACCAACACCTTCGGCGCCGTGCGTCCGCGCCGAATTGATCTCCTCGGGGAGATCGACGTTGCCGCGCAGCACGATCCGCTGCCCGTCGGTCGTGACCGCCGGCAGCAACACATCGCGCTCGAGCTCCGTGAGGCGCGCGTGGTCCCGCACCTCACGCCTGTTGGCCTCGACGATTTCTTCCGGCGTGGGATCGAGCAGCACCGTGCCGCGGCTGCCGTCGAGCAGCAGCATCGTCCCAGTGTGGATCCGCCCCAGCGCCCCGGTCAGCCCCATCACCGCCGGCATCCCCATCGAGTGGGCGAGGATCGCGGCGTGCGACGTACGCGTCCCCTCTTCGCTCACGAGCGCGATCACCTGCGCGCGGTCGAGCTGCACGGTGAGCCCGGGCCCGATCTCGCGCGCCACGACGATCGACCCCTGCGGGAATCCCTCCAACTCGTCGTTGCCGAGGTGCATCAGGTGGCGGACCACGCGCACCATCACGCCGTTCAGATCGGCGATGCGGTCCCGGAGGCGCGCGCTGCCGACGCTGGTCCAGGCGTCGCGCTGCTCCAGCGCCTTGAACTCGAACGCCTTCTCGGCGGTGAGGTGGTTCTCGCGAATCAGGTCCTCGACCGCCCCGAGGAAATCCTTGTCTTCGAGCATCAGCATCTGCGCGTCGAAGATGCGCGCCTCGTCGGGTCCGATGCGCTCGGCGGTGCGCGCCTTCAGATCGGCGATGTGCCGCTGCACGTCCTTTACGGCCGCGCGCAGCCGCCGCACCTCCCGCTCCACCTGCGAGCGCGGCACCACGCGGTGCGGCACGTCCGGCAGCTGCGACTGCACCACGACCGCCGCCCCGATCGCCATGCCGGGCGACACGCCGATGCCGCGCATCAGGCGATCCTTCACGCCGTGCCTTCCTCCTCTTCCACCTCGGTCTCGTAGCCCGTGAGATCCATTTCGTTGAAGCCCGCGGCGACGAGGGCCAGCAGCGCGTCCATCGCCAGCTCGGCGTCGTCGCCCTCGGCCTTGATCATCATCGACGAGCCCTTCTCAGCCGCGAGCATCATCACCCCCATGATGCTCTTGCCGTTGACGCTCAGACCGTCCTTCGAGACGAGGACGGCGCTCTTGAACTTGCTCGCCGTTTTCACGAACTCCGCCGCCGGCCGGGCATGCATGCCGAGCGGGTTGACGATCCGCGCTTCACGCTCGATCAGCGCCATAGCCACCCTCCCGCGGCTGCCACCAATACCGCTCCGAGCCCCATCCACAGCGACGCGATCCGCCCCGGCTTCCAGCGCAGTAGGGCGAGCCCCACGACCGCCACCACGCCGCACGCGATCGCCACCGGCAGCTGGAACGGGTGCACCAGTGCGCGCACGACGATCGGCAGGGCGAACCCGAACACCAGCGCGACCGCGGGCACCACGGCCCCGAGCCCCCGCTGCAGCACCGGATTGCGCAGCGCGCCCACGACCTGCGTTCCCGCCGCCCACCCCGCCCGCAGCGCCCACCAGCGCAGCGCCACGTGCCCGAGGTTGTAAATCACGAGAAACGCGGTGACCCCCCACCACCCGGCGCCGAGCGCCAGTGCGGCGAGGGTCGCCGCCGAGAGCAGCGGCAGCCACCCCGTCCAGACGAGGCGGTCTCCCATCGCACCCAGCGGCCCGCACAGCGCGGCCCGCAACCGCTCGATCTGCTCCGGCGGCGCGCCATCGATTTCAGCGCGCGCGGCGGCGCCGACGGCGAGGCCCGCGAGATACGGGTGGGAGTTGAAGAAGCGCGCGCCGCGCGCCACGGCGGCGTGGTAGGCGGCCCCGTTGTCGGGACTGGAGCGCAGACCGCGAAGCAGCGGCTCTTCGGCGAGGCCGACGCCGACGCCGATCAGCCGGTCGTAGTTCCACGACCCCTGCACCGTGAACAGCCGCAGCAGCGCGGTCCCGAGTCGCGGTTTCAGGCGATCCATAGCACCGCCATCCCTCCCGCGAGTCCGGCCGCAAGCCAGCGCAGGTTCGGCCCCGAGCCGACGAGCCGGAACAACCCCGCCACCCCGGCGGCGATTGCGGCGCCCGCCGCCGCCGCGGCAGTGGCGACGAGCACGTGCGACGGCAGCGCCGCGGCATCGTGCGACACGAGCCATGCCGTCACGAGCCCCAGTGCCGTGACCCCGGCGGCCCGGCGCACGTCGCGACCCAGGCCCCCGAGATGCACGCGGGCCAGGACGCGTACGTCGCCCGCTTCGAGCGCGGGCGCGGCGCGGCGCACCGCGCGCGCGTTCGCTTCGCGCAGCCAGTGCAGCGACGCGCCGGCGAACACGCCGATCACGAGCCCCACCCCCGCCCCGATCCCCCACGCCTCGGGCCGCCCGATGAGGTGCGTCGCCGCGACGCCCGCCACGGTCGCGGGGCCGTACTCCGGATAGCGCACCGCACCGAAGGGGAGGATGTCGAACTGGAACAGCTCGAAGATCAACCCGAGACGCACCCCCACGTCGACGTCGCCGAGCAGCAGCCCCGCGATCGTCCCCGCGACGATCGGGCGCGCGATCATCAGCTGGCCGACGCTCACCAGATCGATCCCCACGAGGGTTCCCCAGCCCAGCAGCAGCACGACGTCGACCAGGCTCACAGAAACTCTCCGATCGGGACGGCACGCGCCGTGGGAACGTCCTGCGCGGTGACTTCGACGCCGTTCGTCGCGAGCTGCTTCAGCTTTGCGGCCTCGTCGTCGGTGAGATAGACATAGCGCAGCCGCTCGATGCGCCCGGGGCGGTGGTGCACGCCGCCGACGTTGATCCGATGGATGTCGTTGCCCGCCGCCGCGATCAGTCCGGCGAGGGTGTCGACGTCACCCACGAGCAGAATTCCCGGCCGCGGATCGGCAGCCCACTCGGCGAGCTGCCGCGACACTTCGGAGACGGCGGCGAAGACGACGTCGATCCCCGGCGGCACGCCCATGCGGTAGAGATCCTGCTCCCAGGCGCTGTTGCGCACTTCGTCGTCGACCAGGACGATGAATCCGACCTTCAGCGGCTGGCCCCAGCCGACCACGACCTGGCCGTGGATGAGACGGTCGTCGAGACGGATCAAGGCCAGGCTCATGCCGCCGGGGTGCGGATCGCCCGCGCCCCCGCCTCGACGGCGCGCCGCGCCGCCTCGGCGGGTGAAATGTCGCGATGAAAGACGAAATCGAGCAGCATCGCCAGGTTCACCCCCGTCACGACGGCCAGCTCACCGCGGCCGCGCGACAACCGCACGGCGCTCGAGAGGCAGGAGCCGCCGGGAAGATCGATGAACAGCACCGCGGGACGCCCTCCGATCGCCGCCTCGATCCGCTCGGAGAGCGCCTTCGGGTCGCATCCCTCGTTACTCACCGATTGCAGCGCGTCGGCGACGCCCGAGATCGTGCGCACCGCCCCAACCAGCGCCGCGGCGAGCTCCGCATGGGAGACGACGACGCCGATCGTGGGGGCCGCCGCAGTGTCACTCATAGTCCTCTTCGAGATACTCGCGGATCTGCGACCGCTCCTGCATCTGCCGGATCAGCCGCTCGTTGAACTTGCGGGCGACGTCCACCCCGCTGTAGCGCAGCAGGTGGTGCATCGCCACCACTTCGCAGATCACGGTGAGGTTCTTGCCGGGATTGAGCGGCACCGTCACCTGCGGAATCGCGACATCGAGGATCTGCGTCTGTTGCGTGTCGAGCCCGGTGCGGTCGTATTCGCGGGAGGCGTCCCAATCGTCGAGCTGCACCACGACCTCGATGCGCTTCTGCTGGCGCACCGAGCGGACGCCGAACAGCGCTTTGATGTCGACGAGGCCGATGCCGCGGATCTCCATGTGATGCTGCGCCATCTCGTGGCCTTTGCCGATCAGGATGTCCACGCCGCGCCGCGTCACCTGGACCATGTCGTCGGCCACCAGGCGATGACCCCGCTCCACCAGGTCGAGCACACACTCGCTCTTGCCGATGCCGGAGCGCCCCAGAAACAACAGGCCCACACCGTAGACATCGGCAAGTGAGCCGTGAATCGTCGTCGCGGGAGCGAACGCGTCGTCGAGGAACGGCTTCAAGCGGCGATAGAATTCGGCGGTCTTGAGGGCGGTGCGGATCACCGCGACGCCCTTTGATTCGGCGAGTGCCAACAGCTCGGGGGGGACGTTCTGCGACTTCGTGATCACCACACAGGGCAGATCGAAATGAAAGAAATGCTCGAGCGAAGCGCGCCGCGCCGCGGGCTCGAGCGAGGCGAGATAGGTGATCTCCGTCTCGCCCAGGATGTGCAGCCGGTCGCCGACGAAGCGCGACGTATACCCCGCCAACACCAGGCCCGGGCTCGACGCTTCCGACGACGGGATCTCCTTGTCGAGTCCGATCTCGCCGGTGAGCTGCTCCAGCTCGAGCGGCGCGCCCTTGCGGGTGAACAGATCGCGGATGCGGGGCCGCCGCTCCGTCACTGGCGACTCCCTCCCTCACGGGCCTGGGCGCGGCGCCGCGCCGGGCCGGAGCGCTTGGCCGGCGATTTGTCGAGTTGACGCCGCACGCGCGCCGCCGCCCGGTCGAGCGCCGAGCGGTGATCGGTTCCCTCGGCGCGGCCGACCAGGACGTCGCCGCGCGCCACGTGCAGGCGCAATTCCACGACCGCCACGTCGTGATCGTCGCTGAAGATCACCTGCGCGTCTTCGGGCCGCGGGGCGACCTTGGCCAGCCGGTCGACCAGGTCGCGGGCGCGCTGCCGCAGATCATCGGAGACATTGGTGTGGCGGGCGGTAATCGTCACGCGCATTGCCTACCTCCGCTGGATGATGAGGCGCTCGAGCTGCGCCGCCGTCGCCAGGGCGGCGCGGTCCCACGTGAGCGGGACGGCGAAAGCGCGCGCCGCAGCGCCCAGCCGCTCGACCAGCGCCTGGTCCTTGGCGAGTGCGACCATGCGCTCCGCCAATGCCGCGGTGTCGCCGTGCGGGACCAGGAACCCCGTCTCGCCGTGACGCACCGTTTCACGCAATCCCGGACTGTCGGACGCGAGCGCCGGCGTACCGCACGCCGCGGCTTCGACGTTCGAGATTCCCCACCCTTCCTTCGGGCTGGGGAAGACGACGGCCCAGGCGCTGCGCAGCAGGCCGCGCTTGTCCTCCTCGGACACGTAGCCGAGAAAGCGGACCGCCGGTTCCAACGCGAGCCGACGCGCCAGACTCTCGAGGCGGTGCCGATCGTCGCCCGTGCCTGCGATCTCGAGCTCCGCGGCCACCCCCTGCGCACGAGCCAAAGCCAGTGCCCGCAACGCGATATCCACTCCTTTATAACGCTTCAGGCGACCCACGTACAGGAATGTGGGGCGGGCGGCACGCGCGACTTGCGGATCGGGACGATACCAGCCGGAATCGATCCCCGGATAGATGACTGCGATCCGATCGGCGGGGATGCCACGCGCCACGAGATCGTCGCGCGTGCTGTTGGAGATCACGTGGAACGCCGCCCGCCGGTACGCCCGCGGAATGCCGCGCTCCGCCGTCCACACCGCAGCCGCCATCGGCCAGCTCGCCTCGGCGAAGGCGGTGGTGCCGAAGAGGTGCGGCACGACGGCACAGAACGGCAACGACGTGAGGTTCGGGAGGTAGAGCGGCAGCTTGTTGATGTCTTCGACGACCACGTCGTACCCCGGCCCGCCGGTGCGCTTGAGAGCGCGGCGCACTGCACCGCGCGCCAGCAGCGCGAACGTATGCCGGCCCCCGACCCGCTGGACCCGCATGTTGTCGAGATCGACCTCGGGCGCCGCCCTGGGCCAGCCGCTCGTGATCAGATCGATGTGATGGCCGTCGCCTGCCAGGCGGCCGAAGATCTCGTGCAGGTGAATTTCGGCGCCGCCGGCGTGCGGGTTCTGACGGTCGTTCCAGTTGACGAGCAGGATTCTCACAACCGGCCGGATTCCCGCACCAGCGCGTCGAGCACCCCGTTGACGAAGGCCGGGGAGCGCGCGCCGCCGAACCAGTGCGCCAGCTTCACCGCCTCATCCAGCACGACGCGGGGCGGTGTCGCACCTTCGTCGAGCTCGGCCAGCGCGAGCCGCAGGATATTGCGTTCCACCACGCCGACGCGCTCAAGCCGCCAGTGTTCCGCGGCGCGCGACAGACGCTCGTCGTACTCCTGCTGGCCCAGCACGGCGAGGGCGGCGAGTTCGGCACCGCGATCGTGCCCCGGCGGCGCGACGCCCTGCGCCTGCGCGAGACGGGTGACGATGGCGTCGATCGTGGGGAGTCCGGACAGCTCCCAGGCGTAGAGCAGCTGCAGCGCGCGGGCGCGCGCCTTCGTCTCAGGACGTTCCACGGCGCAGTTCCGAGAGCACGCGCGCCGACTCCAGCGCCGCGCGCGCCGCTTCGGCCCCCTTGTTGCCGGCGTCGCCTCCGGCGCGCGCCAGCGCCTGCGCCTGGTCCAGGGTGGTGAGGACGCCGAACCCGACGGCGATCTGCGCCGTGCGCGCCACCTCGCCCAGGCCGCGGGCTGCTTCGCCCGCGACGTACTCGAAGTGCGGCGTCTCGCCGCGGATGACGCACCCCAGCGCCACGATGGCGTGGTAGCGGCCCGTCGCCGCGGCGACCGCCGCCGCCGCCGGCAGCTCGAATGCGCCGGGGACCCAATGCACGTCGATCCTGGATTCGGGAATGCCGTCCGCGATGAGGGCCGCACGCGCGCCCTCGAGCAGGCGGCGCGTGACGATCTCGTTGTAGCGGCTCACCAGCACCGCGACGCGCGGAGGGGGGGCCGCGCGCTTCCGGGAGCGCGGCGCCACGATCAGTGCGTCAGCAGGTGGCCGAGCTTGTCGCGCTTGACGTCGAGGTAGGCGCGGTTCTCGTCGGAGGGCGGCGGCACGATCGGCACGCGTTCCACGATCTCGATGCCGTAGCCCTCGAGTCCCACCAGCTTCTTCGGGTTGTTGGTGAGGACGCGGATCGACGACAGCCCGAGGTCGAGCAGGATCTGCGCGCCGATGCCGTAGTTGCGCAGATCCGGCTTGAAGCCGAGCTGCTCGTTGGCGGTGACGGTGTCGTGGCCGGCGTCCTGCAGCTCGTACGCCTTGAGCTTGTTGAGCAGCCCGATGCCGCGGCCTTCCTGGTCGAGGTACACCACGACCCCGCGGCCCTCGGCCGCGATCATCCGCATCGCGCTTTGCAGCTGCCAGCCGCAGTCGCAGCGCCCCGAGCCGAAGACGTCGCCGGTGAGGCACTTCGAGTGCATGCGCACTAGCACGCCGCGTTGCCCCTTCACATCGCCGTAGACGAGGGCGACGTGCTCCGCCGAGTCGACATCGTTCTGGTAGCCCGTGATCCGGAACTGCCCGTACGGCGTCGGAATGCGCGACGTAGCGACCGGATGCACCAGCCGCTCGTGCGCCAGCCGGTACGACACGAGCTGCGCCGTCGTGGTGAAGGTGAGGCCGTGCGCCGCGGCGAACCGCTCGAGCTGGGGCCGGCGCGCCATCGTGCCGTCGTCGTTCAGGATCTCGCAGATCACGCCCGCCGGGTAGAGTCCCGCGAGCCGCGCGAGGTCGATGCTCGCCTCGGTCTGGCCGACGCGCTGCAGCACGCCGCCGGGACGGGCGCGCAGCGGAAAGACGTGACCGGGACGCCGCAAGTCCTGGGGAGTGGTCGAGGGATCGATCGCCACACGAATCGTCGCGGCGCGGTCGGCCGCGGAGATGCCGGTGGTCACGCCGAAGCGGCTCGCGGCGTCGATGCTCACCGTGAACGCCGTCTCGTGCGCCTCCGTGTTGTGCTCCGCCATCTGCGGCAACCCGAGCGCCTGGCAACGCTCGGCGAGCATCGGGAGACAGATGAGCCCGCGCCCGTGCGTGGCCATGAAGTTGATCATCTCGGGGGTGACCTTCTCGGCCGCGCCGACCAGGTCTCCCTCGTTCTCGCGCCCCTCGTCATCGGCGACGATGACGAGCTTCCCGGCGCGAATATCGGCGATCGCCTGCTCTATCGTTCCGAACGGCATAATTGCCTCACGTATTTCCCGATCACGTCGCCTTCCACGTGTACGCGCGTCCCCGGCACCAGATGCCCGAGGGTCGTGTGGTCCCGCGTGAACGGAATCAGCGACACCTGCACCACGCCATCTTCGGGCAATGCGTCCACGGTGAGGCTCACCCCGTCCACCGTGATCGAGCCCTGCGGGATGCACACCGCGCGCACCTCCGCGGGGACGCGCAGTCCCGCGAGCACCGCGTCGCCGCGCGGCCGCACATACGTAACCGTGGCGACGCCGTCGACGTGACCCTGCACCAGATGTCCGCCGAGCGGCTCGCCGGCGCGCACGGCGCGCTCGAGGTTCACTTTTCGCCCGGGCGCGTACTCACCGAACAACGTGCGGTCGAGCGTCGTGTCGACGGCGCGCACCGTGAACCCCCCGCGCTTCACGGTCTCGACGGTGAGACAGGCGCCATTGATGGCAACGCTCTCACCGCGCTTCACGTTCCGAAACGGCGCGCGAATGTGGAGCTGGACCGCTCCCGCTCCTCCGTTGGACGCGCGGACCGACTTCACGACCGCGCCCACAGCGCTCACGATTCCGGTAAACATAGCCGCCGGTCCAAGACCAATAATGTATCGGGCCCGAGGGGGCGGCGCTCCACCGGAATCCAGCGCGGCGCCTCAGCGAGCCCGGTATCGGCCACTCCCGGAAATGCCGGCACCCCGCCGTCGCCGAGCCACACCGGGGATTGCAGCCAGTAGAGCCGGTCGACGAAGCCTTCGGCGAGCAACCCGACGCCGAGCGCCCCACCGCCTTCCACGAGCAGCGACTCGACCCCGGCGCCGCGCAGCTCGGTCAACCCTGCGATCACCGACGGCGGGCGGAAGACGCGCACACCCGCCTCCTCGAGTCCGCGGATGTTGCCCGGCGTCGCTCCTTCGGAGGTGACGACCCAGGTCGGCGGATCCGCCGCCGTGCGCACCAGGTTGGACGCGAGTGGCAGCGTAGCGCGGCGATCGAACACCACCCGCACCGGCGGGCGGCGCGGCACGAGGCCGCCGCGCACCGTGAGCAGCGGGTCGTCGCGGATGGCCGTCGTCACGCCGACGGCGATCGCGTCGTAGCCGGCGCGCAGCCAGTGCGCCCAGTCGCGGGCCTGCGCGCCCGAGATCCATTGCGAGCGGCCGCCGGAATCGGCGATGCGCCCATCGATCGACGTCGCGAGCTTCAGCGCGATGAAGGGACGGTTCTTCACTTCGCGCACGAAGAGAAACGGCGCGTTCTGCGCCGCGGCGGCGTCGGCGAGGAGCCCGACCTCGACCTGGATCTTCGCCTTGCGCAGCGTCTCGACACCGCCCTGGGCGATGGGATCGGGGTCACGCATGGCGACGACCACACGCGCCACGCCGGCGTCGCGGATCGCGTCGGTGCACGGCGGCGTCTTGCCGTAGTGGGTGCACGGCTCGAGCGTCACGACGAGCGTCGCACCCTTCGCCCGCTCCCCCGCCGCGCGCAATGCCACGACCTCGGCATGCGCGTCGCCGAATTCGGCGTGCCAGCCGTCGCCCACGACGACCTTGTCACGCAGCACGACGGCACCGACCAGCGGGTTTGGCGACACGCGCCCCCAGCCGCGGCGGGCCAGCTCGATCGCGCGCTGCATCGCGCTGCGCTCCAGCGCTTCGTTCGACATGCTAGCGCTCGGTGAACCTCACCCCGGTCTTTCCCGGCACGATCTCTCCGATAATCCAGGTCTTCACCTGCCCCCGCTCCGCCGAGCGGCGCACCGACTCGACGTCATTGCGCCCCACGACCGCGATCATCCCGATCCCCAGATTGAACACGCGCCGCATTTCTCCCAGCGACACCTTCCCCGCCGTCTTCAAGACTCGGAAGACGGGCGGCCACGACCAGCTGCCGGCATCGACGACTGCCTCGCTCCCTTCGGGGAGCACGCGCACGAGGTTCCCGGCGATCCCGCCTCCGGTGATGTGCGCAAGCGCGTGAATCAGCGGAAGGACCGGGGTGATGGCCGCCGAGTAGCTCACATGCACCGCGAGCAGCACGTCGGCGACGGACTGGTTCGATTCGGGGAACCGGTCGCCGACATCGAGCTTCAGGTCGTCGAACACGATGCGCCGCGCCAGCGTGTAGCCGTTGGTGTGCAGCCCACTCGACGCGAAACCGATGAGGACGTCGCCCGGCGCGACGGTGTCGCCGTGCAGCGCAGCGTCCTCCTCCACCACCCCGACGATCGTGCCCGCGAGATCGTAGTGCCCCTCGGCGTACAAATCGGGCAGCTCCGCGGTCTCGCCACCGGCGAGCGTCATCTCATGCGCCTGGCAGCCGCGCGCGATACCGGCGACGAGCGCGGCGGCGACCTCGGGGACGAGTCTCCCGCTCGCGATGTAGTCCTGGAAGGCGAGCGGTGCCGCGCCGTGCACCAGAATGTCGTTGACGCAGTGATTGACGAGATCTTCGCCCACGGTGGTGTGGATCCCGGCGCGCGCGGCGACGAGCACCTTCGTCCCGACGCCGTCGGTCGACAGGACGAGCACCGGCTTCTGGTAGCCCGGCGGAACGCGGACCATGCCGCCGAAGCCGCCCACCTTCCCCAGGGCGAAGCGCGTGCGCGTCTGCGCGACGAGGGCGGCGATGCGGCGCTTGGCGGCGGCGGCGGCGGAGAGATCGACGCCGGCGGCGGCGTACCGCTCAGTCGAGCTCAAAGTGCACCAGGTCCTTGAACGCGCGCACCCGGGCGCGCACGTCGGCATAGGTCACCTTGTCGAACCCCTGAATGCCGAACGCCTCGACGGCGAAACTCCCCATGGCGGCGCCGTGTACCATGGCGCGGCGCAGCGACATCGGCGAGGTGTCGTCGACGCTCGCGAGGTAGGACATGAACCCACCGGCGAACGCGTCCCCCGCTCCCGTCGGATCGAACACCTCCTGTAATGGATAGGCCGGGACCTTGAACGTCCCTTCCTTATCCACCAGCAGGGCGCCGTGCTCTCCCTGCTTCACGACGACCCGGGTCGGCCCGCGGCTGAGAATCCACCGCGCCGCCCGGTAGATGTTCCAGTCCCCCGAGAGCTCGCGCGCCTCGGTGTCGTTCACCATCAGGATATCGATGTGCCGGAGCAGCTCGAGCAGGAGGTCCTTCTTCGAGTTGATCCAGTAGTTCATGGTGTCGCAGGCGGTGAGCGTCGGCTGTTTCGCCTGATCGAGCACGCCGAGCTGCAGGCCGGGATCGATGTTGCCGAGGAAGACGTACTTCGCCTGTTGGAATGGGGCCGGGATCTTGGGGCGAAAATGGGCGAACACGCCGAGCCGCGTGTCAAGCGTCTCCCGGCTCGAGAGGTCGTAGGAGTATTTCGCCTTCCAGCGGAACGATTCTCCCTCGACCTGCTCGACCCCCGAGAGGTCGACGCCGCGACTCTCGAGTGTCTTGAGGACGCCGAGCGGGTAGTCCGAGCCGATGACGCCGACGACCTGGACGGGGTGCAGCAGACATCCCGCCGCGGCGAAGAACACCGCCGAGCCGCCGGGGGCGTCGGCGGTTTCCCCGAAGGGGGTGGCCACCGAGTCGAGCGCGATCGATCCGACGACGAGAACACTCATGGGTTACATCCGGTCCGGGGCCGAGATACCGATGAGGGAAAGGCCGTTGGCGAGCACCTGTCGCACGGCGCGGGCGAGCACCAGGCGCGCCGCTTCTTCCGGCTCGCCCAGCACGCGGAACTTGTGGTACCAGGCGTGCGCCGTGCGGGCGAGCGCTTCGAGAAAAGCGGTGATGCGGTGCGGCTCGAGCATGGCCGCGGCGCCTTGGACGATCGCGGGAAACTCGGCGATCATCTTCAGGAGATCGCGCTCGTCGTCTTCCCTGAGGACCGCAAGATCGACCCCCTCCGTGGTCGCGCTCGCGACGTCCCGCGCGGCGACGCGAAAGATGCCGCTCATGCGGGCGTGCGCCATCTGTACGTAGAACACGGGGTTCTCCTCGGTCTGCTGCTTCGCGAGATCGACATCGAAGACGAGGTGCGAATCGGCGCGGCGCATGAGGAAGAAGAACCGCACCGCGTCGCGGCCGACCTCGTCGATCAGCTCGCGCACGGTGAGGTAGCTGCCGGCGCGCTTCGAGATCTTCATCTCCTCCCCGCCCTTCATCACCGTCACCATCTGGTGCAGCACGTACTCGGGATAGCCTTTGGCGATCCCCATGTCGAGCGCCTGGAGACCGATGCGCACGCGCGTGACGGTCGAGTGGTGGTCGGCGCCCTGGACGTCGATGGCGCGGTGGAAGCCGCGCTCCCATTTGTCGGCGTGATAGGCGACGTCGGGGACGAAGTAGGTGTAGTCGCCGCCTTTGGCCGCGCTCTTCTTCATCACGCGGTCTTTGTCGTCGCCGAATTCCGTGGTGCGGAGCCAGAGGGCGCCGTCTTCTTCGAACGTGTGCCCCGCGGCGACGAGCCGGCTCACCGTCCGCTCCACGCGGCCGTCGGTGTAGAGGGACGACTCGAGGAAATAGACGTCGAACGTGATGCCGAACGACTGCAGATCGCGGTCCTGCTCCTTGCGCAGCTCAGCGATGGCGAAGACGCGAATGGCGTCGAGCGCGTCGCCTTCCTTGTCCTTCGGGTGCTCGGCGACGTAGCGATCGGCGATTTCCTTGATGTACTCGCCGTGGTAGCCGCCCTCGGGGATCGCGCTGCCCTTGATGCGCGCCTGGACACTCCTGGCGAGATTCGCGATCTGCGTCCCGGCGTCGTTGTAGTAGAACTCGCGGGTGACTTCCCAGCCGGTCCATTCGAGCAACGTCGCGATCGCGTCCCCGATCGCGGCCTGGCGACCGTGACCGACGTGCAGGGGGCCCGTGGGATTCGCCGAGACGAATTCGACGTTGACCAAACGCCGTTGTCCGTCGTCGGTGATCCCGTACTGCGGTCCACGAGCAAGCACGGTGCCCAACACATCGGCGAGCTGAGTCTCGGCGAGAAAGAAGTTGATGAACCCCGGCCCCGCGATCTCAATCTTCTTCACAACGCCAGACGGCAGCTCGAGTGCGGCGACGAGCTGCGTCGCGACGTCGCGCGGCTTGGCTTTGAGCGTCTTCGCGAGCGTCAGGGCGAGGTTCGTCGCGACGTCGCCGTGCGCCGGGTCTTTGGGGCGCTCGAGCAGCACGTCCGTGGTGGGCGCGCCGAGTGACGCCGCGGCCTTTTCGAGCGCCGCGCGCAGCGTGTCGTGCGCGGTCACTTTTTCGGGGAGTCCTTCTTGCTCTTCTTTTCGGACTTCGAATCCGGCTTCGACTCGGATTTCGTCTCGGGTTTCGTCTCGGACTTCGGCTCGGACTCCTGCTTCTCACCGGCGCGTTTATAGTCGGTGATGTAGAAGCCCGAGCCCTTGAACACGAGCCCGGCCCCGCCCGACAGCTGGCGCTCGGCCATCTTGCCACACTTCGGACAGGCGACCTTCCGCCTGTTGGAGATCGTCGGGAAGAACTTCTCGAACACGTGCCCCTTGGGGCACTTGTACTCGTATGTTGGCATCGGTAAAGAACTTAGCCGATCATCACGAGTTGGTCAATCGAACCAGGCAACGGCATCTCCCTGCCCGCGCTGAGCTCGCCTACGGATTCTCCCAACCCTACTCCTGGAGCCAGGATTTGTGGGAACCCGCTCTCCGTCGAGGCCCTGCGTGAAGACACCGAAGCAATCTCGGCAGCGGTCACGGACTAGAACTTTCTCGCGTGGTCGCTGCGCCATCGCCGTCTCGACACCCGACGGCGACCGCATCGGCTTCATTAAGTTCGAAGAATGAACCGAGCCCATTGCCCATGCAAATCCGCCCCGTGACCGTCGAGGACTCGGCCGCGTGGCTCAAGCTGCGTCAGGGGCTCTGGCCCGAAGGCGCGAGCGACCACGCATTCGAGATCGCGAGCTACTTCGCCGGCCGCCTGCGCGAGCCGCTCCAGGTGCTGCTCGCCTTTGACGACGCGGAAACCCCGGTCGGCTTCGTGGAGCTGTCGATCCGCTCCCAGGCCGAAGGATGTGACACCGACTCCGTCGCCTACCTCGAAGGCTGGTTCGTCATCCCCGAGGCCCGCCAGAAGGGCGCCGGCCGCGCGCTCGTGCTGGCCGCCGAGCGATGGGCGCGGGACGAGGGATGCAGCGAATTCGCCTCCGATACGCTGTTCGACAACGAGGTGAGCGCCGCCGCGCACCGCGCCCTCGGCTTTACCGAGATCGTGCAGATCCGCTGCTTCAGGAAATCACTCATCCAATAGGCCTCCGTCGCGGCTGCGGCGGACGTCGAGCCAGTTTACATTTTGCGCGCGCCGGCTGAAGGACCATTCACCCACACGCTCGAGGACCCTGCATGACCGCCGCCCTTCGTGACTTTCTGGAGATCCCCTACGACGAGCTGGAAGAGAGAAACCTGGCGGCGAAGCAGCAACGCCTGGACCGCGTCCCGCTCCACCAGATCCAGGAAGAGCGCCTCAAGTACCTCACCGATGAGAAGCGCATCAAGGCCGTCACGGTCTGCTTCACCGACCTGGAAGGCCGGTTCCACATGCTCGACTACGACAAGAAGTTCCTGCTCGGCTCGGTGGACAATCTGACCTTCGACGGGTCGTCGATCCGCGGCTTCTCGCGCCAGCAGGAATCCGACCTGCGGCTCCGGGTCGACTGGCCTGCATTCTACTGGCTCCCCTCGGACATCTTCGGCTCCGGCAAGGTCCTGGCCTTCGGCGACGTGCTGGAGCGCGACGGCGCGCCCTATGCCGCCGACATGCGCGGCCTGCTCAAGCGCTATGCCGACCAGCTGTTTGCGAAGGACGGTTCGGTGTGCTTCGCCGCCAACGAGATCGAGGGGTTCCTCTTCAAGGGACGCGACGCTGAGCGCCGCTATCACGAGACCGGCCAGTTCGAGTTCATCTCGACCGGCGGCTATTACCACTCGCTGCCGGGCGATGTGCTGCGCCTCTTCATCGACACCGCGGCCGAAGTGCAGCGCGCCATGGGATTCGCCAACGAGAAGGACCATCCCGAGGTGGCGCCCTCGCAGTTCGAGATGAACTACAGTTACGCCGAAGCGTGCGCCGCGGCCGATCAGGTGCAGCTCTACAAACTGCTGTCCCGCCAGGTGGCGGCGCGCCTGGACATGACCGCCTGCTTCCTCCCGAAGCCTGTGACCGGCGTCAACGGCAACGGCATGCATACCAACGTGTCGGTGGCGCGTAAGGGGAAGAACCTGTTCTGGGACGAAAAGGGACAGGACCAGCTTTCCAAAGCGGGTTGGGAGTTCATCCAGCGCATCCTCGGCAATGGCGCCGAGATCTGCTTGATCCTGAACTCGAGCGTCAACGCCTACCGACGTCTCGACCCGCACTTCGAGGCGCCCAATCAGATCAAGGCGTCTCCGATCGATCGCGGCTCGATGATCCGCATCCCGCTGGGCAACGAGCGGTCCAAGCGCGTCGAGGTGCGCTCGATCGCCCCCGATGCCAACCCCTATCTCGCGATCTACACCATTTTCCGCACCGGTCTCGAGGGACCGATAGACGCCGGCAGCAAGGACAGCGGCACCCGGTACCTGTCGGACAACATCTACGACGCGATTCGCCTCTACCAGGCCAGCGCATTTCTCAAGCAGGCGCTCGGCGAGGAGGTGCACGGCAAGTTCGCCGAGCTGAAGCAGGCCCAGGCGGACCGCTGTCCCAAGGCGCTCGGCGCCGAGGTGAAGGCCGCCGAGATCCA
>DASSIL010000223.1:0-3380 GCA_035691925.1 Gemmatimonadales bacterium
GGAACTTGATGCGTTTCACCCACTTCGTGTCGGGCGGCATCTGGACGGGAGGCAACGCGCGGGCCAGCGCCAGGCGGACCGTGTACCCGGCCTGGGGATCGAGATGCACGCGCTGTACGTCACTCACCAGGTTGCCGGGAGAGATGTTGAACTGTTGCCCTTCCCACTGGTCGTCGTGCATCCACAGGACGTGGCCGTCGGCGCGGTGGAAATCGACGTAGACGCTGACCAGCGCCTGCACGTAGTAATCGCCCGCCGGAATGTCCTTGAGGCTCGCGACCGGATACCCGAGGGTCGAGCCGTCGATCACCGCGGCGGTGCCAGGGGCGAGCTGCTCGACGTCGACGCCGTAGAACGGCACGCAATTGCTCTCGCCATGGTCGCCGAGGCGGGGCTCTTCGTCCTTCTTGGTGCTGATGAAGACGTAGACGCGGCCCGTGAGCGGGGTGTCGCGCACGCTAGCGGGGATCGTGATTTCAAAGCGCGGGCCCTGGGCGGACGCGGACCGGGGAGTTGCGACAGCGGTGAGTGCGATGAGAGCGACGGATATCGAGAGGCGCACGAGGGCTCCGGAATGATGTGTCAGGGAAGTTGAGTCACATCGATTACGTCTCGCAAGTGTGCGATGGCTCCGTATCAGGGGGTCGATCCGCTCTTTGCGATGCGACTCGCAATCCCCCGGATCCCGGCGATCGTGAACTCGGCGATGTACTCGGCCGCTTGCCCGAGCTGCGTGTCGCTGAGCGGCCATCCCGGGAAGACGCGGTCGCGGAACGGGTCCGGCCGGTAGAAGAGGCACTGCGACTGGATGCTGATCACAGTCAGCGCGACGTGCGGGTCGGAGGGCGGGCAGCCCAGTAATTCCGCGACAATGCCGGAGAGGTACTTGATGCGGGGTATGAATGCGCGCTCGGCGATCGCGGGGGCGAGCGGCGTCGGCTCGTTCATCTCGTGGCGCATGATGCCCATGATCCACGCCGCGGGCCGCGCCACGCGCGGGACGAACGTCCGGATGTAGTGGCGCAGCCGGGCTTCCGGTGCGCTCTCCGGCGGCGCGTCCATCGTCGCGTCGCCCGCGGCGCGCACCTCGGCGATCGCCGCATCGACCACTGCCCGATAGAGCCGCAGCTTGTCGCCGAAGTGATAGTTGATGGCGGCGATGTTGGCGCGAGCCTCCCGGCAGATATCGCGCACGGGCACGTGGAAATAGCCGCGCTCGGCGAAGAGGCGGGTGGCGGTGTCGAGCAGCCGCTCGCGCGTCGCGGCTTCCCGCACGTCCCGCCGTCCGATGCGGCGTCCCCGCCGGCGCGTCAGCGTGCGTGTCACAGCCGCCGCCGGAAGAGCAGGGTGGCGGCCGTCATCATCACCGCCGAAAAGACGATGAGGTAGGTCAGGTCGACGTCCAGCGCGGCGACGCCGGTGTCCTTGAGCAGCAGGCTCTTCAGCGCGTGCACCGCGTAGGTGAACGGGTCGACCACCGCGATGCCGCGCATCCACCCCGGGAACGCCTGCTGCGGATAGACCGCGCCGCTCGGGAACCAGAGCAGCGTGTTGAGCGCGCCGAACATCGCCCGCGGCAGCAGCGGATCCGTCATCCGTACCATCAGGAGGAACATCATGCTGACGAGCGCGATGGCGGTCGTTACGATGACGGCGAAGAGCTTGAGGAGTCGCAGCGGCGCCAGCGGATCGGGGACGCCGGCAATCAGCGAGCCGACGATCGTGACCGCGGTCCCGGCGAGCACCGCCTTGATCGCGCCGGAGAGGGTGAAGCCGGTGATCAGCTCGAGCCGCGTGATCGGCGTGACGAGATATCCCTCGTGCAGACCGCGCGCCTTGTCGTCGATGAAGATGATCCCGCCGCCGATCATCACCATCATGAAGATCGACATGACGATCGAGCCGGGGAGCAGATACTGGATGTAGGGGACGTACGGATAGACCTCGACGACGTCGAGGGTCGGCTGCGAGGCCACGCGGTGCGCCGAAGCCGCCGGGGTGTTGTAGGCGCTGAGCAGCCCCGAGAACGTCGTGGCGAGCGTCGCGGCGACGAAGTTGTCGGTGTTGTCCTCGACCAGCGCGACCTGGGGCGCCTCCCCCGCCAGCACGCGCCGGGAGAATCCGGGCGGGATCGTGAGCACGCCGTTGACCCGCCCATTGCGCAGGTCGGTCAGCGCCGCGCCCTGATCGACGTACGCGATGAAGGAGAAGGTCTTGGCATTCGCTGCCACGGCATTCGAGAGCTCCCGCATCTTCACCGCCGGAACCCCGCCGTCCTGATCGACGAGCGCGACCTTCAGATGCTGCACCTTGCCGCCGAACGCGTACCCCAGGATCAGCAGCTGGACGATCGGCAGCATCAGCGACATGACGAGCAGCATGGGGCTGCGGCGGAAGCGCCGCAGCTCCCGCTCGACGATCGCCCACGCCCGTTCGAGACCGCCGTCGGACATCGTCAGCGCCTCAGGATCGGCACGCGATCGAGCGGCGACGCTTCCTGGAGCGCGTCGCGCAGCTCGTGCCCGGTGAAGTGCACGAACACGTCGTCGAGCGATGTGCTCGCCACGGCGAGCGACCGAACCTCGACCCCGACGTCCGCGGCCGCGGCGAGCAGCGCGGTCGTTGTCTCCGGGCCCGCGTGCGACGCGATACGGAACACCTGGTCGTGCTCGGTGACGCTGTCGACCCCCGGCAGCCTGGCCAGCCGCTCGCGCCATCCCGCGGGAACGGCGGAAAAGCTCACGTCGAGGGTGTTCTGGCTCGGAATCGCCGCCTTGAGACGCAGCGGGGAGTCGAGCGCCACGAGCTTGCCGTGGTCGACGATGGCGACGCGGTCGCACAGCCGGTCCGCCTCGTCCATGTAGTGGGTGGTGACGAGCACGGTGAGATCGCGCTCGCCTTTGATGCGCCGCAGCATCTCCCACACCGCCGAGCGCGACACCGGGTCGAGCCCGGTCGTCGGCTCGTCGAGAAAGAAGATCTTCGGCTCGTGCACGAGCCCGCGCGCGATCTCGACGCGGCGCCGCATGCCGCCGGAGAGCAGTTTCACGGGCTTGTCGGCCCAGGCGGTGAGCTCCACCGCCTCGAGCAGCTCGGCGATGAGCCGTTTGCGCCGCTCGCGCGGCACGTTGTACAGCTTGGCGAAGATCAGGAGGTTCTCGGTGGGACTGAGCTCCAGGTCGCTCGTCATCGCCTGCGGGATGACGCCGATCGCGCGGCGCACGTGGTCGGGGTGCGTCACGACGTCATGGCCGCCGACCGTGGCGCGGCCCGCAGTCGGCTCGAGCAGGGTGGTGAGCATCCGGATCAGCGTCGACTTGCCGGCGCCGTTCGGTCCCAGGAGTCCGAAGATCTCGCCGTCGTCGACGGCGAAGGTGACG
>DASSIL010000224.1:0-4419 GCA_035691925.1 Gemmatimonadales bacterium
AGGTGAGAGGTGAGAGGTGAGAGGTGAGAGGTAACTACTTGCGACTGACTCTCACTTCTCACCTCTCACGCTTTTTCTCAGCGCGTCTTCTTCCCGGGCGCTACGGGAGCGGCCGCCGCGGCCGCCATCGGGGTCGGCAGGTCGCTGTTCCAGATGTCCTGCGCCAGGAGCCATTTGCCGTTGTCCTCGACCCAGCGCACGAGGTACTTGCCGGAGTCCGCGGGCGGGAAGCCGGGAGGCGGCGTGACGCCGGCGGCCCAAGTCCAGTTCCAGCGTCCCATCTCGGTGGCGGCCGACCCGCTGCCCCACACCGTCAGCGCCTTCAACGTGAGCGTCGGCTTCACGGTGTTGAGCGTGGCGAAGAAGGCGCGGATCGAGTCGCGGCCGTGGATCGTGGCCATGTTGGGGGGCATGATCACGGCGTCGGCGGCATAGAGATCGGCGAGCGAATCGGCGTGACCGGTGGAGGTCAGCCGTGGCCAGTTGGCGTTGACGGCGTCGATCGCCGTCTTCGCGGCGGCCGATGTGTCGGGCGGCGGTGTCGCGGCGGGCTTGCAGGCGGCGAGCGCGAGTACGGTCGCCGCGAGTGACGCGGTCAGGCGCATGAAATACCTCGTGGTGTGAGGAGTCGGAGAAACTAGCTGAAGGCGGGCACCTTCACTACTAGACGCACCGACGCACCGGTGTGAACAGATCGACGAGAGCAGGTAGACCTAGTCACTGTCTCACTGTTTTCCCCTGCGCGCCTGTGCGTCTAGTAGTGTTTGTTCCCGCCTTCGGAAAGGATCTCGCACTTTATCGGCGCTGCGGGGGCACTGTGTGTGATCGCCCCGATCGCGATCAGCGTCGCGCCCGCTTCGGCGTAGGCGCGGGCATTGTCAATCGTAATGCCGCCGGACGCCTGGATCGTGACATCCGGACCCGCGCGCTGCGCCCAGGCGGCGAGCCGTTCGGGTGGCTGGTTGTCCACGAGCACGTGCCGCACGCCGGCAGCGAGCGCCTGCTCGAGCTGGGCATCGGACTCGACTTCGACGATCACGGGGATTCCGGGCGGGGCACGGCGTAACGCTCGCGCGAGCGAATCGCCATCGTGCGCGAGCAGTGCCCAGTGGTTGTCCTTCCAGAGGATCGCGTCGGCGAGCGAAGCGCGGTTGTCGACGCCGCCCCCGATCCGGACCGCGTACAGCTCGAGGGCGCGCAGTCCTGGCGTCGTCTTGCGGGTATGCGTGATCCGGGCAGGGGTTCCCGAGACGGCGACCACGGCGCGGCGCGTCAGCGTGGCGATCCCGGAGAGCCGCTGGATGAAGTTCAGGGCGACGCGCTCGCCGGCGAGGAGGGCGGTGGCGCCGCCCGTGACGGTGGCGATCACGTCGCCGGGCGCGGTCCAGCTCCCCTCGGTGACTCCGGGCGTCATCGCCGAATCAGGATCGAGCTCGAGAAAAACGCAGGCGACAAGGGGCAGCCCTGCGACGACGAAGCGCGCTTCGGCCACGAGGTGGGCCACTGCCGCGCCGTCGGTCGCAGCGCCGAGCAGCCGCGTCGTGACGTCGTCCGAGGCGTGGTCTTCGGCAAGGGCGCGGCGCACTTCGTCCACGCCGAGCTGCTCAGCCAATGGCGAGCATCCGGTTTATGGCCCGCCGGGCCCGTTCCGCGGTCCCGGCTGCTACGATCACCCGGTGCTTCATGTCGCGCAGGGCGTCGCGCAGGTTCTCGAGCGTGATCTGCTTCATGTAGCGGCACTCGGCAGACTCCGCGGCCGCGATGAATTGCTTTTCGGGATTCTGTTTGCGCAGGCGATGCAGCACGCCGGTTTCGGTCGCGACGACGAAGCGGCGCGCCGGGGACGTTCGGACCCGCTCGGTCATCTGCTCGGTCGACACGATGTGCATCCGGGCGGCGGCGACGTCACCTTCGGCCTCGGCGTAGTACAGTGCGCTCGTGACGCAGCCGCACTCGGGGTGCACCAGGAATTCGGCGTCGGGGTAGTCGGCGCGGCGCTGGTCCAGCTGGTCGCGCGTGAGCCCGGCATGCACGTGACATTCTCCCATCCAGACGTCCATCTCCCGCCCCGTCACCTTGCGCAGGTAATTGCCGAGGAAAAAATCGGGCAGGAACAGCACCGGAACGTCCGGGGGGAGTGCCTTGATCACGGCCACGGCGTTGCCCGACGTGCAGCAGTAGTCCGCTTCGGCCTTTACGTCGGCCGCGGTGTTGACGTACGCCACGACGAGCCCGCCCTGGTGCTCGGCACGCCAGGCGCGCACGTCCGCCGCCTGGATCGTGGCGGCGAGCGAGCAGCCGGCGGTGGGGTCGGGGATGAGGATGGTCTTGCCGGGGTTCGCGATCGCGGCGGTTTCGGCCATGAAGTGCACGCCGCAGATCACCAGCACCGGCGCATCGAGCTCGGTGGCGCGCCGCGCCATTTTCAGGGAATCGGCGACGACGTCGGCCAGATCCTGGATCTCGGGACGCTGGTAGTTGTGGGCGAGGATCGCGGCGTGGCGACTGATGCGCAGCGCGTTGATCTCGGCGATCAAATCGTGGGCAGATGGTGCGAGCGTGGCGGTCATCGGACAGCTCCCATTGGTCGTGGTACCGGGGCAGGGGGGCCGTTTGGGCAACGCCTCGATCCGTCGAAGAGGGCGGATCGCTCCCAGCCTGGGACGCCGTGCGGCGCGTCGCAGAGAAACCTAGTCGGATAGCCGTGCCGTGCCAATTGCGGGGCTACGGCTGATACGGTCCGCCTAGTGGTCCCTGCGGCGCAGCAACTAGCCGTTCGGCGGATGGTGCCCGCTCCGCGGAACATTCATGCTTCGGTCGGACTTCTCACTCACAGAAGGATGAGGTGCTGCACATGTCAGAAGATTCGAGCACTCTGCTCGCCCTCTCGGATCAGCTCGCCGACGCCGTCGCCCGGGCCGGCACGTCGCTCGTCGCCGTGCATGCCCGGCCACGCCTCCCCTCGACGGGGGTGCACTGGCGCGATGGCGTCGTGGTCACGACCGAGGCGACGATCCGGCGCGATCGCGAGATCGAGGTCACACTGCCCGACGGCGCGCGCGCGTCCGCCACGCTGGCGGGTCGAGACCGCGGCACCGACCTGGCGGTGCTGCGCATTCCCGAGGGTCGCTTGCCCGTGGCATCGCTCGGCGAGCCGTCGCGGTTGCAGCCGGGGCATCTGGTATTGGCACTCGCCCGCCTCGACGGCGCCGGTCCGCGTGCCGCGTTCGGCGCCGTCGCTGCCACCGGCGGGCGCTGGCGCTGCTGGAAGGGCGGGGAGATCGATCGCTTTCTGCAGTCGGACGTGACGCTCTATCCCGGCTTCGGCGGCGGCCCGCTCGTGGATATGTCGGGACGCGTGCAGGGGATCAATTCCGGGGGTCTCAGCCGCCCGCTCGCTACAACGATTCCCGTAGAGACGGTGAATCGCGTGGTGGCACAGCTGCTCGAGCGCGGCTACGTACCGCGGGGCTGGATCGGAGCGGCGATGCAGCCGGTGCGATTCGACGACGCCACCGGACAGCGCTTGAAGCGGGAAGGGGGTCTCCTGCTGTTGGCGATCGAGCCGGACGCCCCGGCGGCCGCCGCCGGACTCCTGGTCGGCGACGTGATCGTGGCCATCAACGGAGAGCGCGTGGATCACCCCGAGGAGCTGCGCGACCGGCTCGACGGAGACGTCGTGGGACGCTCGCTGCAGGTCGAGCTGGCGCGCGGCGGCGCCATCGTGGCGCGCGACGTGGTGGTTGGCGAGCGGCCACGCGCCGGGCGATGATCGCGTCCTTCCTGAGTGCGGCGGCCGCGCAGCTGCGGCCCAGTGTCGTCGGGATTCTGGATGGCACAGATCGCGGGGAGAGCGGCGGGGCAGGGATTGCCTGGGGCAAGTCCGGCCTCATCGTCACCAACGCGCACGTGGCGACCGGGCCCGACGTGACGGTCGTCGTGGCAGACGGTCGCCGCGCGCGAGGGGAGGTCGTGGCGCGGAATACGCGGCGCGACCTGGCCGTGGTTCGCGTGCGTGAGCTCGCGCTGCCCGGGGCGCCGCCGGGCGACCCCGCGCGACTGCGTCCCGGGTCGCTCGTATTCGCCGTGGGACATCCCTTCGGTGTGCGGCATGCGGTCAGCGCGGGGGTGTTGCAGGCTGTTGGGCGGCTGCCGCGCGGATTTGCGATGAGCCGCCTCGGCGCCGCGGAGTGGGTCCAGGCGGATGTGCGTCTCGCGCCGGGGAATTCCGGCGGCCCCCTGGCCGACGCCACAGGTCATGTGATCGGTGTGGCGGCCATGATCGTCGGCGGTCTCGCGCTCGCCGTTCCGGCGGGCGACGTGAACGCGCTGCTCGCCACACTGCAATGAAGCTGAGGATTCATCTCAACATCGGGGACCCCACTCTGCGGCGGCGACTCGCGGCGCTGGTGCGCGCCG
>DASSIL010000225.1:0-2442 GCA_035691925.1 Gemmatimonadales bacterium
GCGCGCGGCCTGCCACCGGAAACCGGCGACCACGTGCAGGCCGCCCTCGCCGCCGCGGATGGGATCCGGATCGGGGCGCTCGGCAGCACCGTGGCGCTCGCCGTCGTCGCCGGACTGGGACTCGCGTTCCTCGCGGGCCGCGTTCAGGGACCGGCCTTCTGCCTGGTGCTCGTCATACTGGTCGGCGCCGATCTCTACCGCGCGGGGCAACCATTCTGGAACTGGAGCCAGCCGGAGCAAGAGAACTTCCGGCCCGACGCGATTACGCAGCGAATCCAGGCAGCCCCGCAGCCGCTGCGAGTGGTGAACGCCGAGGTCTACTCCCGGATGACGCTCACGCGGTTCGAGATTCCTCAGGTGCTGGGGGGCGCGAGCAGTGTGGAGCTGCGGAGCTTCGATGAGCTGATGGGCCTGCAAGGACTCGGGGATTTCACCAACATCGGCCACCTGAACCTCTGGAAACTCCTGGCGGTCCGCTTCGTCATTCTGCCGGATACGCAGACGATTCCGGGGTTCCACCGGGTCCTCGGCCCCGTGACGACGGGCGCTGGGCGGACCGCCTACCTCTACGAGGCTGACACGGTGCCGCCGTACCTGCGCGTGGTGCCCGCTGCGGCGAAGGTGGACAGTGCCCAGGTCGTCCCCACGCTGATCGACCCGCGGCTCGACTTCAGCCGACTGCTCCTGTTCGACCAGACGGAAGCGATCAACCCGCTCCCGGTGACCGAAATGCCGGCCCCGAGTCCAGTGCACGCGACGTTCACCCATTGGTCGCCGGGGCGCATGTCGATCACCCTCGATCCCGCGCCCCCGCAAGACAGCTATCTGCTGGTCTCCGAGAACTGGTATCCCGACTGGCATGCGACGGTGGACGGACAGCCGGTGACGACGTTGCGCGGCGACCAGACGTTCCTGACGGTGCCGGTCAAGGCGGGTGCCAAACAGGTCGAGCTGCAGTTCTCCTCGCGGTATTTCGCCCTCGGCAAGCTCGTCACCATCATCTCGTTTCTCCTGCTCGTGGCCTGGGCAGGGACCGCCGTGTGGTGGAGAAGGGCCCAGCGGAGTGGCTGAGCGGGCACTGGTCGTCATTCCGACGTACAACGAGGCCGCCAACCTCCCGCAGATCGTTCCACAGGTGCTGGCCCAGGACGCCCGGCTCGAAGTGCTGGTCGTGGACGACGCCTCACCCGACGGCACCGGGCAGCTCGCCGACAGCCTGGCCCAGCGCGAGCCACGGGTGCACGTGCTCCACCGCTCGGGGAAACTCGGCCTCGGCACCGCCTATATCGCCGGTTTTCGCTGGGCGCTGGAGCAGGGCGTCGACTACGTCTTCGAGATGGATGCCGACTTCTCACACGACCCGGCACACCTCAAGGAGTTTCTCAAGGCGGCCGCGTCGGCCGACCTGGTACTCGGCTCCCGCTACCTCGGGGGGAGGGTGACCGTCGTCAACTGGCCGATCGGGCGGCTCATGTTATCGTACTGGGCGAACGTGTACGCGCGATGGGTGACCGGGTTGCGCATCTGGGACCTCACCGGCGGGTTCAAGTGCTTTCGCACGAAGGTGCTGCAAGCGATTGATCTGTCACAAGTTCGATCGAATGGGTACGCCTTTCAGATAGAGATGAGCGTGCGGGCATGGCGAAAAGGGTTCAAGCTGGCGGAAGTGCCCATCGTGTTCGTGGACCGAACCGAAGGGCAAAGCAAGATGAACCGCAAGATCGTACGCGAGGCGATCTGGATCGTGCCGCGCCTGCGACTCATGGCCTGGTTCGGCCGGATCTAGTCGGGCTCCTCGTCCACAAGATGACGGGGTCGGGCAACGACTTCGTCATGGTGGACGGCCGGATTACGAGTCCCGAGCAGTGGACTCCCGAGGACATCCGCAGTGTCTGCGCCCGCGGCGTCGGGATCGGTGCCGATGGGCTCGTCGTCGTGGCCCCGGGCAGCGCCCCGGACTCCGCCCGGATGACCTACTTCAACAGCGATGGATCGCGGGCGGCGATGTGCGGCAACGCCGCGCTGTGCAGCACGCGCCTGGCGGTCCTTCTGGGGCTCGCTCCCGAGCGCATGCGCCTCGAGACCGATGCCGGGACCTACGAGGGCCGGGCCCTGGCGGGCGCCGATCGGGCCCAGCTGCACCTTGCGACCGTGCCGGCGCCCACCGTGCCGCGCATTACTCCCGTGGACGGTGAATCGCGCATCGGATTCGCCACCGTGGGGGTTCCACATCTCGTGGTCATCGTCGAGAATCTCGATGCCGTGGATCTGGTGCTTCGCGGCCGTGAGCTGCGGCACGCCGCGGCACTGGGACCGGCCGGCGCCAACGTCAATTTCATCGCGCCGGCGGCGGTCAGAGGGACCTGGGCGATGCGAACCTACGAGCGCGGCATCGAAGCCGAGACGCTGGCGTGCGGCACCGGGGCCGTGGCGGCCGCATGC
>DASSIL010000226.1:0-2703 GCA_035691925.1 Gemmatimonadales bacterium
AAACCCCAACCCGCAGCGCTCCAGCCGATTCAGCGACAGGCACCACTCGACCGCACGGCGCTGAATGCCAAGCCGCACCGTGTCGCCCGCGGTGATTGCCGCAAAGGCATCGCGCAGGCGGATGTCGGGTTGGTCGAGCCCGCAGGTTGCGGCGCGCGTCTGATAACGCAGCACTAGATCGTTCCGGTCGGGTCCGACGAGGTACACCTGATTCGCGCCGTCGTCCTCGAACACGATGAGCGGGGCGAGGGCGGGAACGGGTGGGCCTGCCGTCGCCGTGACGCGGAGAGGCTCGCCTGTACGGAGCAGGGGTCCGGCCTGCGCGGGGAGGAGCCCGGGGTGAAGGGCGAGACCCCCGAGGCGCGTGTCGAGCACACGCGCGTGGTACCAGGGCATTTCGGGGAGGGCGGGGGCATACCAGATACTGAGGGCGGTAGGCGGGATCGACGGTGCCAGTAGAGCACCGGTCAGTGCCAGCATTCCGGTCCCCAGCGCCGCCGCGGCCAGCGAGAGCCGGGCGGCGCTGAGAGGCCCGGGGACGAGCCAGCGGCGCGCCAGGAGTGCCGCTATCTGCCCCGAGGCCGCTCCCAGAGTGTTGAACGTGACGTCCCCGAGGCTCGGATCCCGCCCAGGAATGATGGTCTGCGTGAGCTCGATGCAGGCCGAGAGCAGGAATGCGTAGCCGACCGCGCGGAAGCCGATTCGCCCGTTCCAGACCAGGGCGGCTCCTAACGGGGCATAGAGCAGCAGGTTGGCGACGGCGTCGGCCCAGTCCCGCCCACCGCACAGGATGCAGCTCACGAAATCGGGCTGGAGTTCGGTCCCGACCGGCGCCAGTGTGGCGCCGAGGATGCAGGCCAACGAGACGAGGAGAGCGACCCGCGCAAGTGTGATCCGGCCCAGACGGACGCTCCGGGAATGTGATGTGGGACCGCCGCCCTACCGCATTGGCGGCTCACAATCTATCCTGAGGAGCCCGCCAGAGTGGGGGCGCCCGGCTGGTCTGGAACTTGCTGTCATAACACTGTTTACATGAAGAAGCGCATGCGTCGAGCGATGCTCGCGGTCGCCCTCGGGACGATTGCGTGCTCATCAGATCACATGGGGACGGGACCGGTCGCGTCCCGTCTCGCGTTCACCGTCCAGCCCAGCGCGGCCACGGCCGGGGTCGCGATCACGCCCGCGATTCAGGTCACGGCATACGACGACGCGGGTGCGGCCGTGACCTCCTTCACCGGGACGATCACCATTGCGTTGGCGGCGAACCCGAATGGAGCGACGCTGCAGGGGACGCTCACCCGGGGTGCGGTCGGGGGGGTAGCGACGTTCTCCGATCTGCGACTCAACCGCACCGGCACCGGGTACACCTTCGTCGCCTCCTCGGGCGCCCTGACGACCGCGACGAGCGGCAACTTCGCCATTGTGCCAGCGCCGCCCGTGCAGCTCGCCTTTATCGTTCAGCCAGCCGACGTCATCGCCGGCGCGACGATGGCCCCGGCCGTTCAGGTCCAGGCGCGCGACTCGCTCGGTAACCCCACGCCGGGTTTTGCGGGCAGCGTGACGCTGACGCTGGCACCCAATGGCACGGGAGCGGTGCTCGCCGGACCGACGATCCTGACGGCGGTCGCAGGCGTCGCCACATTCCCGGGGCTCCACGTCGACAAGAGCGGTGCGGGATACGCGATCCAGGCAGCGTCCGGGGCGCTGGCCGCGACCACCAGCACATCGTTCAAGGTATCGGCGGCCGTTGCCAAACGCCTCACGTTCCTGCTGCAGCCGAGTCAACCGAATCTCCCCGTCGCGGGTCAGCCGATGCAGGTGCAGGTGGCGGCAGTCGACACCTTCGACAACACGGCCACCGGGTTCGGCGGCAGCGTGTCGATTGCGCTGGGAGCGAATCCTCCCGGCGGTGCGCTGTCCGGAACGACCACGGTGACAGCGGTGAGCGGGGTCGCGGTTTTTCCCGATCTGACGCTTTCCAAGAGCGGCACGGGGTACACGCTCGTGACGACGGCCACTGGCCTGATCCCGGACACGACGGCGGCGTTCACCGTGAATCCGGGCAGTGTGTCGCCGGCATCGACGGTCGTCGCGGCCCCCACGACGATCACCGCCAGCAGCGGCGCGAGCGTGTCCACCATCACCGTCACCGCCAAAGACGCGCTGGGGAATCCCGTCCCTGGTGCAGTGGTCACACTCGCCGCGACCGGGTCGGGCAATACGGTGACGCAGCCCAGCGCGCCGACCAACGCCAACGGCGTCGCCACCGGCTCCCTCAGCTCGACGGTGACGGGCGCGAAAGTCGTCGCGGCGACGGTTGGCGGGGTGCTCGCGTCGCAATCGGACACGATCGCGGTCACCCCGGCCGCCGCCGCAGCGCTGGCGTTTACCGTGCAGCCGTCGACGACGAGCGCGACGAGCGCGATCACCCCCGCCGTCCAGGTCACAGCGCGCGACGCGTTCGGGAATCGGGCAACCGGTTTTGTGGGAGCCGTCACGATCGCCATCGGTGCCAATCCGGGCGGCGGTTCGCTCGGGGGAACGTTGGTCGCAACCGCCGATACCGGAGTGGCAACGTTCCCGGGCCTGAGCATCGACAAGGCCGGCGCCGGTTACACCCTGAGTGCCAGCTCGGGCACCCTTACCGCTGCGGCGAGCCAGACGTTCACGATCACGGTCGGATCGGCAACGCAGCTGGCGTTC
>DASSIL010000227.1:0-7396 GCA_035691925.1 Gemmatimonadales bacterium
GATTTCCTCCCCTAACGCCCGCTTGCCTACCGCCGTGAGCTCGTAGTAGCGCGCGATGCGGTTGTTTTCCGTCGTGCGCCAATGGGACGTGACCCAGCTGCGGCTCTCATGGCGATGGAGGGCGGGGTAGAGCGACCCCTGCCCGATCCGGAAGGCGTCGTGCGACAGCTGCTGGATGCGGGCGCTGATGCCCCAGCCGTGCTGGGGTTCCAGCGCCAGCGCTTTGAGAATGAGCAGGTCCAGCGTTCCCTGCATGACATCCGAGGTGGCGGCCATGTGGTCTACTCCTGTCGAAGCGACAGGGTAGTGTAGTGACTCGCTCCTGTCGAAGCAATAGGGAAGTAGCTCGACCTTGCGCGCCAACACGGCGCGTGTATCATCTCCCGCGTTCGCAGGGGGATCGCCGTGTCACATCCTCCATTGACGGGTGGAGCCTGTGGCACGTCGATCCCCCGTTTTCTGCCTCGGATCAGTGCAACCAGGGAGTGGTGAATGATCACTCGCGTGTCAGTGTTGGCTCTGGTGATGGTCATGCTCAGTGGAGCTGCGGCGGCCGCTCAGGGCACGAGCGGCAGAATCGAGGGCGTCGTGCGGGCCCGCGGCATCGCTGCATCCGGCGCCCGGGTGACGGCCACGAACCAGGCCACGGGCGCCATCACCCGGGCCACCTCCGGCGCTGACGGCCGGTACAGCATCACGGGACTCGCACTCGGTGCCTACACCGTCGCCGCGTCGCTGCCGGGGCTGCGGTCGCTGTCCAACAAGGACGTCCAGGTGACCGCGGCGGCTGCGGCGACGGCGGATTTCGATCTGCAGCCGCTGACCCTCGAAGCGATCACCGTCACCGCCATGTTGCGCGAGCAGGAGCTGGCGAAGGTGCCGTTCTCCATCGCCGCGCCGACGCAGGAAGCGCTGCGTGTGCGCGGGGCCGACAACATCGAAGCCGTTGCGGCGAACGTCGCCGACTTCAGCGTGCAGAACCTGGGGCCCGGGCAGAGCCAGGTCGCGATGCGGGGTGTCTCCTCGGGCCAGGTCGCGCGCGACCAGCCCGGAGTGAAGGAAGAAGTGGGGGCCTATCTCGACGAGGTCCCGATCTCGCTGTCGCTATTCACCCCGGACCTCGATTTGTTCGACCTCTCGCGGGTGGAGGTGCTGCGGGGCCCGCAGGGAACGCTGTTCGGAGCCGGCTCCCTGGGCGGGACCGTCCGCTACATCAGCAATCAGCCCGAGCTGCACGTCCGCGACAACTTCGTCGAGACCGGCGCCAACTGGATCGACGGCGGCGCCCCGGGGGGTGAGGCCAAGCTCGGCTTCAACCAGCCGCTCGGGAGTAAGGCCGCGTTCCGGGTGGTGGGCTACAGCAACCAGCTGGGCGGGTACATGGACGCCGTCCAGCCCAGCCTCCGGGTCGACCACAACGTCAACGGGGGCTCCCGCTCCGGCGCCCGGCTGGCCGTGCGCCTCGCGCCGAGCGGGCGCCTGAGCATCACGCCGCGGCTCGCGTTCCAGCGGGTGAGCATGAACGGCTGGAACCGTATCGATACGTTCAATATTCTCGCCAACCCCTATACCACGACGCGGCCCAAGGTGAACCTCGGTGGGCGCGAACTGTTCACCCAGATGCAGGAGCCGTTCACCGACGACTTCCTGCTCGCCGACCTGAGCGTGCGCTACGATTTCGGCGGGGTCAGCCTGACGTCGGTCAGCGCCTGGACGCACCGCAACGTGCTCGTGGTCCGCGACGGCACGGCGTTGAGCGCCAGCATCCTGGGCGGCAGTATCGGGCTGCCGGAGAACGTCTATACGATCAACGCCGGGCTCAACGACGCCACCAAGACCAACGTCGCCACGCAGGAGCTGCGACTCTCCGGCGGTCGCAACCGCTTCCACTGGGTGCTCGGCGGATTCTACGCCGGCAATCACCGGCACTACGGCCAGGACCTGTTGATCGCGGGGTTCGATGCGCTCGCGGCGCCGATCTTCAACGCGCCCCCCGGCTTCACGCGCGGCATCGACGCGCCCGTAGACCACCTGTTCTGGTCCGACCTGCATTACTACCTGCGGCAGACCGCGGCGTTCGGCGAGGCGACGGTGCCGGTGGGCGAGCGGCTCGACCTCACCGCCGGCATTCGCTACTACAACTTCCGCGAACAGCGCGATCAGATCTTCGACGGCTTCTTCGGCAACAACAACAACGGCATCTCGCTCCTGTCGCAGCCCGGCAAGACGAAGGCGAACGGCGTGGCGCCGCGCTTCATCGCGAGCTACAAAGTCTCCGATGCCGTCACCGTCAACGCCCAGGCGTCCAAGGGGTTCCGGTTGGGCGGGATCAACGATCCGCTCAACTATCCCGTGTGCACGCCGGCGGACTCCGTCATTTTCAGCGGCCACAACTCGTGGAAGGACGAGACGGCCTGGAACTACGAAGCGGGCCTGAAGGCGCAGAGCGGCCATTCGACGTTCAGCCTCTCCGCGTTCGACATGGAGGTCAACGACCTCCAGCTGACCGTGACGGCGGGCACGTGCACCTCGCGACTCATCCTCAACGCGCCGAGCGCGCGGAGCCAGGGTGTGGAGGCGGAGGTCACCCTCTCCCCGGGCGAGCACTGGAATCTCGAGGCGTCCCTCGGCCTCAACAACGGCAAGCTCACGTCCACCCTGAAGGACGGCGCCGGGAACATCATCTCCGGCATCAAGGACGGAAACCGGCTTCCCAGCGTGCCGCAGGTCCAGGTGAGCGGCGCCGCCACCTACGGGTGGTTGGTGACGGCCGGGTCGCGGGCGTTCATCACCGGCAGCTACCAGTACACCGGGTCGCATTACACCCTGATCGACGACGAAGCGCCGGGGTTCGGCACCGTCAACCTGCACGCGTTGCCGAACACCGTCGGCGGGCCGCTGACGCAGTCCACGTTCACGTTCGATCCGCTGCTGCCCGGCTACAGCATCGTCAACCTGCGTCTCGGTTTGTCCCGTGAACGGTGGGAGGCCGCGGTCTTCGCGACCAACCTGACCGATACGCGTGCGTTCCTGGCGCTCGATCGCGAGCGGGGGACGCTGGCGCGCGTCGGCTACCTGACGAACCAGCCACGCGCGTTCGGGGTGACCCTCCGCTTCTCGTACTGATGCAACGGCGGGCCGGATCGCGACGCGCGGTCCGGCTCGCCGTCCCGGGACAGGTCCGGGACAGCTTCACGTCGCTCTCACATCTCCGTTGAATCCGCGCTCCTAGCTTCGTAGCATGTCCTTCGCTATGGCACGCGCCTCATGACCGCGCTCCCCCGCGTACTCCGTCCACCCGCGGCAACCCCGGCGACCTCCTGGGACTCCGCGCGTCTGCGACAGGCCGCCGCGGCGGATCGTGACGCCGCGCTGCAGCTCTGCGAATCGACGGTCAGCGGTCTGACCCAGGAGGAAGCGCAACGGCGGCTGGCGCTGCACGGTCCCAATGAGATCGCCGCCCACCGTCCCGACAACTGGTTCATCCGCCTCTACCACGCACTGCGCAATCCCCTCGTTATCCTGCTCGCGGCCCTCGCCATCATCTCCGTCCTGACGGGAGACCTCCGCGCCGCGACGGTGATGACGTTGATGATCGTCCTCGGCGTCACGCTGCGGTTCGTCCAGGAGACGCGCGCCAACACCGCAGCCGAGGCGCTGCGCGCCATGATCCGCGTGACCGTCACCGTGGTGCGCGACGGCGCGCGGCACGAGGTGCCGCTGCGCGAGGTGGTCCCCGGCGACATCGTGTCGCTCGCCGCCGGCGACATGATCCCTGGCGACGTCCGCCTGCTCACCGCGAAGGATCTCTTCGTCACCCAGTCGGCGCTCACCGGCGAGTCGCTCCCCGCCGAGAAGGGCGAAGTCCTGCAAGGCGCATCCGCGCGGGAGCCGCTCGAGTGTCCCAACCTGTGCTTCCTCGGCACGAGCGTGCAAAGTGGCTCGGCGCTCGCCGTCGTGGTGGAGACCGGCCCGCGCACGCTGTTCGGCACGATGGCGAAGGGCATCGCCCAGGCTGCACCCGAGACGGCGTTCGACCGCGGCATCAATCGCTACACCTGGCTGATGATCCGCTTCATGGCGGTGATGGTGCCGGTCGTGTTCCTCATCAACGGGCTGACGAAGCACAACTGGCACGAAGCGTTCTTCTTCGCGCTGGCGGTGGCCGTAGGGCTGACCCCCGAGATGTTGCCGATGATCGTCTCGGTGTGTCTCTCCAAGGGCGCGATGGCGATGTCGCGCAAGAAGGTGATCGTGAAGCGGCTGAACGCCATCCAGAACTTCGGCGCGATGGACATCCTGTGTACCGACAAGACCGGTACGCTGACCATGGACAGCGTCATCCTGGAGCGGCACTGCGACGTGAACGGCGACGAAAACGACGAAGTGCTGATCGCGGCGCTGTTGATCAGCCACCTGCAGACCGGGCTGAAAAGCGCCCTCGATCACGCCATCCTGAAGCACAGCGACGCGCATCCCGAGGTCGACCTCGCCGGGTACACCAAGGTCGACGAGATGCCGTTCGATTTTTCGCGCCGGGTCATGTCGGTCGTGGTCGATCAGCCGACCGGCCGGCGGCGGCTGCTCGCGAAAGGGGCGCCGGAAGAGATCCTCAAGCGCTGCACCGCGTTCTCGGCGGACGGCGACGTGCTGCCCGCGCCGCCGGGGTTCGCCGCCGATCTGCGCGAGCGCTGCGACCACCTGAGCGCTGAGGGCTTCCGCGTGCTGGGCGTCGCCTACCGCGATGTGCCGCTGCGGTCGAGCTACGGCCGCGACGACGAAATGGAGCTCGTGCTGCTCGGCTACGTCGCGTTCCTCGATCCGCCGAAGGACAGCGCCAAGGCGGCGATCGCCGCGCTGCGCGAGCACGGAGTGACGGTGAAGGTCCTCACCGGAGACAACGAGCTCGTTACCAAGACGATCTGCAAGCACGTGAGGCTGCGCACCCGCCACGTCCTGCTCGGCGCCGAGGTGGCGCGTCTGAGCGATGAGAAGCTGGCGGAGAAGGCCGAGAAGGCCTCGCTGTTCGCAAGGCTCTCCCCGGCCGATAAGGAGCGCGTGATTCGCGTGCTCCAGCGACGGGGCCATGTGGTGGGGTTTCTCGGAGACGGCATCAACGACGCCGCGGCGCTGCGCACGGCGGATGTCGGAATCTCCGTCGATACCGCGGTGGACGTGGCCAAGGAATCGGCCGACATCATCCTCCTCGAGAAGAGCCTGCTGGTGCTCGAAGAGGGGGTGCTCGAGGGGCGGAAAGTCTTCTCCAACGTTCTCAAATACATCCGGATGGGGGCGAGCTCCAACTTCGGCAACATGTTCAGCGTGATCGGCGCGAGCGCGCTGCTCCCGTTCGTTCCGATGGCGCCGCTACAGGTGCTCACCAACAACCTGCTATACGACTTCTCCCAGGTCCCGATCCCTACCGACAACGTCGATGTCGAGCAGAT
Source organism: Gemmatimonadales bacterium (assembly GCA_035691925.1). GTDB lineage: Bacteria > Gemmatimonadota > Gemmatimonadetes > Gemmatimonadales > GWC2-71-9 > DASTHG01. The sequence continues at coordinate 5,448 of DASSIL010000227.1, forward strand.
CGCCCAGCCCCGTCCGTGGGACATCAGCGCCATCACGCGCTTCATTCTCGCGATCGGCCCGATCAGCTCGATCTTCGATTACACGACGTACGCCATGATGTACTTCGTGTTCGGCGCCCGGACACTCGATCAGTCCGCCCTGTTTCAGACCGGGTGGTTCGTGGAGTCGTTGATGACGCAGACGCTCATCATCCACGTGATCCGGACGAGCAAGATCCCGTTCCTGCAGAGTCGCGCGAGCTGGCCGCTGGTGGCGACGACAGTGCTGATTATGGCGGTAGGGATCTGGCTGCCCACGTCGCCGTTCGGGCCGGCGCTCGGATTCGTCGCCCTGCCGCCCCTGTACTGGCCGCTCCTCGGGCTCACGCTCGTGTGCTACCTCGGGCTGACGCAGCTGGTGAAGGATCTGCTGCTGCGGCGCCGCTGGATCTAACCGGTTGCAGCAGGCGCCCGCGCCGTAGCCTAGGTGTGCAGCACCTTGAACGCGTGGGTCCATTCGTTGTGCAGGAACCCAGGGATACACCAGAGCATACAGAGCGGCTCGATCGCCCGGGCGGCCTCGACTGCGCCCAGGTCGAGTGTCTCCCAGCCGAACTGGTCCAGCACGCCGGAGACCGTCTGTTTCGCGGCTGCGTCGTTCCCGCAGATGAACATGGTGGGTGGGCCCGCGGCAAAACGCGGGTTCACCATACTCGCATTGCCCACCGAGCAGAACGCCTTGACGAAGCGCGCAGACGGATAGGCCTTCTGGAGACGCTCCATCAGGGATTCGTCGAGCGACGTGAAGAACTGGAGAACACCATTGACGGGCGGGGCGGCGGCGATCGGATTGGTGGCATCGATCACCACCTTCCCGGCGATCGCGTCCTGGCCTGCGAGCCGCAGGGCATCGAGGGCGGCAGTGCCCTTCACCGCCAGCGTCACCACTTCGCCGAATTTTGCGGCATCGCCGAACGATCCGACCTTGGCGTCCGGGTGCTTCTTCTGCCACTCGGCGAGCTTCGTGGCATCGCGAGTGCCGAGCATGACGGCGTGGCCGTGCTTCAGGAATCCGGCGCCGAGTGTTTGCGCCACCGCACCGGAACCGATGATGCCTACCTTCATGGTTGTCCTCTCGAGACGTGCAAACAGGGTTGTGGTTGTAGACTATGACGACCGCTCGTCCAGCTCGCGCGTCATTTCGATCATCGTGCGCCGGAACCCGGCACGCGCGAACAGACGCTCGGCCCCCTCATTCCCCTCGGCAGTCGTGAGCACGACGCGCGGCGCGCCGCGCGCTTTCAGGAATGCGAGGGCCGCGTCCAGCAGCTGGCGGCCGACGCCGCGGCCACGGGAGTCCGGCTCAACGAGGATGTCGTGCACGACGCCCGCCGGCCCGCGCAGCGACATGTAGTCGTAGCCCTCGACGGCGGCGTACGCGTAGCCGATCACGTCGCCGTTCTCGTCGGCCACGAGGACGGCGACGTCCGGCTTTCCCAGCTGCGACGCCAGGAACGACGCGTAGTCCAGCGGCGTCCGCGGCTTGGTGGCCAGGAAGCGCTTCGCGTCGAGATTGTAGTGCGCCTCGACGAGGAGGGCGCCGAGCCGGCCGATGCGGGGCAGGTCGGCAGCGATGGCGGGGCGGACAGTGACCATGACCGGCGCGCCTACGGCATGTGCACTTGCGGCTGGTCCGGCAGCGGCCGCACCCAGATGTTGCGGAAGCTGATCGGCGCGCTGGGATCGCCGTGCGCCTGGAGTTTGATCGGCTCCGGCCCGTGGGCCTGGTAGGAGGGCTTGCCGATGTAGAGCGTGGGGCCCAGCAGCGCCACGTGGTCCTGCACCAGCACGCCGTTCTGGAAGGCGGTCACGTACGCCGGGGTGGCGAGCGAGCCGTCGGCCTTGAAGGTGGGCGCCGTCCAGACGACGTCGTACACGTTCCATTCGCCCGGCGGGCGCATCGCGTTCAC